>JAMIFL010000128.1:0-56371 GCA_035906295.1 Alphaproteobacteria bacterium | reverse complement strand
GTTCCCACGCCATTGGCCTGCCGAAGAAAGTGCGTAAACTGGCATTGAAATCCGCCCTGTCCGCCAAGGCTGCCGAAGGCAAGCTCATCGTGCTCGACACGATCGCCGATTCCTCGCACAAGACCAAGGCGATGGCGCTGCAACTGAAAGCCCTCGGCATTCAGAACGCGGTTGTCGTCACCGGCGCCGACATGGACGTCAACTTCGCCCGCGCCACGACGAACATTCCGATGATCGACGTGCTGGGCGTGAACGGCGCGAACGTGTATGACATCATGCGCCGCGACACGCTGGTGCTGACCAAGGACGCAGTCAGCGCCCTGACCGAAAAGCTGAAGGACTAAAACAATGGCAACGAAGAAAAACCAAGAAGGTGCCGCGAAACCGGCCGAGTGGATGTACGAAATCATCCGCCGCCCGATCGTCACCGAGAAAACGGCAGGTGCTGCCGCTTTCAACCACGTGACGTTCGAAGTTTCGACCACCGCGACCAAGCCGCAGATCAAGGCAGCCGTTGAAACGCTGTTCGGCGTCAAGGTCAAGGGCGTGAACACGCTCGTCCAGAAGGGCAAAACCAAATTCTTTCGTGGCCGTCGCGCAATTCGCGGCGACATGAAAAAAGCCGTAGTCAAGCTGGCCGAAGGCCAGGCTATCGACTTCGGTCAAGCGAAGTAACGAGAGGCGAAAATGGCACTCAAGCAATACAAACCGATCAACAACGCGTCGCGTCAGCTCGTTCTGAACAGCCGCGAAGATCTGTGGAAAGGCGGCCCTGAAAAGTCGCTGACCGAAGGTCAGAAAAAAACCGGCGGCCGCAACAACATGGGTCAGATCACCACCCGCCACATCGGCGGCGGTCACAAGCAGCGCTACCGCGTCATCGACTTCAAACGCCTGAAACACGGCACCGAAGCGACCGTCCTGCGCCTCGAGTATGACCCGAACCGCACCGGCTACATCGCCCTCATCGAATACAAGGACGGCGAAAAAGCCTACATCCTGGCGCCGCAACGCCTGGCCAAGGGTGACAAGGTCTCCTCCGGTCCCAACGCCGACATCAAGCCGGGCAACGCCCTGCCGCTGAAGGCCATGCCGGTGGGTACCATCATCCACAACATCGAACTCAAAGTCGGCAAGGGCGGTCAGTTGTCCCGCTCCGCCGGTTGCTACGCCCAGGTCGTGGGCCGCGACAGCGGCTACGTTCAGGTGAAGCTGAGCTCGGGCGAACTGCGCGTCATCAAAGGCGAATGCATGGCCACCGTCGGTGCCATGTCCAACGCCGACCACATGAACGAAAGCCTGTCCAAAGCCGGCCGCAACCGCTGGAAGGGCATCCGCCCGACCGTCCGTGGCGTGTCCATGAACCCGGTCGACCACCCGCACGGTGGTGGTGAAGGCCGTACCTCTGGTGGCCGCCACCCGGTTACGCCGTGGGGTAAAGGCACCAAGGGCAACAAGACCCGTAAAAACAAATCGACGGATAAATTCATCATCCGCCGCGCGAAGAAGAAATAAGAGGATAGAAAACCATGGCTCGTTCAACCTGGAAAGGCCCGTACGTTCACCCCTCCGTCCTCAAAAAGGTCGAGAAGGCGCGTGCCGGCAGCAAGAACGTCATCATTCAGACTCACTCCCGTGCGACGGTCATCCTGCCGCACTTCGTGAACCTGACCTTTGGCGTCTACAACGGTCACAAATTCATCCCCGTTATCGTTACCGACAACATGATCGGTCACCGTCTCGGCGAATTTGCCCCCACCCGCACCTTCGTCGCGCACACCGCTGCCGACAAGAAAGCTGATGCAGCGAAACCCGCCGCATCACAGAAATAACGGAGAGCGAAAATGAGCAAACCCGCAAACGAACCCCGTCAGGCCAAGAATGAGGCCCGCGCATACGCGAAATACCTGCGTACCAGCGCGCGCAAGCTGAACCTGGTCGCTGCCATGATCCGTGGCAAATCGGCCGAGAAAGCCTTGGTTGACTTGGAGTTCTCCAACCGTCGCATCGCCAAGGACGTTCAGAAAGTCCTGAAGGCCGCCGTGAACAACGCCGAGAATAACCATAACCTCGACGTCGACCGTCTGGTCGTCGCCGAAGCCTCGGTCGGCCGCACCATGTCCATGATGCGTTTTCACGCTCGTGGCCGCGGTAAGGCATCTCGCGTGGAAAAACCCTTCTCGCGCCTCACGATTGTAGTGCGCGAAGCCGATAAAGAGGCTAAGAAGGCTGCGAAACCGGCTAAAACCGAAGCAAAAGCTAAAACCGCCAAGAAACCGGCCGCTAAAAAAGCTGCTGCTCCTGCGGCTAAAGCTGCCGCAAACGCAAAAACGAAGGAAGCGTAATCATGGGTCAGAAAGTCAATCCGATCGGTATGCGCGTTGGTATTAACCGCACCTGGGACTCGCGCTGGTTCGCCGACCGCGATTACGCAGGCAAGCTGATCGACGATCTCAAGCTGCGCAAATACGTGCACGAAAAACTCAAAGCCGCCGGCGTGTCGAAAGTCATCGTCGAACGCGCTGCGAAAAACGTGCGTGTCTCGATCCACACGGCCCGCCCGGGCGTGATCATCGGCAAAAAAGGCGCCGACATCGAGAAACTGCGCAAGGAACTGGCTGATAAAGCCAACGCCGACGTCGCGCTGAACATCGTCGAAATCCGCAAGCCGGAAGTCGATGCCCAGCTCGTCGCCGAAGGCGTCGCCCAGCAGCTCGAACGCCGCGTCGCTTTCCGCCGCGCCATGAAACGCGCTGTCCAGTCCGCCCTCCGCATGGGTGGCCAGGGCATCCGTATCAACGTCTCCGGCCGTCTGGCCGGTGCCGACATCGCCCGCATGGAATGGTACCGCGAAGGCCGCGTGCCCTTGCACACCCTGCGCGCCGACATCGACTTCGGCTTCGCCGAAGCGCTGACCACCTACGGCATCATTGGCTGCAAGGTCTGGATCTACAAAGGTGAAGTCATGGCGCACGACCCGATGGCACGCGACAAGCGCGTCTCGGAAGCCCAGGGCTGGAACCGTGACGGCCGTCCGGAAGGCAACCGCGAAGACCGCGGTCCGCGTCCCGAGCGTGACGATCGTGGTCCGCGCAAGCCCCGTGGCGAGCGTCCCGACCGCAGCGAGAACAAAGAATAAGAAGAATATTTGGATAAGGAATCGCCAACATGATGCAACCTAAACGCACGAAGTACCGCAAGGCCCACAAGGGCCGCATCAGCGGCGCCGCCAAAGGCGGCACCGACCTGAACTTCGGTTCCGTGGGCCTCAAGGCGCTCGAGCCGGAACGCGTCACCGCGCGCCAGATCGAAGCCGCACGCCGCGCCATCTCGCGTCACATGAAACGCCAGGGCCAGCTCTGGATCCGCGTCTTCCCGGACGTGCCGGTTTCAAAGAAACCCTTGGAAGTCCGTATGGGTTCCGGTAAAGGTGCACCGGAATACTGGGTCTGCCGCGTGAAGCCGGGCCGCATCATGTTCGAACTGGACGGTATCCCGACCCAGCTCGCCCGTGAAGCGCTGCAACTGGCCGCAGCCAAGCTGCCGCTGAAAACCAAAGTCGTCGCTCGTATCGGCGAATAAATAGAGGAAGAAGAGCTATGAAAGCCGAAGCTATGCGGTCCAAATCCGCAGACGAACTGAAAGAAATGATCATGGAACTGCGCAAGGAGCAAATGACCCTGCGCTTCCAGAAGTCGGGTCAGCAACTGGCGAATACCAGCCAGCTGCGCGTCGTCCGCCGCGACATCGCGCGCGCCAAGACGCTGCTGAACCAGAATAACGGTGCTGCGAAACCGGCCAAGGCTGCGAAGCCCGCCGCCGAGAAAAAGGCCGCCGCCCCGAAAAAAGCCCCCGCTGCCAAAAAAGCAGCGAAGGCAAAGGCATAAGGAGAGAGAACAATGCCCCGCCGCGTCCTGCAAGGCACCGTCGTTTCCGACAAAATGAACAAGACCATCACGGTCTTGGTCGAACGTCGCGTCATGCACCCGAAATACAAGAAATACGTGAAGAAGTCGTCCAAGTACTCGGCTCACGACGAAGCCAATGTCTGCCAGGCTGGCGACACGGTCTCGATCGAGGAATGCCGTCCGATTTCGAAGAACAAATCCTGGAAGGTCATCGAAGGCCGCGACCGTTTCGGCAAAGCCCGCGACGTGAAATCCTTCGACCCGGCGACGAACGTCCCCGCCAAGGAAGAAACCAAAGCCGCTAAGGCCGCCCCGAAAAAGGCTGCTAAACCGGCTGCCGAGAAACCCGCTGCAGATAAGAAGCCGGCTGCTAAAAAGCCTGCTGCTAAAGCAGCTAAGTAAGAGATAGGTGAAGCTATGATTCAGATGCAAACCGTTCTTGACGTGGCCGACAACTCCGGCGCCAAGAAAGTGATGTGCATTAAGGTACTGGGCGGTTCGCACAAGCGTACCGCGAATATCGGCGAGGAAATCGTCGTCTCCGTGCGTGATGCAATCCCGCGCGGCCGCGTGAAAAAAGG
Organism: Alphaproteobacteria bacterium; assembly: GCA_035906295.1. Lineage (GTDB taxonomy): Bacteria > Pseudomonadota > Alphaproteobacteria > Micavibrionales > UBA1664 > UBA6145. The sequence continues at coordinate 51,882 of JAMIFL010000128.1, read as the reverse complement.
CCAGGTCGTGAAGGCGGTTATCGTCCGCACCAAGACCGGCATGAAACGCGAAGACGGTACCCTCATCCGTTTCGACTCCAACGCGGTCGTTCTGGTCAACAACCAGAAAGAACCGGTTGGCACCCGTATCTTCGGCCCCGTCACCCGCGAACTGCGTGGCGAAGGCTACCTGAAAATCATTTCGCTTGCTGCTGAGGTGCTGTAATGACCGCCGCTAAACTCAAGATTAAAAAGGGCGATCAGGTTGTCGTCATCTCCGGTGCCAACAAAGGCGCCAAGGGTGAAGTCATCGAAGTCATCCGCGCTGAAAACCGCGTCCGCGTTTCGGGCGTGAACATGCGCACGATGCACAAGAAGCCGACCCAGACCACCCCGGGCGGCATCGAGAAAGTCGAAGGCACGATCCACATCTCCAACGTCGCGCTGGCCGATCCGAAAACCGGCAAAGCCACCCGCGTCGCATACAAAGTCCTGAAGGACGGAACCAAAGTCCGCGTTGCGAAAGCTTCCGGCGAAACCATCGAGGGCAAATAATCATGGCCACCGAAGCTAAAAAAACTGAAAAGAAACCGAAGAAAGAAGCCGCTGGCGAAGCGTCTGCCGTGAAAACGGTGACCAAGCAGACCGTGGCGAAGGGCTACAAGCCCCGTCTTCAGTCCGAATACGAAACCCGCGTCCGCAAGGCGCTGGCCGAGAAACTGGGCTTCAAGAACGTTCACGAAATCCCGGCTCTGGACAAAATCGTCCTGAACATGGGCGTGGGCGACTCCACCCAAGACTCGCGCAAAGCCTCGCAAGCCGCTGAAGATCTTACGCTTATCGCCGGCCAGCGCGCCGTCGTGACCCGCGCTAAGAAATCCATCGCCGGTTTCAAGGTCCGTGAGAACATGCCGCTCGGCTGCAAAGTCACGCTGCGCAAGCGCCGCATGTACGAATTCCTCGACCGCCTGATCAACGTGGCGCTGCCGCGCGTCCGCGACTTCCGCGGCCTCTCGCCCCGCTCGTTCGATCAACAGGGCAACTACTCCCTGGGCATCAAGGAACACATCATTTTCCCGGAAGTGAACTTCGACAAGGTCGAAAAGGTGCGCGGTATGGATATCGTCATCTGCACGACCGCCCGTGATAAAGAGGGTGCTCTGGCGCTTCTGAAAGAATTCAACATGCCGATCCGCGATCGCTAAGGAGATTTGAGACAATGGCAAAAACCTGCATGATCGAACGCGATAAAAAACGCGCCAAGCTCGAAAAACGCTTCTCGTCCAAACGCGAGAAACTGCTCGAAGTGGCACGTGACCGTTCCGCCGACCCGGCCGAGATTTTCGAGGCCAACATGAAACTCGCGAAACTGCCCCGCAATTCCGCGAAAGTACGGAAACGTAACCGTTGCGCCCTGACCGGTCGCCCGCGTGCCGTTCACCGTAAGTTTAAATTGTGCCGTAACATGCTGCGCGAAAAAGCTTCGCGTGGTGAGTTGCCCGGCGTTGTGAAATCCAGCTGGTAAGAAAGGACGAGGAAATCCCATGTCAATGAGCGATCCTCTCGGCGATCTGTTGACCCGCATTCGTAACGGTCAACAAGCCAAACTGGCGACTATCGCCAGCCCGAACTCACGTCTGCGCCGTAGCGTGCTCGACGTGCTCAAGAACGAAGGTTACATCCGCGGCTATAACGCTGATGATAAAGGGCTTTCGATTGAGTTGAAGTATTCGGAAGGCCAACCCGCCATCCGCACCATCAAACGTGTCTCGACCCCCGGTCGCCGCGTTTACTCCAACGTCAAGAGCCTGCGTACTGTGCACAACGGCCTTGGCATCACCATCCTGTCGACCCCCCACGGCGTCATGACCGATCATGCTGCCCGCAAGGAAAACGTCGGCGGCGAACTTCTGTGCGAGGTGTTCTAATGTCACGCGTAGGCAAACACGCTGTTGCCGTTCCGGCCGGCATGACCGTCGAGGTCAAGGCCGACCATGTGAAGGCAAAGGGCAAGCTGGGCGAAGGCGTCGTTCACTTTACTCAGGACGTCGCCGTGAAAATGGCCGATGGTAAAATCACCGTCGACCCGATCGATGGTGCCGCCAACCGCGCCATGTGGGCAACCACCCAGCGCAATATCACCAACCTTTTCAAAGGCCTGGAAACCGGCTTTGAAAAGAAACTGGAAATCAACGGCGTCGGTTACCGCGCCCAGGTTGCCGGTAAGGAACTGGTGATGCAGCTCGGCTACAGCCACGACATCAAGTACCCGATTCCGGAAGGCATCAAGATTGCGGTCGAAAAACAAACCGCCATCACCGTCTCCGGTTCCGACAAACAGAAAGTCGGTCAGGTCGCTGCTGAGATTCGTGGTTTCCGCGAGCCGGAGCCGTACAAAGGCAAAGGCATCAAGTACGACAACGAGCGGATCATCCGCAAAGAAGGCAAGAAGAAGTAAGGGGCCGCCATGAAGAAACCGAAAACCACTACGGTCCAGCGCCGCCAGTACCGCAACCGCAACAAGGTTCGCGCTCTGGCCATCAAAGGCGGCCGCCCGCGTCTGAACATCTATCGTTCGGCCACGAACATCTATGCCCAGGTCATCGACGACGCCAAAGGCGTCACGCTGGCCCAGGCCTCGACTGTCGAGAAAGAAATCAAGTCTTCCGTGAAAATCGGCGGCAACGTTGCCGCTGCCACGGAAGTCGGCAAATTGATCGCCGCACGCGCCAAAAAGGCGGGTGTGAAACAGGTTGTGTTCGACCGCGGGTCGTACCTGTATCATGGCCGCGTCAAGGCTTTGGCCGAGGCTGCGCGCGAAGGCGGACTGGAATTCTAAGGAGAACATGAATGGCACGCCCCGAAGGTAAACGTCCTGAAAAAGACGGCAAAGAACGCGAGCATAGCGACCTGGTTGAAAAACTGGTTGCCATCAACCGCGTCGCTAAAACGGTGAAAGGTGGCCGTCGCTTCGCATTCGCGGCGCTGGTCGTCGTCGGCGACGGCAAAGGCCGCGTCGGTACCGGTCACGCGAAATCGAAGGAAGTTCCGGAAGCTATCAAAAAGGCGACCGAACAGGCCAAACGCCACATGCTGCGCGTTCCGCTGCGTGAAGGCCGCACCATCCACCACGACATCCGCGGCCATTTCGGCGCCGGTAAAGTGATCCTGCGCGCGGCTCCGGCCGGTACGGGTATCATCGCTGGTGGCCCGATGCGCGCGATTTTCGAAGCGGTCGGCATCCAGGACATCGTTGCCAAGGCAACGGGCACCAACAACCCGCACAACATGGTGAAAGCCACGTTCGATGCGCTGAAAAACATGCAGTCGCCGCGCCAGATCGCAACGCGTCGTGGCAAGAAAGTCAGCGACATCGTCGTGAACCGTCAGGGCGGCGCGAAAGATGAGGAATCCGATGACTGAAGCTAAAGCGAAAAAAGCGCCGGCCAAAACCGCCGCTCCGAAAAAAGAAGCCAAATCCGGCAAGACCGTGACGGTGACCCAGACGGGTTCCCCCATCGGCCGCACCCCGGACCAGGAAGCGACTCTGAAAGGCCTCGGCCTCAACAAGCGTCACCGCACCCGCACGCTGGAAGATACTCCTGCTGTGCGCGGCATGATCCGCAAAGTGGCCCACCTCGTCAAAATCGTTGACGACAAAGCCGCGTAATAAGGAAGGTTTGCTATGAAACTTAATGAACTCAAACCGAAACACGGTTCCCGCAAAAAGCGCATGCGCGTTGGTCGCGGTATCGGTTCTGGCAAAGGCAAGACCTCGGGCAAAGGCGGTAAAGGTCAGACGGCCCGTACCGGCGTCGCCCTGCACGGCTTCGAAGGCGGTCAGACGCCCCTGTACCGTCGCCTGCCGAAACGCGGCTTCAAGAAGCCGAACCGCAAGGAATACGCCGAAATCAACCTCGGCGCCCTGCAGACCGCCATCGATGCCGGCAAGCTCGATGCCAAGAAGGCGATTGACGAGGACGCGCTGGTCGCGGCCAAGGTCATCCGCCGCAAGCATGACGGCGTTCGCCTTCTGGGCACCGGCACGCTGAAAGCGAAAGTGACGCTGAAAGTGTCCGGCGCTTCCGACGCTGCCAAGGCAGCCGTTGAAAAAGCCGGCGGCACGCTGGACCTGATCGTGATCGAGCGCAAGCCGGTCGTTCGCAAGAAGAAAATCGGTTAAGATATTCGCGGGCGCCTTTAGCCGGGTCCCGCGCCTCATGAAAAACCCCCGCCATCGGGGGTTTTTTATTTGCCAAAAACCAGATACGAAAACTGGACATAACACCTGTCGCCGCGCTAATCAGAAGCCGGGGGTAACAATAAAATGACAGGTGAGCAGTGCGTACGCTGATTTACGTCGATACCGACGAATCCAAGAAATCCGACCGCGAATTCCGCGACTACCTCATCGAAGAACTGCCCGGCCGCCTCAAGCTTCTTGAAGCCGACTACGGCAATATCCCCTGGTCAGCCACGTTCGCGCACGAGGAATTCGGCGTTGAATCGCTCGACGAACTCGCCGCCACCCTGCGCCGCGATGGTGATGGTTTCGACGCGGTCCTCGTCGTCCCCAACGCCGACCTGGTCGAACACGACGCGCGCAACCACCCTTATTTCAAGAAACTCCGCGACATCGTCGACAACGCGGGCGACATGCCGCTGGTGGCCTACGTCGACACGCCGGGCCCCAAGGTTGAATTCAACCTCCTCTCCGCCGGTTTCGCCACCGTCGTCGACCAGACCAACGAACCGGCCCTGCTGCCGCTGAAAATCGCGCGCGCGGTCAACCGCAACGTTGGCGCCAGCGCCGTCCTCTCCATGGGTCCGCTGACCATTGATCTCGGCACCGGAGAGGTGGCGGCCAATGGCGCCCGCATTCCGCTGACGCCGCACGAACGCAGCGTGCTCACCTACCTCGCGCGGGCGCGCGGCAAGGTCCGCACCAAGGAACAGATCCTCAAAAGCATGTACGGCCTTGATGAGGAAGAACCCGAAATCAAGATTATCGACGTCTTCATGACCAAGGTGCGCGGCAAAATCAACGCGCGTGTCCCCGGCCTCGGCTTCGACCTGCTGCGCACGTCATGGGGCGACGGCTATTACATGCTCAAAGACATGCCCGAGAACCGTGTCCACCGCGGCATGCTGCGCCTGGACCCGCTGGAAGGCGGCGGCTACGCCGTGGCCGATACCGCGCTCACCATCACCGATGCGCAGTTCGAAATGTTCGAATACCTGCACGACCGCATGAGCCGCCCGCTCTCCCAGAAAGACAATTTCCTGATGTCCAATCAGGAAACGCTGGATACCCTCAACAGCATTCTCTCCGGCTACCTCGTCGCCCGCGGCCCCGCGCTGATGGTCGACCCGGAAGATGAACGCATCTCCCTCAACCCCGATTATTTCGACCCCGAAGTCTTCGACGCCAGCACCTTCAGCATGCAGTTGCGTCAGGAAGTGAAGGTCGTGGGCCCGCACCAGTTCCTGCGCGTCAACAACGCCAACAGCTACATGCTCACCGGCACCGAAATCGCGTTCTCGACAGCCGAACTGCGCCTGCTCGAACAACTCGTGCAGGTCGAAGGGCAGGCCGTGCGCGGCCACTCGCTCTACCGCCAGGTCCGCGGCGAAAGCCACCCCGTGCGCGGCGACAAATCGCCGGATGAGGATATCGTCGAACTCGCCCGCGCTTTGTACCGCAAACTCGAACAGGCGGGCGAAACCGACACCAACATCCACATCTACCACGACACCTATGTCAGCTACGGCGCTGCCGAGGAAGTCCCCGATCCCGAAACCACCCGCGCCGAAACGAAGGAACGCGTGCAGGGCCTGATGCGCGAACGCCTCGCCCGCGCCTCCGGCACGGAAGTAACGCTGGACCGGCATGATTTCGGCCACTTCGCCGTCCTCGTCCACCCCACGCTGAAAACCGGCATGATCGAAGGCCACACCGTCGACCTGCGCCCCTATCAGGTCGCCATCCTCACCGCGGCCCACGCCGCGCGCACCGAGGAAGGCCCCGCCATCGTCAGCCACCGCGACATGTTCGAACGCGTCTATCCCGCACGCCCCTACGTGCAGCAGAAAATCTCGCAGGACGTGGTCAAGCTGCGCTCCATCCTCACCGGCATCAATCCGGAATGGGCGCACGCGCTCGCCGTCATCCACGGCCACGGCTACGCCAGCCTCATGCCGGGCGAGGCGGCCCCCACCCCTAAAACCGTGAAGCAGGACCTGCCCCAGCGCGTCATCAACTGGGACGTCCACCCGCTTGACGGCTTCACCCTGAAGGTGGACCCCGAAACCGGCGGCGGCGTCATCGATGAACGAAATCAGGACCTCACGCCCCCGCAGGTCAAAATCCTGCGCGCCCTGCATACCCACCGCGAACAGCTCGACACGGCGGCGCCCCTGTCGTCCGCCGACCTGTACCGCCAGGTCTTCGGCGACGGCAATTTCGTCCCCGCCCAACTGACCCACGCGGTCAACCAGTTGCGCAGCATTCTCAATTTCCACGCCACCGAATGGGGCGAAAAACTCCGCACCCTGCGCGGCCGCGGCTTCGCATGGCTGCGCGACGGCGACGTGATAGAGGAGGAAGCGCCCGCACCCCGTGCCGCGCCCGCCCAGCGCCGCGCTGCCGAACCGGCCGAAACGCCGGAGGAAGTCGAACTCACCGGCGGCCTCGTCCTCCTGCGCTCGCCCTCCACCGGCGCCGCAAAGGTACAGGGCGCCGACTTCGCCCTCTCCACGCAGGAAACCGAACTCTTCACCCTGCTGGCCGAACAATACCCCCGCGGCCTCTTCGTCGATGAACTGCAACGCAGGCTCAAAATCGCGAACGTGAAAGGCATGGCCGAGCGTGTCGAAAAACGCTGGGCCATCCACTGCCCTGATGTCGTGCTGCCCTTCAGCCGCCATGGCGCCAGCGCCTATGTCTGGGCGCTTACGCCTTTGCGCCATTCGGCTGCCTTGGCCGCTGAAACCCCCGCCGCCGAACCCGCCACCGATTTCGATTTGCAGGAAGGCGAGGGCGGCATGCTCAAATGCGGCAATCTCAAAATCACCTTCACCCCGCGCGAGGCCGAACTGCTCATCGTCCTCGAACAGAACCGCGGCTCCACGCTGGCCTTGAACGCGGTCGAACAAGGCTCCCGCTTCAAATGGACCGAACCGCTGATTCTCCAGACCCTGACCGCCGCGCAGGCCAAAATCGCCCGCGCCCGGCCCGACATCGCCACCCGCATGTCCTTCTCCGCCAAGAAGAAATGCATGCAGTTGGGCGTCCCCCAGTCCCGCCTGCCGACCGCGCGACCCTCGGTCGCCTGATACAGGAGCGTGACCTTCGGTCGCTTAAAAGAAAAACCCCGGCTCAAAGCCGGGGTTTTTGCCTAGATGGTCACACCCACCGTCTGTATGCGGTCGTTGGCGGGCGCCAGGTACACGCGCTGGTGCGTGCCCTGCGCGTTTTCCCGCACGCCGGGAATGCGGCACACGGCCACCTGAACGGGCCCGCGCTTAAGCGCCGCGGCGAACAGGTCGTGCAGGTCCCGCGGCAGGTCGAGGGGTTGTTTCGCAACGGTTTCGGCGCGAATCATGGGGCCTTGCGGGTGCACCTTCACGGTTTTCAGCGTGTCGGCCTCAAGGGCGAAAACGGTAATCGGGCTTAACATTGTGTATTTCTCTTTCCTCTATCCGGCCTCTTGGCTTTTTGATCCGGTGGGAAAGGGGAAGCCGATGAAAAAGGCCCTTATCCGTACCGGAAGGGCCTTGGGGCTTTTTCTGATGTTCGATGAACGTCGTAAAACCGGCAGACCCTTAAAGGGAATACCAGTAATAAAATCGTGCGGAGTGCAGGACCGTGTTCATCGCCGACTACCTTGCCTGAAGCGCCGCAACATTGTCAACAACTCCGCATTGACGTGGGGGGTGGCGGCTTTGTAGTGTGCAGCCTTAAACACGCATATAAGGGTTTACGAATATGGCTTCAGCCGCTGAACAACTGGCCTCGCAAATGAACTGGGGCGCCTTCGCCAAGGCCGCTGAACTCAAGCAACGCCTGCTTTTCGTGCTCGGCGCGCTCATCATCTACCGCATCGGTACGCACATCCCGCTGCCGGGCATCGACATCGCCGCCTGGAACCAGATTTACACCCAGAAGGCTGGCGGCATCCTCGATATGTTCAACATGTTCGCCGGTGGCGCGCTCAAGCGTATGACCATCTTCGCGCTGAACATCATGCCGTACATCTCGGCCTCCATCATCATGCAGCTCGCATCCTCCATGGTCCCCTCGCTCGAGGCGATTAAAAAGGAAGGCGAAATGGGCCGCATCCGCATCAACCAGTACACCCGCTACCTTACGGTCATCCTCGCCTGCGTGCAGGCATGGGGTCTGGCCGCAGGCCTTGAAGGCATGCAGGGGCCCAACGGCTCCGCCGTCATCAACCCGGGCCTGTTCTTCCGCATCTCCACCGTCATCACCATCGTCGGCGGCACGGTCTTCCTCATGTGGCTGGGCGAGCAGATTACCCAGCGCGGCGTCGGCAACGGCACCTCCATCCTCATCTTCGCCGGTATCGTGGCCGAATTGCCGCGCGCCATCGCAAGCGTGCTGGAACTGGGGCGTCAGGGCCAGTTCTCCTTCCCGGTCCTTCTCGGCATCTTCGCCATGGTGCTGGGCGTCATCGTCCTCATCATCTTCATGGAACGCGCGCAGCGCCGTATCCCGGTGCAATACCCGCGCCGACAGGTCGGCGCCAATCAGATGGCCGCGGCGCAATTGTCGCACCTGCCGCTGAAGCTCAACACCGCGGGCGTCATCCCGCCCATCTTCGCATCCTCCCTGCTGCTGCTGCCGGTCACGCTGGTCGGCTTCGCCGGCGGGGAAGGGGGCGACATCGTCTCCACCATCGCCCGCGCCCTGCAACACGGCCAGCCGACCTACATGATTTTGTACGGTCTCATGATCGCGTTCTTCTGCTTCTTCTACACCGCCATCGTCTTCAACCCGAAGGAAAACGCGGACATGCTCAAGAAGTACGGCGGCTTCATCCCCGGCATCCGCCCGGGCCAGCAAACGGCTGAATATCTTGATTTCGTGCTCACCCGCCTCACGGCCATCGGTGCCATGTACATCATCTTCATCTGCCTTCTGCCGGAATTCCTGATTTCCAAGTTCGCGATGCCCTTCTACTTCGGCGGCACCTCGCTGCTGATTGTGGTGTCCGTGACCATGGACACGGTGGCCCAGATCCACGCCCACATGGTCGCCCACCAGTATGAGGGCCTCATCCGCAAACAACGCCTGCGTGGCCGTAGATAAGAGAGACCGATGAGCCAGTCGCCCCTCAACATCATCCTCATGGGCCCCCCGGGTGCCGGTAAGGGCACCCAGTCCAAGGTCCTTGAGGAAAAATACGGCTTGGTCCAGCTCTCCACCGGCGACATGCTGCGTGCGGAAATCACCGGCAACACCCCGCTGGGCCAGAAGGTCCAGTCCATCATGGACGCAGGCCAGCTCGTGTCCGACGACATCATCATCGAGATGATCGAAAACCGCATCCGGCAGCCGGACTGCGCCAACGGCGTCATCTTCGACGGCGTCACCCGCACCATCCCGCAGGCCGAGGCGCTCGAAAAAATGCTGGCGAAACAGGGCTGCAAAATCGACGTCGTCATCGACCTCGTGGTCGATGAAAACATCATCCTCGACCGCGTCCGCAAACGCGCCGCCGAGACCGAGGCGCAGGGCCTGCCGGTGCGCAAGGACGACAAACCCGAAGTCGTCGAACGCCGCATCCGCGAATACAAGACCTTCACGGCCGAACTGTCCCCGTATTACGAAGCGAAAGGCCTGCTCAACCGCATCGACGGCATGCAGCCCATCGCCGACGTCTCCGCGAAGATCGACTCGCTGCTGCCTAAAAAAAAAGCCTGACTGATAGCCGTCACGCCCACCCGCACCCCGCGGGGCCGGCGTGATTTTGGTGGCGCTGGGCGCAAACCTGCCGGGCGTCTTCGCATCGCCCCGCGCAGCGCTCATGGCCGCCACCGACCGCCTGCGCGAAAACGGCCTGCGCATCGCAGCCCTGTCGCGCATTTTCATCACCAAACCCATCCCTGAATCCGACCAGCCCTGGTACCACAACGCCGTAGTGAAGCTGGAAACCGACTTAGGGCCCTATGCCCTGCTCGAACTGCTGCAGACAATCGAAAACGACATGGGCCGCGTCCGCGCCGAACGCAACGCCCCCCGCGTCATCGATCTGGACCTCATCGCCCACGGCGACCACATCCTCGATAAACCCGAACTCATCGTCCCCCACCCCCGCGCGCATGAACGCGCCTTCGTCCTCCTGCCGCTGCGCGATGTCGCGCCCGACTGGATGCACCCCGTCAGCAAAACCACGCTGGCCGACCTCATCGCCCGCCTCCCGGCTGACCAAATCGCAACCCCGGAAACCCTCTGATGCAGTTGCCCCCGGAAAAAATCCTCGTCATGGGCATCTGCAACGTGACGCCCGATTCCTTCTCCGACGGCGGCAAGTTCTATCAGGTGCAGGCCGCGGTGGACCACGCCCGCGCCATGGTAAAACAGGGCGCCCGCCTCATCGACATAGGCGGTGAATCGACAAGGCCCGGCGCCGCCCCCCTCGACCCGCTGGAAGAACAGGCCCGCATCCTCCCCGTCATCCATGCATTGCGTGACTGCGGCGCCATGCTCTCGGTCGATACGCGCAACGCCGCAACCATGCGCGCCGCGCTCGATGCCGGCGCCCACATGATAAACGACATTTCGGCCCTCCGCGGCGAAGGCGCGCTCGACGTCGTGGCCCGCGCCACCGGCCCCGTCTGCCTCATGCACATGCAGGGCACACCCGAAAACATGCAGGACAATCCCGTTTATGACGACGTGGTCGAAGACGTTTTCGCATGGCTCCAGAATCGCATCGAAACCTGCGTTGCCCACGGCATCGCGCATGAACGCATCATCGCCGACCCCGGCTTCGGCTTCGGCAAGACATACGACCACAACATCGCGATGCTCGAAAACTTCGGTCGCTTCACCGCGCTGGGCGTCCCCGTCCTCTGCGGCCTGTCCCGCAAACGCTTCATCGCCCGCATGATGGGCGGCGACCCCGCCCCCGAACAGCGCGACGCCGCCTCCGCCATGGCCGCCGTCACCGCCGCGGGGAAGGGCGCGCGCATCCTGCGCGTCCACAACGTGGCGGCCACCATGGCTGCATTGGCAAAATCCGAAGATTAATTTGACTTTTACATAAAATAATCGGCAGGATACCCCTTACTGACAAAAAAAAGATAAAACAGGGGTGTGTGATGAATAAGAAAAAATGGGGCGCTTCTGCCCTCGCCGGTCTGGCCATTCTCGGCGCGGCACAGGTTTACGCAGATGAAATCGACGGCAAGGGCCCGCGTCTCAAAGACGTCGCCATCCGTTACGAAGACGATACCGTGGCCGTGGGCCAGGGCTCCGATCAGGACGGCGACCTCAAACGCCTGACAACCGCCCTGCGTCTTGAAAACGATGTGTTCGTGGGCCTTGGCATCGAAGCCTTCACCCCCTCCATGGCCGATGTCTGGCGCGATAAACCCGGCCGCTGGCAAAAAGGCACCGTCGATACCTCCACCCTGTTTGTCACGCTGGGTAAGGAATTCAACGACGTCGGCGGCATCGACCGCGTACAGGCGGGCCTCACCGTCGGCCTCCAGAACGGCTTCGTCTCCGACTTCACCGAAAGCGTGAACCTCGCCTTCCACAGGCGTTTCATGGGTCTCAACGGCAACCGCGTTTCCCCGCGCACCACCGATGGCGTGACCCCCGTCACCGCCCTGACCGTCCGCCTCGATGACTCGTACACCCTGCTTGGCTCCGATGACGGCCTGCGCCTCGGCCTCGATGCCGCGGGCATCGCCACCCTCGGCAACCAGCGTACGGCGGCTCTGGGCTATCTCGGCCTCTCGGTCGGCACGCAGGGCGCAACCGGCAAGCCCGAAATCACCGGCCCCGGCACCCTGCCGGAAGGCCAGAACGACGCTGTCGGTTTCACCGTCACCGCCGGCGTGAAAGGCGAACTCGTCGCCCGCGACACCCGCTTCATCGACGGCACGCTGAACACGGCCCAGTTTTCCGCAACCGCGGGCCTCACCGCCACCTTCCGGCACTTTACGCTCAACGGTGGCATCGACCTCGCGCTCAACAACGAAAACAGCGGCACCGACATCCCGCGCGAGCCTATCTTCCGCCTCGGCCTCAAGGCGCCTCTCCCGGCATGGTAAGCCCCTAGAAAAGCGCCGGCTTTCCCGGCGCTTTTTATTTTTCCATATCCCCCAGCCGAATCCCCGGCTTATCCACAGAAAATTGTGTTGACGCCCATGGGGCAGGTCCATATATTGCGCCCGTTCCGGACAGATTGGGACCCGTTTCTGTCAGCCGCAATGCGGCGGAATACAATGGTTTGTCATCGTGGGTCAATGTGTTCGCCGTCAGCAAAACGGCGCGCACCGAAGCCAAAGGAGATAAAATGGCTCGTATCGCAGGGGTAAACATCCCCACCAACAAGCGTGTTCACATCGCGCTCACCTACATCCACGGTATCGGCCGCACCAGCGCGCTGAAAATCCTGGAAGCCTGCAAAATCGGCGACTACGCGAAGAATTCCTTCCCGCGCGTCAACGAACTGTCGGAAGACGAAATCGCCCGCATCCGCGAACAGATCGACCAGAACTTCAAGGTCGAAGGCGAACTGCGCCGCGAAATCTCGCTCAACATCAAACGCCTGATGGACATGTCCTGCTACCGCGGCCTCCGTCACCGTAAAAACCTGCCCGTTCGTGGCCAGCGTACGCACACCAACGCACGCACCCGCAAAGGCCCGGCAAAAGCTATCGCCGGCAAGAAACTGGCTACGAAGAAATAAGGACAAACGGGAGGGTTTGGTAAGCAAACCCGACCCAACCAAGGATATAAGACATGAGCAAGCAGAACGAAGCACCGCGCACCAAGAAATCCGCGCGCAAAAACATCCCGGTCGGCATCGCGAAAGTGAACGCCTCCTTCAACAACACCATGGTCACCATCACCGATGCCCAGGGCAACACCATTTCCTGGTGCTCCGCCGGCATGATGGGCTTCAAGGGTTCCCGCAAATCCACGCCGTTCGCGGCGCAGGTCTGCGCGGAAGAAGCCGGCCGCAAGGCGCAGGAACATGGCGTGAAGGAAATCACGGTTGAAGTCAAAGGCCCGGGCGCCGGTCGTGAATCCGCCCTGCGCGCCCTGCAATCCGCAGGCTTCAACATCACCAACATCAAGGACGTCACGCCGATCCCGCACAACGGCTGCCGCCCGCGCAAACGCCGCCGCGTTTAATCGCAATTACCGCCATGCGGGGGCGTGTGCCCCCGCATGGTTTTTTAAACCAGAGGCCGGCTAAGAACCGGATGACGTTATAAGAAAGGTAGTAAACCAATGATCCAGAAAAACTGGCAAGAACTGATCAAGCCGACCAAGATCGACGTGAAAAAAGCAGGTCCGAACACCCGTTCGTCCGGCACCGTCGTCGTTGAACCGCTGGAACGCGGCTTCGGCCTGACCCTGGGCAACGCCCTGCGCCGCGTGCTGCTGTCGTCGCTGCAAGGCGCCGCCGTCACCGCCATTCAAATCGATGGCGTTTTGCATGAATTCTCGTCCATCCCGGGCGTGCGCGAAGATGTCGTGAACATCATCCTCAACGTGAAGAACATCGCCATTGCGATGCACGTCGAAGGTCCGAAAAAAATGCGCCTCGCTGCCGAAGGCCCGTGCGAAGTCACCGCAGGCATGATCGAAGCCGGCGCCGACATCGAGATCATGAACCCCGATCTCGTCATCTGCACGCTCGACAAGGGCGGCCGCCTCAACATGGAACTGACCGTCAACACCGGCAAAGGCTACCGCCCCGCCGCGCAGAACCGTCCGGAAGAATCGCCGGTCGGCCTCATCCCGGTCGACTCCATCTTCTCGCCCGTCCGCAAAATCTCCTACGAGGTGGAAGACACCCGCGTCGGCCAGATCACGGACTACGACAAGCTGACCCTCAACATCGAAACCAACGGCGCTGTCACGCCGGAAGATTCGGTCGCCTACGCCGCCCGCATCCTCCAGGACCAGCTTCAGGTCTTCATCAACTTCGATGAACCGAAAGCTGCCGCCGCCCGCGCTGACGCCGCACCGGAACTGCCGTTCAACCGCAACCTGCTCCGCAAGGTTGAGGAACTCGAACTGTCGGTCCGCTCGGCCAACTGCCTGAAGAACGACAACATCGTCTACATCGGCGACCTCGTGCAGAAGTCGGAGAACGACATGCTGCGCACGCCGAACTTCGGCCGCAAGTCGCTGAACGAAATCAAGGAAGTGCTCGCCACCATGGGCCTCCACCTCGGCATGCAGGTCGATGGTTGGCCGCCGGAGAACATCGAAGATCTCCGCCGCAAACTGGAAGAGCCGTACTAAGAATTACGGGAGCCGGCCTCAAAACCGGCTCCCCCAATACCCCCGACGGGAGGAGTTGGTAAGCAACCCCGACCAAACAAAAAGTAAAACTTAAACGAAACAGCGGTGACCCGTGACACGGCCCGCTATGAACCAAAAGGAAGTCGAACAATGTCTACCCACCGCATGAAAGGCCGTAAATTCTCGCGCACGTCTGGCCACCGCCGCGCCCTGTTTTCCAACCTCGCCCAGGCCCTCATCAAGCACGAGCAGATCGTGACCACCCTGCCGAAAGCGAAAGACCTGCGCCCGATCGTTGAAAAACTGATCACGCTGGCCAAAAAAGGCGGCCTCGCAAACCGTCGCCTTGCCATCGCCCGCCTGCGCGATGCCGACCTCGTCGCCAAGATGTTCGACACGCTGGCCCCGCGCTACGCCGAACGTTCGGGCGGCTACTGCCGCATCATGAAAGCCGGTTTCCGTTACGGCGACAACGCCCCGCTGGCCGTCATCGAACTGGTTGACCGTGACCCGGCTGCCAAAGGCGCCGATTCCGGCCCGGTCGAAACCGAAGAAACCGCCGAAGAAGGCGCCGAGAAAAAGAAAACCGTCCGCAAGGCCGCCCCGAAAAAAATCGGCGCGCCCAAAGGCGGCAAACCCGGTGGCAAAAAAGGCCAGACCGCTGCCAAGGCTGCGGCCCCGCGTCGCGTCTCCTCGGGCGGCTAAGAAACGCCGGTACGAAATACAAAACGGCCCCGTTACAGGGGCCGTTTTTTTGTTTGTGCATCCGCCGGGGTTAAGCCGCGGCGCACCGCATCTGCGGGGCTTAGACTACCGCGCACCGCATCTGCGGGGGCTCAAGCCACTGCGTAACGCATCGCCGGCATATGGTTCGGGCCACGGCCCTGTTGCATGCCTGATGCGCTGGCGCCGCCGCCGCGCACCTGGCTGCTCAACTGCTGCGCCAGCTCGATGTAGACGCGGTTGGTGTGGCAGCCCTCGCTGTACACGCTGCCCAGCGTATCTTCGGTAACCGCCAGGTGCTGGAAGTTGCGGATGACCAGCATCGCGCCGGAAGGGCGCACCCGGCCCTTGGCGTCGCGGGAATAAAGCTCGGTGCACGCGTCCACCGTCGGGGCCTTCTGGCTGTTGTACTGGTGCGTCGGGTTCAGCCGGTCGATAAGCCCCTTCAGCGCGTAAACCATGTGGTGGTCGTAAGAAACGATAAGTGCGCGGTCCGGGTGGCGGCCGTCGGTCACCACGTGGGTCAGGCGGTCGCTCATCATCGGCACATGCGTGCCTGAACCGACGCGCGATTCCAGCACGGCATGCGCGCCTGAAAGCAGGGAATTGATGCCGATGCGCGGCAGAACGCGCTGCCCGCCCGCATGGGCGAATACGGAACTCAGCACGGCATGCAGGAAACGCTTCTTCTGCGTGCTCACATGCTGCTGGTAACGGTGGCTGTAATCCTCGCCCCAGAATTCAGGGCTGGGTGCCTGTGTTTCGTACGGAATCTGCAGGAAATCCTGCATGGGCGGGGGGATCGATTTATCGAATTTCTTGATGCTGCTTCGCATGGTATGCCATTCCCTGTTCTTTTATTTTTTTGTCATAATACTAAAAACCAGACTACCTGTCAAAAACTCAACAATTTCCCATGCTTTCGTCAAGCGCACGGTTTGTCACAGTGCAGCATAGTCAAAAACGCATGACTCGAAAATCGCGGTGCATCCCGGCGCAGCGATGCGCGCCTGACCCGTTCCCGGGACGTACACAGGCGTGGATAACACCGCCATGACCCTTTCTTGCGATGATAAAATCCTTGATGCTGAAACCATGGGGCGTCTATAGTCCGACGCATTCCATATAAAAATGACATGTCCGGCACGGGACGAAACGGGGCAACAGCACATGGCCAAGGTTGGCGCGCAGCGCGCGGCGGAACTCACGGGTAAATCCAAATCGACCATCCAGCGCGCCATGAATGCCGGCAAGCTGTCCTTCGAGGTGGATGCAAACCAGCGCCGCTTGGTTGACGTCTCCGAACTCGAACGCGTTTTCGGCATCCAGCCGCAGGGCGGCGCCCCCTCCCGCGACAGCGATTCCGACTCATACGTCGACCGCACCTCCGCCGTGGAGATGGAGCTTGAAAAAGCCCGCCACGCCATCGAAATCGAACGCCTGAAAATGGAAGTCCGTCTGGCGCAGGAACAGGCCGACGTCGCCATGTCCCAGGTCGAAGACCTCAAGGTCCAGCGCGACCTGTGGCAAAAACAGGCCCAGCAGATCCTCATTACCTCGCAATACAGCCAGAAACAGGCCGAGGAACGCATCACCGAAATGCAGATGCGCGAAGAAGCCCGCAAGGCGCAGGCCGAAACCCGCCGCATGCAGCAATCCGCCGTAAACCACGTGGCCCCGCAACCCGCGCAGGCCACCCCGCGTCCCGCACAGGCAGCCCAGCAGGCCGCCCGCCCGGCGCAAACCGCCCAGCCCCGCCAGCAACAGCAGCAACCCGCCCAGCAGCAACAGCAGGCCCAGCAGCAGGCCGCACAACAGGCCGCGGCCCAGCGCGAAGCGGCGCAACGCGAAGCATCCGCGCAAACCCCCATCTTCCGCACCGTGCAGGCCGGCAACCAGAACCGCACGGCGGCACAGGGCAGCCAGCGCGGCTCGCTCTTCGCCTCGCTCTTCGGCCTCAACAAAAAATCCCGCAGCGCGTAATTCAGGGCTGCGACCGCAGCCCCGCGCGGCTAACCTGCGCGAGCCTAAAGCGCCGCTGGAAGCGGCGCGGCCCGGCGGTTGCCCGGCGGTTGAGGGCCGCACATAGACGTGCCTTTAATTGGCCTTCAATCTGTGTCATAAGCGAATGATATGAAGGGTTTCTGGCGCGGCCTCCTTGAACTGTTTCTGCTGCTCTGCTCAATCGGCTTTCTGGGCCTTCTGGGCGGTTTCGGCCTGTTCGCTTTCCTGCTGAAAAACTACACCGGCGACATCCCCAATTTCTCCAAGCTGCAAAACTACCAGCCGCCGCTGGTCACCCGCGTCTACGCCAGCGATGGCCGCCTCATGGCCGAATTCGCCGAGGAAAAACGCGTCTTCGTGCCCCTTACCTCCATCCCCCCGCTGGTCAGCCACGCGTTTCTTTCGGCGGAAGACCAGAATTTCTACAAGCACGAAGGCCTCGACTTCACCGGCATCGGCCGCGCCGTGCTCATCAACCTGCGTAACGTCGGCTCTGACTCGCGCCTCGTCGGGGCCTCCACCATCACGCAGCAGGTGGCGAAAAACATGCTCCTCACCAACGAGGTGAGCTTCGAGCGTAAATTCAAGGAAGCCATCCTTGCCCTGCGCATGGAACGCGTGATGTCGAAGGACCACCTGCTCGAACTCTATCTGAACCAGATTTATCTGGGGCAGGGTGCCTACGGCGTCGCCGCCGCGGCGCAGGCTTACTTCGACAAGGGCCTCGATGAACTGAGCGTAGAGGAAGCCGCCTACCTCGCGGCCCTGCCCAAGGCCCCCAACAACTACGACCCGGTGCGCCGCAGGCCCGCCGCCATCGAACGCCGCAACTGGGTCATCGACCGTCTCGCGCAGGACGGCTTCATCACCGCCGACCAGCAGCAGATGGCGAAGCTCCAGCCCCTCGTCACCGTGCCGCGCGCCGACCGCCGCGAAGCCGTCCGCGCGCCGTATTTCGCCGAAGAAATCCGCCGCTTCCTCGCCGAGAAAAACGGCCAGATGTCGCTCTATAAAGACGGCCTGCTCGTTCGCTCGACGCTCGACCCCAAAATGCAGGAAATCGCCGAACGCGCCTTCCGCACCGGCATCACCCAGTATGACCGCCGCCACGGCTGGCGCGGCGCCCTCGCGCGCTTTGAACAGATGCCCGGCTGGGAAGTCCGCATCCAGGACGTGCCGCTGCAAAAAGGCATGCTGCCCGACTGGCAGCTCGGCGTGGTGCTGAAGCAATCCGCCAAGGCCGTCGAAATCGGCATCGCCGGCGGCGACACGCACCCCCTTCATCCGGATGATGTCGCATGGGCCACGGGCGCCACCGTCCCCATCGCGGTCGGTGACATCGTCATGGTCGGCCCCAAATCCTTCCTCGACTACAAGCGCAAACCCAAACCGAAACCCAACGCCGACGGCACCATGCCGGAAGAAAAACCCGAACCGGACGACAGCAAATTCTGGCACCTGCGTCAGGTTCCGCTGGTGCAGGGCGGCCTCGTCGCCATCGACCCCTACACGGGCCGTGTGCTTGCCATGCAGGGCGGGTGGGACTACGAGAAATCCGAATTCAACCGCGTCACGCAGGCCCAGCGTCAGGTCGGCTCCGCCTTCAAGCCGTTCGAATATCTCGCAGCACTGGAAGACGGCTATACCCCCGCCACCAAAATCCTCGACGCCCCCATCTCCTTCTCCATGGGCTACGGGCAGGGCACATGGTCCCCCGGCAACTACGAGGAAGGCCAGTACGGCGGCCCCACCACCCTGCGCGTCTGCGTCGAAAAATCGCGCAACCTGCCCACCGTGCGCCTCGCCGCGCATCTGGGCATGCAGCGCATCGCCCAGACGGTCGAACGCTTCGGCGTCTACACCCCCATGGAAACCTATCTCGCCAACTCGCTGGGCGCGCAGGAAACCACGCTGCTCAAACTCGCCACCGGCTACGCCATGATCGCCAACGGCGGCCAGAAAATCACGCCCACCTTCATCGACCGTATCCAGAACCGTCAGGGCGAAACCGTCTACTCCCGCGACACGCGCGCCTGCACCGATTGCGGCCCCCGCATTGCATGGACCCCCGGCCAGCCCGTCCCCGAAATCCAGCAGGAAGAAGACCTCGTCACCGACCCCCGCGTCGCTTACCAGATGACCAACATCCTCGAAGGCGTCATCCAGCGCGGCACCGGGCGCAGCGCGCTCGGCGACGTCGAATACCCCATCGCCGGCAAAACCGGCACCACCAACGACAACCGCGACGCATGGTTCATCGGCTACACGCCCGAACTCGTCATCGGCATGTATGTCGGCTTCGACACGCCCAAAAAACTCGGCGGCCACGAAACCGGCGGCATGACCGCGGCCCCCATGTTCCGCGCCTTCATCGACGAATATATTAAAGACCGCGAACCCGTACCCTTCCGCATCCCGCCCGGCATCAGCCTCGTGCAGGTCAACGCCGTCACCGGCCAGCGCACCTCGCCGGACGACCCGAAAGCCATCACCGAAGCCTTCCTGCGCGAAGCCGAACCCGAAGAAAACGATCCCGGCTACGAACCCGAACCCTACGCCACCACGCCTGATACCGGCGGCGGCACGACCAACCCCGGCTACGGCACGCGGCCCCAGCCTGCGCCTCAGGCGCCCACCGGCGCACTCGGCGGCACCGGCGGCATCTACTGACAATAATAAAAAAGGGCGCCCCTCAGGCGCCCTTCTTGTTTTGCGAAATCCTATTCCTCGTCCGCAATTTCTTCTGCGTCCTGCGGCGCCGCGCCCTTGCGCTTCAGCACCGCCGCGAAGAACCCGTCCGTCCCCGATTGTTTCGGGCTCAGGCGCATCATCTCACCGCCATTGAACGTATTGGCCGGCGGCGCAGCGGTAAGCCCCGCATCCGCCCACGCCTCCGCCAGCGGCATCAGCTCGAAATCGTCGTTCTGCGCGAGGAACGTATTCACCTGGTCCTCGTTCTCCTCGCGGTACAGCGAACAGGTCGCGTAAACCAGCTTGCCGCCCGGCTTCACCGCCTTGGCAAACCGCGCCAGAATCTCCGCCTGCGACTGCATGATGGAATCCATCGAAGGTCCCATCGCCCGCCAGCGCAAATCCGGGTTCCGCCGCCACGTGCCTGACGACGTGCACGGCGCGTCAATCAGCACCACGTCGAAATTCCCCTTCTGGCGGCGCAGCCACTTGGCGTGCTGCTCTTCCTCAAGCGGGCGCACCTCCACGTTGTGGATGCCTGCGCGCACATACCGCGGCTTGCCCCGCGCAAGGCGCTGGGTGTTGTTGTCCATCGCAACCACGCGGCCCTTGCCCGCCATCTCGGCGGCCACGGCCAGCGTCTTGCCGCCGCCGCCCGCGCACGCGTCCAGCACCTGCATGCCCGGCTTCGCCCCGCACAACAGCGCGATAAGCTGCGAACCCTCGTCCTGAATTTCAATCACGCCCGCCTGCAACAGCTTGGTTTCCGCAAGGTGCACGCGCGCAGGCGCCCGCAGCCCCACGGGTGAAAGCGCGGTGGCCGTGGTTTCCACGCCGTGCTTCTTCAAAGCCTCGATGGCCTTGTCCCGCGTGATCTTGATGGTGTTGGCCCGTATGTCCAGCGACGCAGGCTCCCGCATCGCCGCCATTTCCGCCGCGAACGCATCGCCGAACACCGCCTTGATGCGCGCCTGCGCCTCCGGCGGGCATTCCGCCAGCACGTCGTCCGGCATCTCGTTGAAATCGAGGTCGCGGCCCGCCAGTTCCCCCGTGGCCTGCAATTCCTGTTCGTCCAGCGGTTCCGGCGTGTGCGTCCCGCCCGAGAAAAGGTCGGCGATATGCGGCTTCGCCTTCTTGTCGCGCAACGCCAGGTCCGCCACCACGCGCATGCGCGCCGTGTCCGGCGCGCCGGTCTGCTTCAGCCACCACCCCGCGCGGGCATAGCTGCGCATCATGGCGTACACGCGTTCCGCGATGTCGTTCCGGTCTTTCGACCCGATATACCGCCGCACGCGGAAATAATCCCCGCAGATGGAATCCATAGGCACGCCCGCGCCCCAGATTTTGTCCCACAATTCGATGGCTGCCTGTATGCGCGCGCCCGGTGTCATGCTCTCGTTCCTTCAGTGAAAAATTATTGTGCGCGCCGCAGCTCATCGGCTGACTGGCGCAGAATTTTAATGGCGGAATTGAAGAACAGCCCCGCCATGATGGCCGCCACGATAAGGTCCGGCCACGCCGTATCGCTGCTCCACACCCCCAGCGCCGCCGCAACCACGATGACATTGCCGATCATGTCGTTGCGCGAACACAGCCACACCGACCGCACGTTCGCGTCCCCGTCCTTGTAGCTGGCCAGCAGCAGCACGCTTATTCCGTTGGCGACAAGCGCCGCGACCGCGACCCCCGCCATCACCGGCGCCGCCGGCACGTTGAGCACGAAAACCTGGTAAATGGTCGACGCCAGCACCCACAGCCCCATGCCCGCCAGCGAAACTCCCTTGGCCAGCGCCGCCGTGGACCGCACCTTAAGGCTCATGCCGATGACCGCCAGCGAAATGCCGTAAGTCAGCGTATCCGCAAGGAAGTCCAGCGCGTCCGCCTTCAGCGCCTGCGACCCGGCAATTTCCCCCGCCACCATCTCCGCCACGAACATCACCGCGTTGATGGCGATGACCAGCCATAACCGGCGGCGATACACCGGGTCCGTGCCGTCGAAATCGTGGTTGTGGCTGTGTCCGCAGCAGCCCTGCGGCTCTTTGCCGTGTGAATGGTCGTGTCCCATGGGCCGCACCATAACAAAACCGCCCCGGAAACCCAAGACAAAGGGTTCGCGCGGGGCGGGGTACACGTACTGCGGCCTGAAGTTGGTAAACTCTGTGTATTAAGGGCTAAACCTTAAACGTGGCGCCACCAGCCGGTGCGGTTGATGGAATACACCGGGGCGTAGCGGTCGAACCCGGCGACGTTCTTGACTTCCTTGTACTGGTTGTCGAGGAACTTGGCGCCATCGGCGGTATAAACGATGAGGATGGCGTGCGGAATGCCCTTCCACGTATCGCGCACGATGGCGATGCGCATCTGGTCTTCCGTGAAGCCGAGGTTTTTAAGCGCGGCATACTTGGCGATGGCGAAATCTTCGCAATCCCCGCCGCGGCTGGTGAACTCGACCGGCGTCTCCCAGTAATCGCTGGTGCCCCAGTTGTTCTTGTCTTCGATGTAACGGACCTTGTTGTAGTGGGCGTTGACCGCGCGGATCATGTCCTGCTCGCTCTGCCCCGCCATCGCGGCCAGGTTTTGCGGCATCGGCGCGGTGCGGTCGTTCAGGCGGGCCATCACGCCCGTCCATTTGGTGAACGGTGAAATATCGGCGGAACGCACTTCCGCGGTCCCGAACAGCGCCGGGTACTGGTTGGCCGGGGCCGGAATGTCGCGGCGGTTGACCGCGGCAGGCTGCACCTGCTGGGAAATTTCGGGGCGGCTGATACCGCCGGTTTCCATGGCCGACGTAGCGCGGGCCGAATGAATGCCGAGCGCCGAGAACCCGATGACGAAGGCCAAAGCCGCCGCCATGCCGCGCCATGCCATCTGCTGGGCCAGGGTCACGCGAAGGTCGCCGCCCGAAATCAGGCCCTGTTCGCGCAACACTTCACCAAGCGCGAGGCCCGACATTTTCTGGATGCGCAGGGCATCGGAAAGCTGCAGGTCGGTAATCTGCCCGTTATTGACCAGCAGGTCACCGAGGCGGTTGCGGTCGAGTTGCGCCTTGAAGGAAGCCAGCACACCCATTTTCGTCGTTTCAGCGTTCAGCATGTTTTTTTACACCACTCTGCTATCTTCTGTTTTCCGCCGCTTGCCCTTGGAATTCCTCGAGCCGCAACCTTTCGATAGCCCCAGTCTACGAAAACGGATTTACCAATTTATGAAAATCACCGCAGATTTTATGTAATTCATCAAAAAACGGCAGTTTCCTTGCGTTTTTTTTGTTTTTGGCCTATCGAATGCCTATGCAGGAAGCCCCGAATTTCATGGATTTGCTCCAAAAGTTAACGACCCGCCGCCTCTTGTTAATAGGTGACGTCATGCTCGACCGCTTCACCTACGGCGATGTCACAAGGCTAAGCCCCGAGGCGCCGGTCCCCGTTCTGTCCGTCACCCGCCGTACCGTAACCGCGGGCGGCGTCGGCAACGTCGCCGCCAACCTTGCTGGCCTCGGCGTTGAAACCGCGCTGGTCACGGTCGCCGGTCGCGACTCTGCCCGCGCCGAACTCGATGCCGTGCTCGCCGCCATGCCCGGCGTCACCCCCCATATCGTGACCGACGCCACCCGCCCCACCACCCAGAAAGACCGCTTCGTCGCGGGCGCCCACCACCTCCTGCGCGTGGACGATGAAACCGCGGGCCCCCTCGCGCCTGAAACCGAATCCGCCCTCATCGCCGCCTGCACCCGCGCGGCCTCCGGCTGCCACGGCATCATCGTGTCCGACTACGGCAAGGGCGTCGTAACCCCCGCGCTGCTCTCCGCCCTCATGGTGCTGAACCTGCCCGTGTATGTCGACCCCAAGGGCCGCGACTACACCCGCTACCGCGGCGCCGCCGTGGTCACGCCCAACCGCCGCGAACTGGCGGAAGCAACTGAAAACAAACCCACCGCGACGGATGAAGATGTCGCCGCCGCCGCGCAATCGCTGCTCGATACGTGCGGCATCGCCGCAATCCTCGCCACCCGTTCCGCCGATGGCATGACGCTGGTGCAGAACGGGCAGGGCGCAACCCACCTGCGCACCCGCGCGCGCGAAGTGTTCGACGTGTCCGGCGCGGGCGATACCGTCATCGCCACGCTCGCCGCCGCAGCCTCGGCGGGGGCCGATTTGCAAACCGCCGCAACCCTCGCCAACATCGCCGCCGGTCTCGTCGTCGAAAAAATCGGCACCGCCGCCATCACGGCGGATGATTTGCGCATGGCGCTGGCCGAAAGCGCAACCGCCACCACCATCGCCCCCGTCCTCACATGGGCGCAGGCCCGCGAACAGGCCGAACGCTGGCAGGCGAGGGGGCTTAAGGTCGGCTTCACCAACGGCTGCTTCGATATTCTCCATCAGGGCCACGTCACCATGCTCGCCCGCGCCCGCGCCGAATGCGACCGCCTCATCCTCGGCATCAACTGCGATGCGTCCGTCCGCCGCCTCAAAGGCCCCACCCGGCCCGTGAACGACCATGACGCGCGCGCCCGCGTCGTCGCGGCGCTCGGCTCCATCGACGCCGTCGTCCTCTTCGGCGAAAACGTGGCTGAAAACGACACGCCGCTCGACCTCATAACCGCCCTGCGCCCCGACCTGCTGTTCAAGGGCGCCGACTACACCGTCGATACCGTGGTAGGCGCAGGCGTGGTGCAGGCCTACGGTGGCCGCGTCGCCCTCATCCCGCTGGAAGAAGGCTTCTCGACGACGGCCACCATCAAAAAAATGTCCGCCGCCTGACCTTGAACGCCGTTCCTGCAAAAGCAGGAATCCGCCTGCCATCCCGCGCCCATCCCTCTGTGCCTCCGTGCCTCTGTGGTTCAATCCCTTTCACCCGGCCACAATCCCCCCTATATTAGCCGCATGCGTCTCTTCCTCCTGCTGCTGACCCTGCTTGTCTCCCTTCCGGCCCTCGCGCAGGAACCCCCGCAGGAATCGCATGTTCAGGTCCGCCTGCTCGCCAACGCCGACGCCGCCGTCCCGGGCCAGACCGTCACCCTTGGCGTCCAGCAGCTCATCGTCCCCGGCTGGCACACCTACTGGCGCAACCCCGGCGACAGCGGCGAGGCGATGAACGTCAAATGGGCGCTCCCCTCCGGCTACCAGCCCACCGACCTGCTCTGGCCCGCGCCCCGGCGCGTCCCCTACGGCCCGCTCATGAATTTCGGCTACACCGACGAAGCGGTCATGCTCACCGATCTCGCTATCCCCGCCAACGCGCCCATAGGTCAAACGCTGGCCCTGCGCGCCAACGTCAACGTGCTGGTCTGCGACGAAATCTGCATCCCCGAAACGCAGGCCATAGCCCTCGACCTGCCCATTCGCGCCTCGTCGTCGCCCGCCAACGCCGAACTGTTCGCAGGTGCCGCCCGCAAGCTCCCCCAAATCATCGACTGGGCCACCAACACCGAAATCGACGCCAACGAAGTCCGCGTCCGCGTAACCCTGCCCAGCTACGCGGCCGATATCGGCAAGGCCGCGTCCGACATGGAATTCTTCCCGCTGGAATGGGGCTACATCGAAAACGCCTCCGACCAGCGCGCCACCTTCGAACCCTCGACCGGCACGCTCACCCTGCGCCAGCAGCGTGCTTCTGGGCGTGACATCGCCGCCATCGAATCCGCGGGCTACGTCCTGACCGACGGTGAACAGGCATGGCAGTTCGCAGGCCCCATTAAAAACGCCCCCGCCGCCAGCATCGGCGCAATGGCGCAATCCGCACCCGATGCCGTATCCCTCGATACGCCCCTGCTGCTCATGCTGCTCTTCGCCTTTCTCGGCGGCATGATTTTGAACCTCATGCCCTGCGTCTTCCCCGTCCTCTCCATGAAGGCGCTGCACCTCGTGGCGCTGCCGCAGGGTGAACGGGGGCATGCCAGCCGCGCGGGCGTGTTCTACGCGCTCGGCGTCGTCGCCATGTTCCTCGTGCTCGGCGCCGTCCTGCTGGCCCTGCGCGGCGCGGGCGAACAGCTCGGCTGGGGCTTCCAGTTGCAAAACCCCGCAACCGTGGCCCTGCTCGCATGGCTCCTCTTCACCGTGGGGCTGAACCTCATCGGCGCGTTCGACCTGCGTATCGCCTTCGGCGGTGAAATGCTGCTCGCGGGCCGCCATCACCCGCTGGTCGCAGCCTTCCTCACCGGCGTACTCGCAACCCTCGTGGCGACACCGTGTTCCGCGCCCTTCATGGCCACCGCCATCGGCGCCGCCCTCACGCAGTCGCCCGCAATCGCGCTGCTCATCTTCGCCTTCGTGGGGCTGGGCCTCGCGGCGCCCTTCGTGGTGCTGTGCTGCTCCCCCGCGCTCCAGAAAATCCTCCCCCGCCCCGGCGCGTGGATGGAAACCTTCCGCCAGCTTCTGGCCTTCCCCATGTTCGCCTCCGTCATCTGGCTCGTCTGGGTGCTGGCGCAGCAGGGCGGTCCCGGCGCGGTCGCATGGGCGCTGACCGGCATGCTGGGCCTCGGCCTCGCCATCTGGCTGTTTGACAGGCAGCCCGTCACCCGCGCCCGTCGCATGCTGGCCATGGCCGCGGGCGGTCTTGTCATGCTGGCCACGCTCTCCACGCTCGCCTTCATCGTCCCGCGCGACGCCGTTTCGGTGGAAGACCCCGCCCGCACCGACAACGCCCGCGCCTTCACCCCCGATGCGCTCGAAACCGCGCTCAAGGGCAACACCCCCGTCTTCGTCAACATGACCGCGTCCTGGTGCATCACCTGCCTCGTCAACGAACGCGTCGCGCTCGATACCCCCGCCGTGCACGACCTCTTCGCCGCGAAAAATCTCACCTACCTGAAAGGCGACTGGACCAACCGCGACCCCGCCATCACCGCCTACCTCCAAAGCTTCCGTCGCTCCGGCGTGCCGCTTTACGTCCTCTACCCCGCGCGGCAGGCTGACGGCCAGCGCCCGCCCGCCATGGTCCTCCCGCAAATTCTCAGCCTCGACACACTGGCCGCCGCCCTCGAACCCGCTAAATAACCTTCAAACCAGACCGGAGATTTCACAAATGCGCTTCGCTTTCGCTCTTCTGCTCGCAGGCGTTCTCGCCTTCGCGGGCGCAGCCCCCCTTACGGCCCACGCTTCCCCCGTCATCGGCCAGCCCGCCCCCGAATTTTCCGCAAAGGACACGGGCGGCAACACCCGTTCCCTGTCCACCTACAAAGGCAAGGTCGTGGTGCTGGAATGGACCAACCACGAATGCCCCTACGTCAAAAAACACTACGACTCCGGCAACATGCAGAAAATCCAGCAGCAGGCCGCCGATCAGGGCGTCATCTGGCTGCGCATCATCTCGTCCGCACCCGGCAAGCAGGGCCACCTCTCCGGGGTTGATGCCGACCGCGTCGCGCGTGACGCCAACGCCGTCGCCACCGCCACCCTCATCGACGAAACCGGCGAGGTGGGCAAACTCTACGGCGCCAAAACCACCCCCGGCATGGTCGTCATCGGCGCTGACGGCAACGTCGCCTACGCCGGCGCCATCGACGACAAGCCGACCTCCGACCAGGCCGACATCGCCACCGCCAAAAACTACGTCAAAACCGTCCTCGACGACCTCCACGCCGGTCGCCCCGTCTCCGTCGCCGAAACCCAGTCCTACGGCTGCGGCATCAAATACGGCGAATAATCACTGGGCCGTTGAGGCCCCGCGTAGCGTCAGCGCAGCGAAGCCAAGGCACACTGAAAGTGTGCCGCCCGGCGCCTGAGGGGCAAACAAAACCCTGCGGCATCAAATACGGCGAATAAACCTCTTATTCCCAAAAAACGGTAAGGGCCTTACAATAGTCCTTACCGTTTTTCTGTTCTGGGGGGTTTCCGATGCGCTTTATCCTGCCTGTTCTCATCCTTGCAAGCCTGTTTGCCGCGCCCGCGGCCCGCGCTGAAATCACGGTCGAACGCGCCAGCACGCTGGCCTTCCCCAGCAAGCTGCCCACCGCAGGCATCTTCATGCTCATCCGGAACGACGGCGCCGAACCCGATCGCCTCGTCTCCGCCACCACCGCCCGCGCCGCCACCGCCATGCTGAAATCCGCGACCATCATCACCGGCGGCCAGACCGTGATGTCCGACGTCAAATCCATCCTCATCCCCGCAAAAGACGCAATTCCGCTCATCCCCTCGGCCGACTCCATCCTGCTGGATGACGTGACCCAGACCATGGTTCTGGGCCAGAGCTTCCCCATCACCCTGACCTTTGAAAAAGCGGGCACGAAGGAAGTCACCGTCGAAATCGTCTCCGGCGAGGAACTGGACAAACGCTTCCCCCCCGAAATGGCAGGCCCCGCCTTGCGTAAGCTGCGCGCCGAAACCGAAAAAGCCCAGAACGCCGGAAAACCCGGCCTGCTCGACCGCCTGCGCGATAAAATCCGCGGCATCGGCAAGGAAGAGGAACGCGTCCCCGCGCCCGATGCCGTCACCAACGAAGGCATGCCCGTCAAGGTCAGGATAGACGCCGAAGGCAACCTCACCTTGCCGGTGGATGACACCATGCCCGCCGCCCCGAAGGTTGACCCGCTGCCCGTGTCCGAACAGGCGGGCCTGCCCTTGCCCGGCGCCGCCGACGTGATGCCGGGTCAGGTCGCCCTCCCGCCGATGGACAACGACACCCCCATCATCATCCCCGAAGGGGCCGACGCCGCCCCCGCCGACATCTCCGTTTCCCCCGCCCGCACGCGGCCCGAAGCGCCTAACCCGTTCCCCCTCAGCCCCGATGCCGGCCCGCCGGACGTGAAACCCGTCCCCATCACCGGCGAAATCCCGAAAGCCCCGGTGCCGGACGTGCCGCTGCCCAACGTCATGCCCCCGGCCGAAGCGCCCGCGCCTGCCGTCAATGTCACCCAGTAAAATCGTCGTCTTCGACGTCGGCGGCGTCCTGATCGACTGGGACCCCGAATATCTCTACCGCCGCCTGATACCGGACGATGTTGCGCGCGCCGACTTCCTCGCGCGCGTCTGCCCCCGAAGCTGGAACGCCGAACAGGACGCGGGCCGTAGCTGGGCCGAAGGCGTCGCCGAACGCATCGCGCTCCATCCCGAACATGAAACCCTCATCCGCGCCTACGATACAAACTGGCCCGAAATGGTCTCGGGCCTCGTTCCCGGCACCGCCGCCATCAAGGACGATCTGCGCCGGGCAGGGGTGCCCGTCTACGCCATCACCAATTTCTCCGCCGAAAAATGGGCGCTCTCGCAAACCCTGTGGCCCACGCTGGCCGCCTTCGACGGCGTGGTGTGTTCCGGCATCGAAAAGCTGATGAAACCCGACCCCGCCATCTACCGCCTCCTGTGCACCCGCTACGGCCTCGATGCGCGCGACTGCCTGTTCATCGACGACGTCCCCGCCAACGTGCAGGCCGCCGAAGCTGTGGGCATGACCGGCCACGTCTTTACAAACGCCCCCGCTTTGGCCGACACTCTGGCAGACTTTCTGGGAACTGCATGACCAAAACCATCCTCATCCTCAACGGCCCCAACCTCAACATGCTGGGCCTGCGCGAACCGGGCATCTACGGCTCCGCCACCTTGGCCGACATCGCCCGCATGTGCGCCGAATCGGCTGAAAAAATCGGCCATGAGGTTGATTTCCGCCAGTCCAACACCGAAGGCGAACTGGTCACCTGGATTCAGGAAGCCGCGCAAAAAGGCATCGCCGGGGTGGTCATCAACGCGGGCGCCTACACGCATACATCCGTAGCTCTCCACGACGCGCTGCGCCTTCTGTCCTGCCCCATTGCCGAGGTGCACCTCTCCAACCCCATGGCCCGCGAAAGCTTCCGCCATACCTCTTACGTCGCGCCGCTGGCCTTCGCCTCCATCTGCGGGCTCGGCCCCATCGGCTACACCGTCGCCATCGAGGCGCTGGGCCGTAAATTAAGTAACTGAAACAAAACAGAAAACGTCTCTTTTTGACGCTGGGTTCGTGATCTGCTAAACATGCGGGCTTGGGCTGCGTCCATAATTGACAGCCTATTGAAAATAAAAGGGAAATTGGGTTCATGAAAATCGATAAGGCCGCCATCCGCCAACTGGCCGAACTGCTCAACGAAACCTCGCTGACGGAAATTGAAGTCGCCTCCGGTGAAGAAAAAATCCGCGTCAGCCGCAAGGCGGACGGCACCGTAAGCTACATGCCCTCCATGGCCGCCCCCGTCTTCCCCATCGACAATCCGGGTCAGCCGATGGCCGCGTCCATGGAAATGTCGCACTCCACCGCGGCCCAGCACCCGGGCGCCGTCATTTCGCCCATGGTCGGCACCGCCTATCTCTGCCCCGAACCGGGCAAGCCCGCCTTCGTCACCAAGGGTGCCACCGTGAAACCGGGCGACACGCTCATGATCATCGAAGCCATGAAAGTCATGAACCCCATCAAGGCCGAACGCGGCGGGGTCGTGAAGCAAATCCTCATCGAAGACGCCCGCCCCGTTGAATTCGGCGACGTCATGATGATCATTGAATAAAGCCGCGCGCGGGGTTGGTTAGGCGGCCGCGCGCAAACAAAGGGTTCTAAAATGTTCAAGAAAGTTCTCATCGCCAACCGCGGCGAAATCGCGCTGCGCATCCACCGCGCCTGCAAGGAACTGGGCATCCAGTCCGTGGCCGTCCACTCCACCGCCGACGCCAACGCCATGGCCGTGCGCCTCGCCGATGAATCGGTCTGCATCGGCCCGCCGCCCGCGAAGGACAGCTATCTCAACATCCCCGCCATCCTGACCGCCGCCGCGGTCACCGGGGCCGACGCCATCCACCCCGGCTACGGCTTCCTGTCCGAAAACGCCGAATTCGCCCGCATGGTCGAAGAACACGGCTTCACCTTCATCGGCCCGAAACCTGAACATATCGACTGCATGGGCGACAAGGCCGTCGCCAAGGAAACCGTCAAGAAACTGGGCCTGCCCGTGGTCCCCGGTTCCGACGGCATGGTCAACACGCTGGAAGAAGCCATCAAGGTCGCCAAGAAAATCGGCTACCCCGTCATCACCAAGGCCGTCTCCGGCGGCGGCGGCAAGGGCATGAAAGTCGTCCGCAAGGAATCCGAGTTCGAAGAGGCGTGGAACACCGCCCGCCGCGAAGCGAAAGCCAATTTCGGCGACGATTCCATGTACCTCGAAAAATATCTCGATAAACCCCGCCACATCGAAGTGCAGGTCTTCGGCGACGGCCACGGCGAAGGCATACATCTCGGTGAGCGTGACTGCTCCATCCAGCGCCGCCACCAGAAAGTGGTGGAGGAGGGCCCGTCCCCCGTCCTCACGCCCGAGCAGCGCGAATACATCGGCGGCCTCGCCGCCGACGTGGTCCGCAAACTCAAATACCGCGGCGCGGGCACGTTCGAATTCCTCTATCAGGACGATGAATTCTACTTCATCGAAATGAACACCCGCATCCAGGTCGAACACCCCGTGACCGAAATGATCACCGGCATCGATTTGGTGACCGAGCAAATCCGCATCGCCGCCGGCGAACCGCTGCTCATCAACAAAGACAATCTGCGTCTGCGCGGCCACGCCATCGAAATCCGCATCAACGCGGAAGACCCGAAGACGTTCATGCCGTCCCCCGGTGAAATCACGCAGTTCCACGCCGCGGGCGGCCTCGGCGTGCGCTTCGATTCCGCCATCTACACCGGCTATAAAATTCCGCCCTATTACGATTCCATGGTCGGCAAGCTCATCGTCCATGGCCGCACGCGGGAAGAGGCGCTCAAACGCCTGCGCCGCGCCATCCATGAAACCGTCATCGACGGCGTGAAAACCACGCTGCCTCTGCACGCATGGATCATCGACCAGCCGGACTTCATCAAGGGCAAGTACACCATCCACTGGCTGGAAAAACAGCTCGCCGCCATGGTCGAGGAAGAAAACAAAAAGCCCGACGCCGCCTGAACGGGCATACCGGCACTGGGCAGCACAGCCTTGAATCTGCTATTATATCCCCTCGGCCTATCAACCGGGGGGAACGGGCTTTGACTATCTCTGCATCGCGTAAGCGCGGTTTTTCACTGCTCGAACTGCTGCTCGTCGTCTCCGTCGGCGCCGTGCTCATTCTTTCGGGCGCCGCCGCATACCGCCTCGTGTCCGACGTCAATAACCGCAATCAGGGCATGCGCCAGCTCACCACCCTGAAGCAGATGATCAAGCAGGCCTTCAACAACCAGCCCGGCTACCCCGTGGGCACGCTTTTGGAAATCATGGACGTGGTCAAGGCCACCCCCGCCGACATGGGCCGCCCCACCGCCGACACGCTGCGCGGCGTCTTCGGCCCCGTGCGCGCCGACGGCCTCGCCAACGGCCATTACGCGGTCCAGTTCACCCTGGTCCCCCGGGCCGCCTGCATCAAGCTGGGTGAGGTGTTTACCTTCCAGAACGACGCCGATTTAACCTCGCTCACCGTCAACGGCACCGCCGTAACCACTTTCACCACCGCCGGTATGACCGCCGCCTGCACCGCCGCGACCGAGAACACCATGCTCTGGGAATTTCAGTAATTCTCAATTTCTGGCTTAAACCGCGCATTTGCGGTATTGTTGCGTCGGACAAGGGCTGGGTAATAGCGTTTCATGCAGAAATCGCGGGCTAAAAAACAAAAAACGGTCAGCAACCAATCTGACCCGCAAATGGCGAATATCATGGGTAATCCCGGCATGAATCCGGGCGTTTCCACCCCTGCCGCCATACCCATGGCGCAGGACGTCGTCGGCGCCGCCGTGGCCCTGCGCGCGGAAGAACTGCGCCAGTTCCTCGACATGACCGGCGACCTCATGTGCTCCACCCACCCGGATGGCGGCATCATTCGCTTCAACCCCGCCCTCACGCGCGCGCTGGGCCGCGAACCCGCCGAACTCATCGGCCAGCAATTCATCGACTTCGTCGAACCCGGCGACCGTGCCACCGTCCGCGCCTCCCTCCATGGCCTGAGCCTGCTGGCCGACACGCTGGATACATCCGCGCCCGAAATCGACATGCACTGCCGCCTCATGACCGCGTCTGGCGACGTGCGCCACACCGCGTGGCGCGTGCGCACCACCGGCCACACCTTCTTCTTCCTGGGCGCCGACATCACCGAAACCCGTAACCGCGAAGCCGCGCTTGCCCGCCACGAACAGCAATTGTCCGAAGCGCAGGCGCTCGCGCATATGGGCCACTGGCGCTGGGAAGTGGGCGCCAGCGAAATCGAGTTTTCGTCCGAGCTGTACAACATCTTCGGCGTCGACCGCGCGTCCTTCCGCCCCGCCATGGACACCATGAACGCGCTGGTCCACCGCCGCGATCTGGGCCGCCTGTTCCAGGCCTTCCAGCGCGCCATCATCCAGCAGAACGACTACGACATGGACTTCCGCGCCATCAGGCCGGACGGTCAGGTCCGCACCATACGCTGCGAAGGCCGCTGCGAACTGGACAGCGAGGGCGAGGTCACCGCCCTCTACGGCATCATGCAGGACATCACCTCCCAGAAGGAGCATGAAAAGGCCCTGCGCGACGCGAAAGACCAGGCCGAAGGCGCCTACGCCTCCAAATCCCGCTTCCTGGCGAATATGAGCCACGAACTGCGCACCCCGCTCAACGCCATCATCGGCTTCTCCGACCTCATCGAAAAACAGTTGCTCGGCCCGCTGGGCAACGAACGTTACCTCGATTATATCGGCGCCATCCGTGAATCCGGCCACCATTTGCTCGACCTCATCACCGACATCCTCGACATGTCGAAAATCGAGGCCGGCAAATACGAACTGACGCTGGAAAACATCAACCTCTCGCAAATCATCCGCACCACCACCCAGATGATGGAGGCGCGCGCCCATGAAGGCGGCCTCAGCCTCGCCTGCCGCCTGCCGCAGGAAGACATCGACATCCGCGCCGACCGCCGCGCCCTGAAGCAGATTTTGCTGAACCTCCTTTCCAACGCCGTCAAATTCACCCAGTCCGGCGGCAGGGTGGACGTATCGCTGCAGGAAGAAGGCGCCATGCTCGCCATCAGCGTGCGCGACACCGGCATCGGCATCCCCGCCCACAAACTGGGCGATGTCACCAAACCGTTCGAACAGGTCTCCAACGCCTTCACCCGCGGTCACGAAGGTTCGGGCCTCGGCCTCGCCATCACGAAAGACCTGACCGAACTGCACCACGGCCAGCTCACCATCGATTCCCGTCTGGGGCAGGGCACCGTCGTCACCATCCGCCTGCCGCGTTAAGGCGTACCCCGCCACCCTTGCCCCCACCCCTGCTGTTGTTAGGGATTTGTTAACGAAGCAGGTACACTCTTTTACGGGGCGTTCGCCCTTAAATTGCTGTTTTCCCTAATTCTTCCTGCCATCCCGCATAATTCCACATAATCATTCCCGTTTTTGAACCAAATTTTAAGGATTTCTGTCCGAAAATAAGGGTGGAGCATTCTTTTTACCCTTTGGGGGGGTACGGCCATGGTCAATATTCGCAAATGTCTTTCACTGATGGTTCTGGGCGCCACGCTGGCGCTGTCCGCCTGTTTGCCGGACTCGACCGACCCGGTGAAAAACAACCCCAACGCCGCTGGCCGCGTCACGGGTGAATATTACGCCAACAGCCTCGCCAACGTGGCCGTTCAGGTCCAGCAGGCCATCATCACCAGCCCCACATGGTTTACCGCCACCACCGGCGGCGTCCTCAACCTCGCCTCCATGGGCATCAACACCGACACCATGGGCGCGCCCATGCGCACCATGATCTGCCCCACCGGTTCCGGCTCGCAGGTCCGCCAGATTTCGTGGATTGACGGGCGCGACACCGCGGGCCGCTTCAACGTCCGCGGCATGGGCACCGATTCCGCCACCATCGTGGGCTTCCTGCGTGACCGCACGTCCGGCGACCTCATCGGCACCTACCGCAACGGCGGCATCGCCATGCTCAAGGACGGCGCCACCGCCACCCCCACCGCCCTGCCGGCATCCTGCAGCGGCAGCGCCATTCCCGTGGGCGCCCCCGTCATCGTCTTCACCATCGACCGTCCCGCCGCGCCCACCACCGAAATGGCGCGCATCGAATACCGCACCGTGCCCTGCACCAACAACAAGCGCGGCACCATGGTGCAGCAGCGTAAGGTCACCTACCGTCCCGACGGTACGTGGGACCCCGCCAACCCCAACGCGGGCTGGGGCGGTGAAAGCGGCTCCGAAAGCGTCGGCGCCTGCGTCGACGACATCGTCATCGCCACCTCCGGCTACGACCTGCAGGAAGGCGCCGGCACGGCCAACCTCAACAACTTCGCCGCTACCTCCCTGCGCCGCATCCTGAACGAACAGCTCCAGATGGACTGCACCAAGGTCGACGTTAAAAAATCCAAGAACGCCGAGGAAGCCCGCAAGAAGAACATCGACACCTGCTCCCTGAATGCCCGTTCCACCGGCCAGGAAGGCACCAAGGACAGGAACGAGGACAACCAGACCGACACCCGCCGCCTCGAATGCGCGGGCGCCGACATCACCATGCGCATCCGCTTCAAGAACCTGCTGGATGACAAGCTCGGTCGCTCCACCATCACATGGTATGACGGCCACGCCACGCTGGTCCGCGTCGTCGACAACAGCTCCGTTACCAACGACACCGGCACCGACGGCGTCGGCAAGCGCAAGGTCTGGATCGGCGAAACCATCAACTGCTCCGGCGATGAAACGCACCGCGTCGCCTGCGGCAAGGTCCCGAACGCGCCCGATGAAAAACCTCAGAAATCCACCGAAAAATGGTCGCGTAACCTCGTCGACGGCTGGTTCGTCGATGAAGACTGGTTCGCCCACGTCTTCAACCTCTGCCTGTTCTCCGACTGCGTCTCCGTCGTCGGCGGCTACTGGGATTACCTGAACTTCGATTATTTCACCGGCACCGAACAGGTCCAGAACTCGCACGTCACCACCTGGCGCGGCATGGAAGCCATCACGTGGGATGACAAGTTCACCTTCAAGCCGCTGCCCACGCCCACCACGCCGTGGAAAATCACAGAAAACATCTGCACGTGGTACACGCGCACGCTGTGGGTCAACTGCCCCTTCAACTACGATTCCACCCGTCAGGGTGACTGGAAACCCGAAACCATCACCGCCGGCAAATGGGGCGCGAGCGATAAATACATGGTCGCCACCAAGTACGCCGGCCTGCCCGTGGCCCTGAACCCCGGCATCCCGTGGGACGGCACCACCACCGGCAAGGTCTACTACCAGACCGTCGACCGGGACAAATACCCCCACGACAAATGGGAACAGCGCTTCTACACCTCCGAAGCGGGCCTGCTGTGGAAAAGCTGCAACATCAAGGGCTGCGATAAATGGTGGGAATTCCGCGGCCCCGGCAAGGACGCCTTCATCAAGTCGTGGACCAACCAGCCCGCGGTTCCCGCGAACAGCATCCTGATTTCCGCTGCCGCCCAGCAGATCCGCTCCGATGTGTGCGGTGACATCCAGTTCCAGTTGGACGCCAGCAACGACAAGATCAAGAAGGCTAAAAAATACAACGATAAAAAAGAAGTGTCCGATCAGAAGAAACAGTTGATGGACGCCTATAAACCCACGCTGGACGCGGCCAAACAGGCCGTGACCAACGCCCAGTCTGCGGTCAGCGCGGCCCAGTCTGCCTATAATTCGGCCTCGTCCAACTACTCTTATTACCAAAGCTTGGCGAACTCCGCTGCCTATTCGGCGAGCGCGGCCTACTCTTCCTACGCCGCCGTGGCGGCAGACTCGAACTCCACCTCGGCGCAGATCAACGCCGCCTGGTCGGCCTACGCGTCTGCGGCTTCTTATGCCAACAGCATGCAAAGCACGGCCAATTCCTATTACAACCAGATGGTCGCCCGCGGCAACGAACTGACCGCCCGTCAGAACGAGCTGAACGCGGCCCGCACCACGCGTGACAACGCGCAGGCGGTCTACGACCAGAAGAAAGGCGTCTACGAAACCGCCAAGGCCGAAACCGACAAGGCCGAGGAAGATCTGGACAAAGCCAAGAAGAAAGCCGAAATCGGCATGGGCCGCGACCTCACCGACGCGGAACGCGCCGAGGTGCAGAAACTCAACGACGCCCTGTGCACCTCGTCCGGCAACTCGCTCAATTTCTCGGAACAGAAATCCTTCGAGAAAATCTGCACCCAGCACTACAACAACCCGGGCATGTTCAATTACCTCCCGGGCGTGAACGAGCTGTGCAAGACCATGTTCAAAAAAGAAACCAAGGACGGCAATGTCACCCTTGAGTTCAAGAAGGTCGACAGCGGCAAGGAAGGCACGGTCGTCCAGACCACCATCCTCAACCGCAACGGCGTCCTGCTCGCCCACCGCCCGCAGATCGAGGACAATACCAAGCTGATTGTCCGCCAGAACGGCTTCTGGAAAGACCTCTATTGCGGCCGGAACGAAGAAACCGCCATCGCATGGCCGCTTCAGGTCTTCTACGTCTCCTGCGGCGGTAAAGGCGGCTGCCGGACCCTGTCCTACATGACCACCACCACCATCACCGAGGCCATCACGCGTGAGTGGAAGGGCAAGAGCTACACCGAAGGCACATGGTCCTACCCGACCCGCGTCTACCACTCCGCCCTTTACGGCTCGTGGGCGACAAGGGGCGAAATCCCGAACCCCATCGTCACCTGGGCCAACGCCGCGCCGGTGGTCAGGGAAATCGTCGTCGACTACGGGCGTGACTGATACCCCCGGCGCACGCGCGCGCAGGGCACGAAACACGCGATAAAAAACCGGCCCCTCGAAAGGGGCCGGTTTTCGTTTATGCCGTGTGGCGGGCGCTTAGCGCCGGTTCATGACGCGCAGGCGGGCGCTTACCGCCCGATGGACTTCGCGTGTTTCTCGCGCGCGTACTTAACCGCTTCCTGCAAACCTTCCTTGCCCACGAAACCGCGCACAAGCTGGTCGCCGATGACGAAGGCCGGCGTGCCGGTAATCCCCAGCGTGCGGGCCATGCGCAGGTTGTCGTCGATGGTGATGGCGATATCGTTGGCCGAACGGTCCACCTTGAGCTTGTCGAGGTCGAGGCCCGCGGTCTTGGCGTATTGCAGGTACGTGAACTCGTCCAGCGGCCCCTTGTGGCGCATCAGCGCCAGATGGAACGGCAGGTATTTATTCGAATCCTGCTTCATGGCTGCCAATGCCCAGCGCGCCGCGACGGTGGAAGAATCGCCCAAAATCGGGATTTCCACGAACACGATGCGCAAATCCTTGTCGTCTTCCAGCATGGTCATCAGGTCGTTGACCGCGGCCTTGCAGTACCCGCAATTGTAATCGAAGAACTCCACGATGGTGGTCGTGGCTTTCGGGTTGCCGGCCTGCGCGTGGTTCTTGTTGTTGTAAAGCCAGTCCTTGTTTTCCATGATGCGCTTGCTGGCCGCTTCGTCGTCCTGCCGCTGCTGTTCGCGCCCGAAGCTCTCGACCGAGTCGATGATGACCTGCGGGTTCTTGGAAATGTAGTCCTTGATGATGTCCTCGATCTGCGCGCGGGTGAATTCCTCCGCGCGGGCCTGCGTTGCACCGGCAAAGGGCGCGATGAACGCGGCGGTAAGGCTAAGGCTCAGGAAAAGACGACGCATGCAATCTCCGAAAAAAGGGGTTCCATTAATTGTAACCTAGCGGCCTCTCTTGTCATCATCCTTTTCCTTGTCCTTTTCCTTGGAAGGGCGGCTGTCCAGATAAAGTTTCAGGTCCTGCGCCAGCCGGTAATCCCGGCTCCCGGGTTTCAGGCCCGGCATGGCTGATGTCAGAAGGCTCTGCGCCTCGCGCGTCCGGCCTTCCAGCGCGGCCTGCTCGGCCAGATGGTAACGCGCGCGCGGCTCGTCGCCCTGCCGCCCGTAAATGGTGGCGTAAAGCCGCTGAATGCTGGTGGAACGCGGTTCCTGCGCCCGCGCCCGGTCAAGCTGGCTTTCGGCCTCCGCATACAGCGCTGCGTTGCCCGCCCCCGCCATTTCCACCAGCACCTGCGCGAGGTCTACCCGGATAAGCGCCGCATCCGGCTTCGCCGCGATGGCCTTGCGGTATTCCTCCGCCGCCCCCGGCAACTGCCCGAAATCGCGCAGCATCTGGCCTTTGATTTCATGGAAATAAGGGTTCTTGGGGCTGCGCGCCAGCAACTGGTCGGCCAGCGCCAGCGCCTTGTCCTTCTCGCTGCGCCGGTACGCCGCAATCGCCCGCGCATACAGCGCCGGCTCCGAAGTATCTTTCTCCGAATACGCCCACGCCACGCGCTGCGGCTCCACGAAGCCCAGCAGCTTCGCCTGTATCATCCTGAAATCGTGCGTCCACGCATCCGGGTAAGGCTTGTCCATGTAAGGCGACCGCGCGGCCCCCGCCTCCATCGCCGCGATGCGGTCCGCCGTCAGCGGGTGGGTGCGCACATAGGCCGACTGCTGCGATTGCGGCATCAGCTCCTGGCTTTTCAGCGTCTCCAGCAGCGTCACCATGCCCTTGGGGCTGTAGCCGGATGTTTGCAGGAAACGCAGCCCCGCCTGATCCGCCGCCGATTCCTGCACCCGGGAATGCGAAAGAAAACTCCCCATCGCCATGCCCTGCCCGCCGATGATGACCGCGTTCGCAGCCTCGCTTGACCCGGCGACACCCGCGCCTACGCCCAAAAGCATCGCCAGCATGGATTCATACGACGCGCGTTCCATCGCCTCGCGCCCCGCAATCAGGTGCCCGCCCGCGATATGCCCCGTCTCGTGCGCCAGCACCCCCAGCAGCTCCCCGGGATTCTTCGCCGTCTGTATCATGCCGGTATAAACGAAGATGTTCGAACCCCCCGCCACGAAGGCGTTGAAATCCGGCGACTGTACGAGAATAAGCTTCACCGCGTCCGGGTTCAGCCCCGCCGCCTTCCATATGGGCGTCGTCCAGTCGCGCAACGCCTCTTCGATTTCGGTATCACGAATGACCGTCATGCCCTGCGCGAACGCCGAAACGGGCAAAATAAGCAGGGCCAGTAACAAAACGATTTTGCGCAATCTCATTGCTGTAATATGGATGAACACAACGACGAAAAAAAGGCGCATCTCTATGAATAAGCTCTGTCATAACTGGGCCATTGAGGCCCC
This sequence comes from Alphaproteobacteria bacterium, assembly GCA_035906295.1. Classification (GTDB taxonomy): domain Bacteria; phylum Pseudomonadota; class Alphaproteobacteria; order Micavibrionales; family UBA1664; genus UBA6145. Next base: position 11,895 of record JAMIFL010000128.1, on the reverse strand, counting down.
GCGCGGCTTACCCGCGCGAAGCCTGCAGCGTGTGGAACACGCGGGCCGGCGTTTGAGGGCCCACAAATGATGAATTATTGGCTCATCAAATCCGAACCCACGGTCTGGTCATGGGACCAGCAGGTGAAAAAAGGCACGACAAACTGGGACGGCGTGCGCAACCATCAGGCCGCCGCTAACCTGCGCGCCATGCAAAAAGGCGACCGCGCCTTCTTCTACCATTCCAACGAAGGCAAGGCGATCGTCGGCATCTGCGAAATCGTCAAAACCGCCTACCCCGACCCGTCCGACGAAACCGGCAAATTCGTGATGGTCGACGTGAAGGCCCTCGAACCCCTCAAAACCCCCGTCACATTGGCCGACGTCAAAGCCGACCCCAAACTCAAAAACATGGCACTGGTCAAACTCTCCCGCCTGTCCGTCCAGCCCGTCACCGACGCCGAATGGGCGCATGTCTGCAAACGCGGCGGCGTAAAATAACGCCGCACGCCCATTTTCAAGTCTTCCTGCTGCACTGCAATCTGCGGTAAAATAAGAGATGGAAAAAAGCGCGTATGAAGACCTCTACCGTCAATCCATTACCGAGCCCGAAAAGTTCTGGGGCGATGTAGGCAAACGCCTCGACTGGTTCACGCCGTACACCAAGGTAAAGAACACGCGGTTTCAGCCCGACGTCTCCATCAAATGGTACGAAGACGGCACTCTCAACGCCGCCCACAACTGCATCGACCGGCATCTGGCAAAACGGGCCGACCAAACCGCCATCATCTGGGAAGGCGACAACCCCGATGAATCCCGCCGCATCACCTACCGCGAACTGCACGAACAGGTCTCCCGCCTCGCCAACGTGCTGACCGCGCAGGGCGTCAAGCGCGGCGATTGTGTCACCATCTACATGCCCATGATTCCCGAGGCGGCCTTCGCCATGCTGGCTTGCGCGCGCATCGGCGCCATCCACGCCGTCGTCTTCGGCGGCTTTTCCGCCGAATCCCTGCGCGACCGTATTCAGGATTGTGAATCCACCTTCGTCATCACCGCCGATGAAGGCCTGCGCGGCGGCAAATCCGTCCCCCTCAAAAACAACGTCGATGCCGCGCTGAAAGAATGCCCCGGCGTCCGCAATGTTCTCGTCTACAAACGCACCGGCGGCAAAATCGCATGGGACGATACGCGCGATATGTGGTGGCACGACGCGCTGGCCGCCGCATCCCCCACCGCCCCCTGTGCCGACATGAACGCCGAAGACCCGCTGTTCATCCTCTACACCTCAGGCTCCACCGGCAAACCCAAGGGCGTGCTGCACACAACCGGCGGCTACCTCGTTTTCACCGCCTACACCCACGAACAATCCTTCGATTACCGGGAAGGGGACGTCTACTGGTGCACCGCCGATGTCGGCTGGGTCACCGGCCACAGCTACATCGTCTACGGGCCGCTGGCCAACGGCGGCACCACCCTCATGTTCGAAGGCGTGCCCCAATACCCTGACTGGGGCCGCTTCTGGGACGTGGTCGACAAGCACGGCGTCAACATCTTCTACACCGCCCCCACCGCCATCCGCGCCCTGCTGAAAGAAGGCGACGCGTTTGTAAAACGCAGCCACCGCAAATCCCTGCGCATCTTGGGCTCCGTCGGCGAACCCATCAACGCCGAGGCCTGGAACTGGTACCACGACGTGGTGGGCGAAGGCCGCTGCCCCGTCATCGATACCTACTGGCAAACCGAAACCGGCGGCCACATCATAACGCCGCTTCCCAACGGCCTCACCAGCCAGAAACCCGGCTCCGCCTCGCGGCCGTTCTTCGGCATCAACGCCGCCATCCTCGATAACGACGGTAAAACGCTCGAAGGCCCCTGCGAAGGCAACCTCGTGATAACCGATTCATGGCCCGGCCAGATGCGCACCGTCTTCCGCGATCATGACCGTTTCGAAAAAACCTATTTCTCCACCTTCAAGGGCGTCTACGTCACCGGCGACGGCGCCCGCCGCGATGCGGATGGCGACTACTGGATAACGGGTAGGGTGGATGACGTCATCAACGTCTCCGGCCACCGCTTCGGTACCGCCGAAATCGAATCCGCCATCAACCGCCACCCCGCCGTCGCCGAAAGCGCCGTCGTCGGCTTCCCGCATGATTTGAAAGGGCAGGGCATCTACGCCTACGTGATTTTGAAACAGGGCGAACCCGGCAGCGATGAAACATCCGCCGCCATCAACAAACTCGTCCGGCAAATCATCGGCCCCATCGCCAGCCTCGACCACGTCCACATCACCCCCGGCCTCCCCAAAACGCGCTCCGGCAAAATCATGCGCCGCATCCTGCGCAAAGTCGCCGCGGGCGAGGTAGACGCGCTCGGCGACATCTCCACCCTGGCCGACCCTGCTATCGTAGGTAAGTTGATCGAAACCAGAGAATTACAAGAATGATTGAATGTTACTTCGACGATAGTGGCACGCACTCCGACTCCAAGATAGCGGTGTGGGGTGGTGTCATTGGTGAAAAAGCGGAGTTCGAAGAATTAGAGAAAAGCTGGAAAAAACTCTTAGCAGATCCGTTACCGCATAAGAAAATTTTGCGTCAGTTTCATTTGGCCAATTTAGCTGCAAAAAAAGGCGATTTTATCGATTACAATCAAGGAGAGTGCGATTTACTGCGTTATAAATTCCGAACGGCAATAGTAGAATCTGGAGTCGTCTGTTTCGCATGTATTGTTGCTGTAGAAGATTGGAATAGAGTGCTTACTCCAGTTGAAAAAAGATTTCTTGGAGAAGCCAAAAACATGGCTTTCGCGGGAGTCTTTGATCATATTTTTAAAATACTGGCCCAAATTGACGAGCCAATATGGTGTCATTTTGATCAAGGGGCTCAGGACATTGCTACCAACTCTATAATCACAGCTAATAAAATTGTTTCACCAGAAATGATGGGAAGAATAAATCTGAAATTTTCTGCAGTAGAAGCACAAGCATGTTTACAAGCAGCTGATACTGTTGCGTATGAGGCTTACAGGTATGGCCTATATCTGATTGATGCTAAGAAAAACCCAGAAAATCCTCACTTTATTGACCTTAGGAACAGAACCAACGTTCTGTTTTTCTCGCTTCATGAACAAGAAATAAGCTCCTTTATTCACAAATGGCGCATCCAAATGCGCCGAATGATGTCATAAAAAATCCCCGCAATTGCGGGGATTTTTTTAGCGTTTTTTGCTCGGCTTGGGCGGTGAAATCGTCTTCTCCAGCACCTTGCCCTCGATGACCTCAAGGTCGTGTTTAATCTCTTCCTCCGCCGGGTGCACCGCAGGTCCGTGCGCCACCGCGTCTTCCATTTTCTTGTCGGCTGCCGACTTGCTGAAGAAGTTCACCTCAACCCCCTCGCGGCGCATCAGCACATATTGCTGGATGATGGACAAAGTGTTGCTCCACGACCAGTAAATCACGAGACCCGCGGGGAAATGCGCCATCAGGAACGTAATCATGATGGGCATGAACCCCAGGATTTTCGCCTGCACAGGGTCCTGCGCCGGCGGGTTCATGCGCTGCTGCATGAACAGCGTAATCCCCATGATGACCGGCCACACCCCGATATTGATGAACGCCGGCACATCCCAGGGCACCGCGCCGAACAGCGTGAACACCGAAAGCGGGTCCGGCGCCGACATGTCGTGCACCCAACCGAAGAACGGCGCATGGCGCATCTCCAGCGTGATGTACAAAACCTTGTACAGCGAGAAGAAGATGGGAATTTGAATCACCAGCGGCAAACACCCGGCCATCGGGTTGACCTGCTCTGTCTTGTAAAGCTCGACAATCGCCTGCTGCAATTGTGCGCGGTCATCCGCATAACGTTCGCGTACTTCCAGCATCTGCGGCTGAATTTTGCGCATCCGCGCGAACGAACGGTACGATTTGTTGGCCAGCGGAAACACCGCAAGCCGCAGCATCACGGTAAAGACGAGGATGGCCACCGCGAACGAACCGATGGTATGCCCAAGCCATGTCAGGATGTGGAAGAACGGAATGGTCAGCGGCCAGAACATGCCGAAATCGATGACGAGGTCGAAACGGTCGATATTCTGCGCGTCCTTGTACCCGTTCAGCACCGAAAGCTTCTTCGGCCCCACATACGCCTCAACCGGCACGCTGATGGACGCGCCCGGCGCCACCGTCATGGCCTCGCCCTTCATGTCGATCTGGTAGATGGGCGCCCCTTGCGTGCTCGCGCGCAGGAAACGGAAATCGGCGCTCCCCGGTCCCCGGTGCACAAGGCCCGAAAACCAGTATTTATCCGTAAACCCGGCCCAGCCGTCGCCTTTCATCTCATGGCGCGGCTCCTTGTCCAGATCCTTGTAGGACACTTCCGAAAGCTCCCCGTCCACGTACCCGATGGGGCCTTCATGCATCACCGCGTTCTTCTGGTAGTCGCTGGGCAGCCCCTGCCGCGTCAGCGCGGTGTAGGGGTAAAGCGTCACCGGCGCCCCGGTGGTGTTGGTCACCGTCTGCGTCACCGTGAACATGTACTGGTCGTCCAGCGCATAGGTGCGCTCGAAATTCAGGCCCGCGCCGTTGGTCCATGTCAGCGTCACCGGGTGGTCCTTCGACAGCGGCGCGGCATCGCCGCCCTTCAGCGTCCACACCGTGTTGGCGTCCGGCAGTTTGCCGTCTCCCAGCCATCCGAAATCAAGGTACAGCGGGTGCTCCGTGCGCGCGGGCGACATCAGCGTCACCGGCGTCGTGCGTTCCACCGTTTCGAAATACTGGCGGAAAGAAAGGTCGTCGATGCGCCCGCCCTTCAGCGACAGCGTCCCCGAAAGGTCCGGGTTGTCGATGGCCACGCGGCCCGCCGCGCCCATCGCTTCGGCGCGCGGCAAAATCGCGCCGCTGGCGTCGCCCTGCACGGGCGCCTGCGCTGCGGCCACTTTCTGGGCCGCTTCCACCGCCCGCATTTTTTCCATGCGCGGCTGGTGGATGAAAAGGTCATACCCGACATAAGCCGCAATGCAGATGGCGAAGAAGATGAGAAGATTGCGTTTATCTTCCGGGTGCATCTGGCCGTTCGGGCCATTCGAATTTTGCATTGATGAACTCGTGTCCGTTTTTGTGTGTTTTCGGGGGTTCAGGGAACCGGGTCGTACCCATGGCGTTTAGACCACGGATGGCAGGCGGCAAGCCGCTTTGCGGCCAGCCACAGGCCGGTCAATGGACCATGTTTTTCCAAGGCCTGCAAGCAGTAATCCGAACACGTCGGATGGAACCTGCACCGCGGTCCGATGAGGGGGGAAATCGCATACCGGTACACATGTACCGGCGCTTTAAGAAGGCTGACCAGCAGGTTTCGCATTCGCATCATGTCCATTCGCATGACCATGTATTTCAAGCCGCTTGAAACACCAGCGCATATCTTTCAGCAGCGCCGCGAACGGGCAGGTGGCCGTGCTCTCGCGCCCGATAAGCACGATGTCGCTGGGCATCTGCGCGCCTTTGAGCGCCATGCGCGCCGCTTCCCGCAGCCGCCGCTTCGCGCGGTTGCGCACAACCGCCCCGCCTATTTTTTTGGTGGCGGTGAACCCGACGCGAATATCCGTGGTTTCCGGGGCCGCCACCTGCACGATGACCGTGGGCGAAACCCATTTTTTGCCGGAATCCCTCAAACGCAAAAAATCTGACCGCTTCTTCAGCCGCCCGTTGCGCCGCACGGCCTCAGGCCGTGCAGAAATGTCCGCAGGACACAAAAAATCAGACCGCCCGGTGGGCCGCGCGGCCTCAGGCCGCGCAGAAATGTCCGCAGGACACAAAAAATCAGACCGCCCGGTGGGGCGGTCCGTTTTTATGCCGTCCTTGGAGGACATGGGCGCTTACGCGCTCAGTTTCGCGCGGCCTTTGGCGCGGCGACGGGCCAGAATCTTGCGGCCGTTCTTGGTGGCCATGCGTGCGCGGAAGCCGTGGCGGCGGGCGCGGACAAGTTTGCTGGGCTGGTATGTGCGTTTCATCTAGGCGTACTCCTGAAATTCGTTATCTGGGGCGCTTTATAAGCCACATGCCGCGGAAATGTCAAACCATTCACGTAAGTTTAACAATTTAAGCCTTATAACGATAGAAACACCCCAATTTCAGACAAAGGCAAAAACAATGGCATTTCTCCTGTCCGTGGCCCTGACGGCCCTGCTGGTTTCCCCTGTTTTCGCGCTGGCCCGCGCCGGTCGCAGGCCCGCTTTCGCTACCGTTCCCACCCGTTCCCGCCGTTGATAGCGGCGTTCCCATGCCCGCCGCTATCGCGGCATTCTCCCACATAGGGGCTGGCCCAACCGGTTTTTTGCCCCTATACTCTTGAAATACAAAGCATACTCTTAAGGTAACCTCATGTTTAACGATGACAATCGCTGGAACGCCGTCACGGGCGAAGAACTCCAGGGCTTTCTTTCACAGGTCGGCACCATTGACGGCAAACACCGCACGTCGGCCGACAGCACAACCGTCTCCTGGCGCGGCCTCCCGTTCTACGAACAGGTGGTCCTCATCCGCCTGCGCGACCGCAACTGGATACCGGAAAACCTTTCCATCTATTACCTCGCCAATCAGGGCAACCTCACCCGTCTCGACGGCACCAGCCCCCCCATTCACCAGACCAACGCCGACGCGCCCGTCCGTCTTAATGACGACAACGTGCTCGACTACCTGCGCTTCTTCTGCTTCTTCGTGCGCGGCGAAGACGGCCCGTTCCTCGTCTCCGAAAGCATGGACACGCACGGCCTGCCCAAAAACATGGACGACACCACCCGCCGCGCGATTGAGGGCACAATCCGCCCCGCATCGTTCGAAGGCAAGAACGCCGAAGGCTACTGGCTGTGTGACGCCATCGTCTTCTATTCCAACGCGCTCTTCTTCTCCAACTTCTCGGTCCAGCCCACCGGCATGATCGAAATGACCGACGACGACCCGCTGGCGCAGGACCTCCCCGTCCGCGTGGACGCGCCCATCGCATGATGAAACGGGCGGGCCTTGCGGCATTGCTGGTTCTTCTCATGGCGGTCCCCGCCATGGCGCAGGAAAGCAGGCTGGCCCCCCTCAAGGCCCCCAAATGCGAAAGCCTCACCGATGCCCAGCGCAAATCCCGCGCCGACATCGTGGGCTTCGGCGCCATCACCGAAGTGGCCTGCACCTGCACGCCCGACATCGTGTGCACCTACACCGTCAAAATGGCCGAATACGATAAAGGCACCCCGCCGAAAAACGACATCGTGCGCATGAAAAAACCCTACTATGTCGGCAACGGCGTCTCTGACGTGGAATGCGAAATCATCCAGTCCAACGCCGCGAAAAAAATCGGCGAACAGACGCTCTACTACCTGCGCAAAACGAAGGACGGTTCCTACGAACCGCTTCACCCGCGCAGTTGCAAATTCTAAATAATCAAACCGCCCGCCAGCCGATGTCGCGGCGGCAGAAACCGTCCGCCCACTCAATCGCGTCCACCGCCTTGTACGCGGCATCCCGCGCCGCGCCCACGCTTGCGCCCTTCGCGCTCACGCCCAGCACGCGGCCCCCATTGGCCACCACGCGCCCCTGCGCGTCGGCCTTGGTGCCGGCATGGAAAACAATCGCGCCATCGGCCTCGGCCTTCTCGAACCCTGCAATAACCCCGCCCTTGGCGTAGGCGCCGGGGTAACCCTTCGCCGCCATCACCACGCACACCGCAACGTCATCACGCATCGAAAATTCCTGCGCCTTAAGCTGGCCCTTCGCCGCGTCCATCAGCATCTGCGCGAAATCCCCCTCCAGCCGCAGCATCAGCGTCTGGCATTCCGGGTCGCCGAACCGCACGTTGTATTCCAGCAGTCTGGCCTGCCCGCCGCTGACCATCACGCCCGCGAACAAAACGCCGTGGAACGGGTTGCCCTCATCCGCCATGCCCTTCAGCGTCGGCTTGATGCAGCGTTCGATAATCTGTTGCTCCAGTGCCGGCGTCATCAGCCGGGCAGGGGAATACGCCCCCATGCCGCCCGTGTTCGGCCCCGTGTCGCCGTCGCCCACGCGCTTGTGGTCCTGCGCCGAACCCAGCGGCACGAAATCCCGGCCAGAACAGATGGCGAAATACGAAATCTCCTCCCCATCCAGAAACTCCTCGATCACGATTTCAAGCCCCGCGTCCCCAAACAGCGCGCCCGACAGCATCTCCCGCGCCGCCTGCTTCGCCTCGTCCGTCGTCATCGCCACCGTCACGCCCTTGCCCGCCGCAAGGCCGGATGTTTTCACCACGATGGGCGCGCCCATCGCGTCGATATACGCGCAAGCCGCGTCCGCATCGGTGAAGTTTTTATACTGCGCCGTCGGAATGTCGTGCCGCGCGAAGAAATCCTTCAAAAACGCTTTCGAACCCTCAAGCTGCGCCGCCTGCGCGCCCGGCCCGAACGTCGCAAACCCCGCCGCGCGCATCCTGTCCGCCACGCCCGCCACCAGCGGCGCCTCCGGCCCCACCACCACAAGGTCCGGCTTGATGGCCTGCGCCAGCTTCACCAGCCCGTCAATATCCTCGGCCCCCACCTCGTGGCACGTCGCCATCTGCGCAATGCCCGGGTTCCCCGGCGCGCAATGCACCTGCCCGCACGATGCCGACTGCTTCAGCCGCCAGCACAGCGCATGTTCCCGTCCGCCGGAACCGATAACCAGAATATCCATAGGGCAAGTCTCCTTAATTCCCGCGCGCCTGGCGCGCAAAACAAATGTCCAGGCCCTGTATAGCAAAAGGGCGGCCCTTTGAAAGGCCGCCCTTTTATCTCCACTCGAAAGGAGAAACTGTCCCGTTACCTGCTGGCCACCGCCGCTTCGCGGCTACACTGTCAGCGCCGCTTCGCGGCTAGACTGCCATCAGGCCGCTTCGCGGCTATCGTGCCAGCGGCGCCTGCGCCATGGCCATCGCGTTGCGCTGAAGCACGTCCAAGACCGATGCCGTCTTTTTCCCGACGATATGCGAAGTAACGTTAAACGCGCGGCTCAGTGTCATGGTGAACGCTCCTGTTTTTTGGTATGCGCCCAACCATAAAGCCGCTTACTTAATAAAACCTTAACTTGAGGGATTCCGCGGCCCCGGAATGCCTATAATCCCTCATCCTGCGTCAAAAGGCTTGTATTCCCGCCCGACGCCGTGGTGTCGATGCTGATGACCTTCTCGGTGGCGAACGCATAAAGGTAATGCGGCCCCCCCGCCTTCGGCCCCGTGCCCGAAAGCCCCATGCCGCCAAACGGCTGTACGCCCACAACCGCGCCAATCATGCCGCGGTTGATGTAAACGTTCCCGGCGCGTATCTGGCTCGCCGCCTGCCGCTGCGTCTGCCAGATGCGCGAATGCACCCCGAACGTCAGCCCGAACCCTTTGCGGTTGATGTCCTCAATCAAATCCTCGCGCTCATGCGCCTTGTACCGCACCACATGCAGCACCGGCCCAAAAATTTCGCGGTCCAGGTCGTCGACCGACCGCAGCTCCGCCGCCATCGGCGCGCAGAAATGCCCGCGCCCGGCGATGGCCTTGTCGAGGCTCGCTTCCGCCACCGAATGCGCCCCCCCGCGCAGGCGCGATTTATGCCGTTGCACCATCGCCGCCGCCTCCGCGTCGATAAGCGGGCCGATATCCGTCGCCGCATCCGCCGGGTCGCCGATTTTCAGCTCGCCCATCGCCCCCGCCAGCAAATCCATCAGCGGGTCCGCAATCTCTTCCTGCACGCACAACAGCCGCAAGGCCGAACACCGCTGCCCCGCCGAGGTGAACGCTGAAAGCATCACATCGTCGCAAACCTGCTCCGGCAGCGCCGTTGAATCGACGATCATGGCGTTCAAACCGCCCGTCTCCGCAATCAGCGGAATAATCGGCCCCGGCCTGTCGGCCAGCGACTTGTGAATGGCCTTGGCAGCCGCGTTGGAGCCCGTAAACGCCACCCCCGAAACCCGCCGGTGCGAAACCGTTTTCTCGCCCACGCGGCCATCACCCTGCACCAGCGCGATGGCGTTGTTGGGTATGCCCGCCGCCAGCATCAGTTCCACCGCCCGCTGGGCGATGATGGGCGTCTGCTCGGCGGGTTTCGCCACCACGGCGTTCCCCGCGGCCAACGCCGCGCAAACCTGCCCCGTGAAAATCGCCAGCGGGAAATTCCATGGGCTGATGCACACGAACACCCCGCGCGCCTCCAGCCGCAGCGAATTCTGCTCCCCCGTAGGCCCCGGCAGAATAATGGGCGTGCCGAACAATTTGCGCGCCTGCGCCGCGTAATACCGCGCGAAATCCACCGCCTCGCGCACTTCCGCAATGCCGTCGGCCAAAGTCTTGCCCGCCTCGCGCGAACAAAGCCCCACAAATTCATCCCGGTGCTCTTCCAGCAGCCGCGCATACTGCTCCAGCGCCTTCGCCCGTTCATCCGGGTGCGTCGTCCGCCATATTTTCAGGCCACCGCACACGCTCTCGAACGCATCGTCGATGATTTTATCATCCGCCGACCACATCTGCCCCAGCACCACCGCCTTATCGGAAGGCGAATGCATGTCCTGCGCCATAGCCCCCGTACGCTTAACCCCGTCCACAAGGCTGTACGCCTCATACACACGGCCAGAAATCGCGTTCCGGGCGCCGTTCTCAAGCGCCTTTAGCGCATCCCGCTCGCCAAGGTCAAACCCCCGGCTATTGGGCCTTTCAGGTGCGTACAGGTTGGCGGGCAGGGGAATTTTCGGGTGCGGCTTGCCCTTGTTCAGCCGCGCGGTCGCAACCGGGTCGTCAATCAGCTTCTCCGCCGGTACCGAACGGTCGCTGATTTTGTTCACGAACGAGGTGTTGGCCCCGTTTTCCAGCAACCGGCGCACCAGATACGCCAGCAACTGCGTATGCGGCCCCACCGGCGCATAAACCGAAACCGGCAAATCCATGGCCAGCAACTGCGCGTGCAAACCCTCGCCCATGCCGAACAGGCGCTGGAACGAAAACCCGCGCCGGTCATTCCCCGCCATCTCCAGAATATTGGCAACCGTTGTGGCGTTATGCGTACCGAACATCGGCGTCACGAACGCGCGGTTGTCCATCAGCATCTGCGCACACGCAAGGTAGGAAAGGTCGGTATGGCTCTTACGCGTGAACACCGGGTAATCCGGCAACCCGCCCACCTGCGCGCGTTTGACTTCCGAATCCCAGTAAGCCCCCTTCACAAGCCGAATGCCCAGCCGCCGCTTGGTCGTGTGCGACCACGCAATCAGCTCCCGCGTCAGCGGCAAAGCCCGCTTCGAATACGCCTGAATCGCAAGCCCGAACCCGTCCCAGCTCTTCAGGTACGGCGCCTGCAACGTCTTGTCGATGACCTGTAGCGACAGCGTCAGACGCTCGCTTTCCTCGGCATCCACCGTCAGGTTCAGCCCCGCATCCGCCGCCAGCCTGCAAAGCTCCGATAAACGCTCCGCCAGCTCCGGAATGCATCGGTCATACTGCCCCGCGTGGTAGCGCGGGTGCAGCGCCGAAAGCTTCACCGAAATCCCGTGCCGCTTCAGCGCCGGGGTATGCCGGTCCACCACGCTGCGCCCCACCGTCGAAATGGCGTGGGCGTAACTGTTGAAATACTCCTCCGCATGCGCCGCCGTGCGCGCCCCTTCGCCCAGCATGTCGAACGACCACGCAACCCCGCGCGGCTGCCCGTTGGCGGCGGCCAGCGCCTCCTCGATGCTTTCCCCCATCACGAACGCGCCGCCCAGCAGCTTCACGCCCTCCACGGCCGCCTTGCGAATAACCGGCATGCCCATGCGCTTGGCCATGCCCCCCATGATGTTCTGCGCCGCCTTAAGCCCAAAGCCCGAAAGCTTTCCAACCCAGTCGCCCGCCTGCCCGAACAGCCGTTCGAAATCCGCTTCCGATAATTTGTCTTCCA
>JAMIFL010000127.1:0-5581 GCA_035906295.1 Alphaproteobacteria bacterium | reverse complement strand
ATGACCCTGATAGTGCTTGAAGCCGAGGCCCTCGAAGAAGTCCATGTCGACGATGGACGCGCCGGTGGCGACGATACCGTCGATCATGTTGTTCTTGATGAGTTCGGCGTAAATGTCCATGCAGCCAGCGGCGGAGGTGGAACCGGCCAGCGTCAGGAAGATGGCGCAGTCCTTGTCGTTCAGCATCATCTTGTAGATGTCGGTCGCGCGCGCCATGTCGCGCGAGGTGAACGACATCTTCGCCATCTGGTCCACGATGGGACGGGCGTCGAAGGATTTGATGTCGATGTGTTCGACCACTTTCGAAAGCAGTTCGGCTTTCTGGTTGCTGGTCACCTTGCGTTGCGTGTTTGCGGTCATGTCGTTCTCCAAATTGTTCAGTAGTTAACCCGTAACTTATTCATCCGGCGGCAGATTTCAAATAAAAATAACCGCAGTAGGGATAAAAAAATCCCCCGGTTTCCGGGGGATTTAATCGCCTTATTGAAGGGCTGATTATTTCCCGGCCATTACGGCGCGCATATGGGCGCCGAACCCGTTGAAATCGGAGCGCATGGACATCGAATACGCGCCCATCACCTGGATTTCGATCCAGTCGCCGGCCTGCATGTCCGCAGGCAGCATGAAGGGGCCTTTCATCATGTCGATGGAATCGCAGGTGGGACCGGCGAAGCGGTAGCCCATCTGTTCGCCCGTACGTTCCTGCCCTGCGGGCGCGATGGCGCGGGTCGCATAACGCGCCCGGATCACGGCGCCGGCGTCGAACAGGCCGCCATAGGTGCCGTCGTTGATGTGCAGCAGGTCGCCTTTACGCGCTTCCACGCGGCAGATGAGGCTGCCGCCCGTCGCCACGAGGGCGCGGCCCGGTTCGCACATCAGCGGGATGCGGTCCATCTTTTCGGTTTTCAGGGCCGTCATGATGGTGTCGATGTAGTCGCTGAACGGCGGGATGGCCGTGCCCGGGTACTGCACCGGGAAGCCGCCGCCGACATCGAGGACGTCGATGGCAACCTTGGCCGCGCGCACGACGCGGGAGGCGACCTTGATGGCGCGCTTGTAGGCGGCGGTGTCGGTCGTCTGCGTTCCGACGTGCAGGCACAGGCCGAGGCGCTGCGCCACAGGGCGGCAGGCTTTCAGCAGTTCCGTGGCGTCATAGGGCAGGGCGCCGAACTTCGCGGAGAAGTCGATCTGCGCTTTCGAGTTTTTCGGCAGGGCCAGACGAACGTAGAGTTCGAGGTCCTGCGCGAGGTCGGTCGCGCGCATGATTTTGTACAGCTCGTCCATCGAGTCGAGGACGAAGGCGCGCACGCCGTGCACCTTGTAGGCTTCCTCAATCGCTTCCGGCGATTTGATGGTGTGCATGAAGTACAGCTTCGCGCGGGGCGCGAGCTTGCGGATAAGGCGCACCTCGTCAATCGAGGCAACGTCGAACGAGCGCACGCCGGTTTTGTACAGCGTCTGGATGACGGTGCGGTCCGGGTTGCACTTGGTCGCGTAAATCGTCTCGCCCGGGAACTGGGTCAGGAAGCGGCGCGCGTTGTCGGCGATGCGTTCCGGCCACAGCAGATACAGCGGGCGGGCAGGCGCGATGGAGCGCACGACGTCGGCGACTTCGCCGTGGTATGCCTGCACAACCGGCATCTTCGCGCGGGGCGCGGCCGTGTTCAGGGGCATATTGTTGTTCGGAATGGCCGTGTTGGACATGTGTTTCCTCCTATGGCAAATCGAGTTCGGCTTCACCGTCGGTTAAAACGGTAAACAGAATGCGATTAAGCGCGCTTCAAAGCGTTAAGGTTGGAAACCCGTTTTTGACCAAAAGGGGGGGTGTGTCCCCAGGCAGTAGTAAAGTTCATCACAGGTAAAACCCTTAATTCAAATCGTTGTGAGGCTTGGCCCTCAAAACAACCAAGATTTTACGCCGTTGCATAAACCACTATTTCAGGCCAGGGGCACGTACGTGTTAACTCCAATTATGGAGTTAATGTGGGGTTGGTACAAATGTTTTCTATGGTTTGTCAAAGAAAAATTGCACGTCCCTGTGCATATCTGGCCGTGGCCTGCCGCGCTGTCGGATTGTGACGAATTGTGACGCGGCGTGCGAGCGACGCCAGAGCCAATGTTCCAGCGCCGATTCAGTTCCGCACTAATGTCTTAACATCCGCGCCGCTGAAGAAGCCGCGCACCTGCTTCACCGCTTCGTCGAGGCTCACGCGCTCCACCGCAACACCCGCCGGGAAACTGTCTTCAAGGCGGGTGGGGAAGGCGCCGTCGAGCATCACGAACACGCCGCGGTCTTGCGGCGCGCGCACCAGCCGCCCGTAAGCCTGCCGCAGCTTCATGCGCGTGAGGCTTTCGTCATACGCCTTGCCGCCGAAGGCCTTGCGGCGCTCGCGGTGCAGAATGGTTGGGCGCGGCCACGGCACGCGGTCGAAGGCGATGAGGCGCAGGGACCGCCCCGGCACGTCCACGCCGTCGCGCACGGCATCGGTGCCCAGCAGGCATGAATCCTCCTCCGCCCGGAAAATGTCGATAAGCGTGCCGATGTCGACCGAGTCGACATGCTGGGCGTAAAGCGGAATGCCCTTCGCCTCCAGCGCGGGCGCCAGCCGCGCCTGCACGCCGCGCAGCCGGTGGATGGCGGTGAACAGGCCCAAAGCGCCGCCGTTCGATGCCATGAACAGCGCCTCGTAAGCGCGGGCCAGCAGCGCCGTGTCGTTCTTCGGCACGTCGCGCACCACCAGCACGCGCGTCTGGTCGCGGTAATTGAAGGGCGAGGGGATGCCGACGCGCACGGGGCTTAAATCCGCCATCGCGCCTGCGCCGGTCATGCGGTCGGTTTCCATCCACGCGCCCTCGTCATCCTCACGGGAGGATTTGAGCGTGGCGGAGGTGACCAGCACGCCATGCGCGTGCGGCTTTATCTCGTCCGCGAAAGGCGCAGCGGGGTCGCGGTAATGGCGGAAGAAGCCGACATCGTAATCGCGGCCGTCGATGCGCGTAATCTCAAGCCAGTCGACAAAGGTTTCCGGCGTCTGCGCCTTCAGTTGCTCCAGCATGGCGATCCATGCCGCCACCACGGTCATGGCGCGGCGCTCAAGCCCGCGTGAAAGCGAATCGAGCCGCCCGCGCTGGTCGGCGTTCAAATCGTCGTATTCGTTTTCCAGCTTCTCGCGCAGGTGGTGGGCCAGCGCCAGCAGCGGGCGGTGCAGGGCGCGCAGGGCTTCCACCGCCTTCGGCGCCGCGCCCAGCACGAACGGGTCCAGCGGGTGGACATCGCATTCGATGGACCATGGCGAGGTGGAGTCGGTCGAACGCGCCTTCACCTGCACGCGCACGGCGTGGAGGAATTCTTCTATCGGTCCCTGCGGCTGGGCCGCGCCCATGTTCTTGCGCCATGCGGGGCCGGGCAGGGCGCGGGCTGCCTGCAACGCATCCTCCACCAGCCTTGCGGCGGCGGAGTCTTCCGAACTGACCACGCCTTCCAGCCGCTTGCGCAGGCCCTTGGCGCGCCGGGCGCGGCGGGTGGCGGCCTGTTCATCCTCCGGTCCCAGCACCCAGCGGCGGAAGTCGGCACCTTCCACGCCCGTCAGGTGGCTTGCGAAGGTGGAATCGGCGGCGTCGAACAAATGGTGGCCTTCGTCGAACACGAAGCGGGTGGGCAGCGACTCGTTGTCGTTCGCCAGCGCCAGCGTGGTCATGGCCAAAGCATGGTTGCCGATGACAAGGCGGGCGCGTCTGGCGCGGCGTTGCGCGCGTTCGATGAAGCAGCGGTGGTAATGGCTGCACGCGTTGTAGATGCATTCGCCGCGCCGGTCGGCCAGCCCAAGCGTGTTTTCAAAATTCAGCAGGCCGGGCAGCCAGCCGGGGAAGTCGTTGCCTGAAAAATCGCCGTCGCGCGTCGCCTGCACCCAGCGGGCGACAAGGCCCGCCGCCACCACGGTGCGCGGGTCGCGGGCGTTGCCCGCCATGCCCACGAGGTCTTCGTAGTTGAGCAGGCACAGGTAATTTTCGCGGCCCTTCCTGATGACGGCCTTGCGCGCGCGTTCCGCCGGGTCGGGGTACAGCGTCTCAAGCTCGCTGTCGATCTGCCGTTGCAGGTTGCGGGTGTAGGTGGAAAACCACACCGCGCCCTCGTTCTCCTCCGCCCATAGCTGCGCGGGGGCGAGGTAGCCGAGCGTCTTGCCCACGCCGGTGCCGGCTTCCGCCGTCACCACGTTGGGTTCGTTCTCACGCTCGCGCGGGCCGAAGGCGGGGACGATGCGCGTCGTGTAATTGTCCTGCGCGGTGCGGCCTTCGCCCGCGCGGCCCGCGCCGCGGCGGCGGGTGATGAGGTCGGCCAGGTGGTTGCGCGCATCCTCGCCGCTTACGGGTTTGCTGGCCGGGGGCGGCACCGGCGCTTCCTCGCCCCATTCCGGCAGCCGGTCCCACACGTTCAGGCCCTCGCGGGAGAAGGTGGCTTCGGCGGGGTTGTACGTCTCGCCCAGCGCCGTCACCACGAAGGGTGTCCAGCCCCAGGCCTGGCCCATGGCTTTCGCCATCGCCACCAGCCTGGGGTCTTTCGGCAGCGCGCGCAGCAGTTCGTCCACGCAGCGCGGCAGCATCATGGCGGCGTCTTCCGCCGTCTGCGGCATGCCCAGGCCAAGCGCCGTGGCCACGCCGCCGATGGTCGGCACGCAGAACGTGGCGGGTTTGACGAACGCGAAGAGTTCGAGAATGTCCAGCGCGCCGCCCGGCAGGGTCACGCGGCTGGCCACGTAGGGCAAATGACAGACCAGAACCGGACCCTGATTTTTCGGCAGGTCCACGTCGCCCGGCAGTTTTCCGCCCAGCACTTCGCCGTCCGGCGTTAGCGCGGCCCAGCTTCCGGCCAGTACGGCCAGGGATGTGGCAGAAAGAATCATCCAGCCACTGTAGCGATTCCAAAAGAAAAAAGGGCGGATGATCGAGGTCATCCGCCCCCAGTCAGTGTCGGGTCAATTCAGGAAAAGTCTTCCAAAGGGTTGGGAAGGCGGTCATTGGCGGCGGCGAACGCCTCCAAAATCAGGTGGCCTGCGACCGTACCGCCCAAGCTGGGCAGCGGCGCATCGGGAATGTCGAAGAAGAAATCGTCGGTGGGCGCGAACATCGCGGTCATGGCGCCGCACTCGAAGTAGAAGGCGCACGGGCCGGTCCAGCTTCCGGCGTCGGTCAGCGCAGCGTTCAGGCGGATGGTGGGCAGCTCGGTGACGTTCATAATTTCAGGATAGCCGATGGGTAAAATCGCGCCATTCGGATAAACGTCTAATACTTTAGTCTAGGTTTGTAAAATATTGATAATAAACAATATATACGCTTTGTTAATGTAAAAAATCAAGTGTAACGGTTGCGCGTATGCGCCGGTTTGGGCGGCGGGGCGGCATCGCGCGCCTTGGCCCAGCTTGCGGACGCGCTCTGCCATTTCGGGGCCTTGGCGAAGGCGCGGGCATGCTGGCCCACGTTGTAGTTATAGCCATGCACCTGCGCCGATGACTGGCAGAGCAGCGCGTTGGCGAAACCCCATTTCCATAGAATGGAATCCGCGAAATCGGTGTCCGTCAGGTCC
>JAMIFL010000126.1:0-6784 GCA_035906295.1 Alphaproteobacteria bacterium | reverse complement strand
CTTGAGCCATGCCCGTCATTCGCCAACTGCCCGATTACCTCATCAACCGCATCGCCGCGGGTGAGGTGGTTGAAAACCCCGCCGCCTGCGTGCGCGAGCTGGTGGAAAACGCGCTGGACGCGGGCGCGACCTATATCAGCATCGACATGCGCGCCGGCGGCAAATCCTATTTGTCGGTCGATGACGACGGCCACGGCATGGGCCCGGACGACCTGAAACTCGCGGTCCAGCGCCACGCGACGTCCAAGCTCAGCGACGACGACCTCGTCAATATCAACACCTTCGGCTTCCGTGGCGAAGCGTTGCCCAGCATCGGCTCCGTCGCGCGCCTCACCATCGCAAGCCGCGCCAAGGGGGCGGCGGAAGGCTGGGCCATCACGGTGGACGGCGGCAAAATCGGCGGGGTGGAACCCGCTCCGCGCGTCGCTGGCACCCGCGTCGAGGTGCGCGACCTGTTCTACGCTACGCCCGCGCGCCTCAAATTCCTGCGCGGCGATGTCGCCGAAAGCGGCGCGGTCAAGGGCGTGGTCGCCCGCCTCGCCATGGCGCACCCGCATGTGCATTTCACGCTCGTGAATGATGGGCGCACGGCCCTGTCCTGCGCGCCCGTGTCCGACCCCGCGCAGCGCATCGCACAGGTTGTCGGCGACGGTTTCGCCGATGCCGCCATGCCCCTCAATTCCGTGCGCGAGGGCGTGGCCCTGCGCGGCTACGCGGCGTTGCCCACCTTCTCGCGCGGCAACGCCCAGCACCAGTACCTCTTCGTCAACAACCGCCCCGTGCGCGACCGCCTGCTGATGGGCGCGCTCAAAGGCGCCTATGCCGACACCATGATGGGCGGGCGCTACCCCGTGGCGGTGCTGTTCGTGGATGTCGCGGCGGAGAACGTGGACATCAACGTCCACCCGCAGAAACAGGAAGTGCGCTTTAAAGACCCCGCCATGGTGCGCGGGCTTATGGTGTCCGCAATCCAGCATGCGTTGCAGGCCCATGCGGTGCGCAGCGCGGCCAAACCGTCGGTCGCGCATTTCGCGGCCCCCTTGGGCAATTACGCGCGTGATTCCCATGCGCCCGTGTACGCAGCCCCGCTGCCCGCCCAGCCGCCCGTCATGTCAGCGGTGCGCGAAACCGCTTTCGCCACCCTGCCGCAATGGCAGCCGCAGGCCCGTGTGGCGCAGCCGGAGTTTGAGCCTGAAGCCGTAATGGCGGCGGAGCCCGCCATCAACGACAACGCCGACCATTTCCTCGGCGCTGCCAAGGCGCAGATACATACCACCTACATCATCGCCCAGACCGCCGAGGGCATGACCATCATCGACCAGCACGCCGCGCATGAACGCATCGTCTACGAACGCCTCAAGGCCGACATCGCCGAAGGCGGCATCCAGCGCCAGCCGCTGCTGGTGCCCGAAATCGTGGACATGGCCCACGACGATGCGGCGCTGCTTTTGGAATATGCCGACCTTCTGGCCGAATACGGGCTTGTGGTGGAAGCCTTCGGCGCGGGCGCCATCGCCGTGCGTGAAATGCCCGCGCGATTCACCGACAAGGTGGACTGCGCCCGGCTGCTCGCCGATCTTGCCGACCAGTTGGCCGACGGCGGCGCGGGTGAGGCGCTGCGCGACGCGCTGCTGGCGCTGCTGGCGCGGCAGGCCTGCCACTGGTCCGTCCGCGCGGGCCGCATGCTGAATGGCGGCGAGATGAACGCGCTGCTGCGCCAGATGGAACTGACCCCGCTATCCGGCCAGTGCAACCATGGACGGCCCACCCATGTGACGTTAAGCTTGGCCGATCTTGAAAAACTCTTCGCGAGGCGATGATGGAAGAACTGAACCCCGCAACCCCCGACCTGCCGCCCGAAATGTCGCAGCCTGCATCTCCGCCGCGCGTGGTTGCAAACCTCACCCGCTGCTACGCCCTGCTGGGCATAAGCCTGCCGCTGCTGTTCATACCCACAATGGGCGTCGTGACGCTGCTGGGCGCCATCGGCACCATCATCGGCGCTGCGTGGGCTTACCGCCTGCGCCGTGGCGGTGACGCGATGGGCGTTACGCACGGCACCTGGATGGTTCGCAGCGTCTGGCTGTCATCCGCCGTGCTGACGCTGGCGATTGTGACCGCCGGGGCCATCATTTCCGCCAACGGAGACCATGCGGCGTTTGACGCGCTGGGCGCCGCCATCCACGACAAGACCGCAAGCCCGGAACAGATAAACGCGGCCACGCAGGCGTTTTATGAAGTGAACGGCAGCCTTATCATGTGGGCCACCATCGGCTGCCTCGCGCTGCCGCTGCTTTACACGCTGGCGCGGTTCATCAAGGGCTACCGCCGCCTGAAAGACGGTCAGGCCATCGACGACGTCAGGACCTGGTGGCTGTAAGATAGTCGTGCGCGGCGGTAAGGTCGCGCAGAAGGCTGGTGCGGCGGCGCTCTTCGATGGGGTCGAGACCGTGACGCGTCAGGTCGTGGATGCGTTCGTAGAACATCTCTTCGCACAGCGCGCACTCAAGCGCCTTTTCCGGCGACAGCGCCCCCATGGCCAGCGCCAGCCCCAGCACGGCGGACCCCGTCAGCGCCGTGCCCATCTGAAACACGGTGAAGGCGTGAATATCCATGGCGTCCACGCGTGCCTGCGCCGCGATGCGCGCCGCTGCGGGCTGGTCCACATGCGTAAGCGCGGTGGTGGTTGCAAGCCGCGCACCGAAGCCGGTTTCAAACCAGTCGAGCCACTGGCCCCATAACCTTTCCTGCTCCTGCGCCAGCGCCGCGGGTTCGTCCGCGCGGTAGCACAGAAGATCGCTGTCGAGATATTGCAGCGCGTTGTCGGCCACGGCGGCGCGATAGGGCGCGCGGTCTATGGCGGTGGTCAGCATCTGGGTCAGCGGCATGGTTTCCGGCACGATCTGCCCTTCCTGCGCCATCCATTCCGCCGCGATTTTCTGCGCAAGGCTTTCGGACGGCACCACCATCAGCGCCTTGTCGGGCGTGCGCACCGGCCGCCCGTCCAGCAGGATGGCATAACCGCCGCCCACGGCGGGGCCGGTCGAAACCGCACTGTAGAAGCGTTGCATCAGAACGGCATTTTGTCGGGAATAACGACGCGCATGTTGACCAGCGCCTTGCACAGCGGGGTCAGCGCGCAGGCGGTGGGCGACATTTTCTTGTCGTTGATGAGCGACCAGAACGCCTGCCGGATGCCGATATAATCCTGCGAGCCGGGGTCGATGGCGTTTGCGTCAACGCCCTTGGGCAGCAGCGGGATGGTGGCGCATTGCTTGTTGGCGATGCATTCGGCGTAGGCGGAGCGTTTGCTCAGCTTGCCTTCCTGCACCATGGTCGCGGTGCGCTTCATCTTGGCGAAGTGCTGGGACATGGCCTGGCGCAGGTCGATGCGGTAGTAACGCTGGATGAGGTCGAACGAAGCGCAGCGCGGCGGCACCGGGTTCTGCGTCAGCGCGGGCTGCACGCATTCGTCGTTGAAGCGCACCCAGTCCGGCGCCTTCATGAATTCGAAGGTGTATTCCTCGTAGGTCGGGTAATGGTCGATGAATTCGTTCAGGAAGAACGGCTGGCCCATCTGCGCCAGAGAAATGTAGTTTTCACGCCACGAGAATTTGCGCGCCGAATAGCTTTGAACGCCGATAAGCCCGAAGATGGCGATGGCCATGATGGTGATTTTCCAAAGCCGTATGCCGAAGAACAGCAGGAAGCAGCATACCCCGTAGGCGCCGATGAGGTAATTGGTCCCCGGCTCCGCGAAGGGGTAACGGCCGTAGAACACGACAGCGCCCGCAAGGGCGGCAATGACGGCGGCAACAATTCCGAGAATGTTGAGGTTGCGTTCATTGATGGGGGGCAGCATGGACTTGAATAATCTCCCGCTAGAAAGGCGAACAACAGTATATCGTGTCCGTAGATGCTTGTGAATGCGGCTTTATGGGCCGTTATCAGCCGATGTCGAGCGCCTTTTGCCGGGCCGTGAACGCCTCGGGCAGGGGGGCTTCCAGCCGCAGCGGCCTGCCGGTCTTGGGGTGGTCGAGGTCGAGGAACCGGGCATGCAGGAAGAACCTGTCGCCCGCCGTGGCCCCGTATTTGCGGTCCCCCCACAGCGGCGCGCCTAAAACCAGCGCATGAACGCGAATCTGGTGGGTGCGCCCCGTCAGCGGGCGGAATTCGACCAGCGCCGCCGTGGGTCCCCGCGCCAGAACGGCATAATCGGTGATGGCGGGCTTGCCGGTTTCTTCGTCCACCAGCATCTTTTCAATGTCCGGCCCCGCCATGCCCTTGGCCAGCGCCGCGTCGATGCGGCCCTTCCCGTCCTTCGGGGCGGGGGCGGTCAACGCCCAGTAGGTCTTTTCGATGTCCCGGCCCGAGAACGTTTCGGAAAGCCGCCGCGCCACTTCCGCAGACCGTGCCAGCAGCAGAATGCCCGACGTATCCTTGTCGATGCGGTGCACCAGCCGGGGCCGCACGCCGTTGGCGCCGGTCAGCCCGTCCAGCATGCCGTCCACATGCCGCGTGATGTTGCTGCCGCCCTGCACGGCAAGCCCCGCGGGCTTGTTGATGGCGACGATGTCCTCATCCTCGTAAATCACGAGGCTCTGGATGAACGCATGGTCGCGCGCGTCGATGGTTTTTTCCGCCACCTCCGCGTTGGACAGCATGGGCGGCAGGCGCAGTTCTTGGCCCCCGGCCAGCCGCGTATCCGGCTTGGCGCGCTTGCCGTCCACCCGCACCTGCCCCGTGCGCAGCAGCTTCTGCATCTGCCCGAACGGGATATGCGGAAATTTCTTCTTGAGCCAGCGGTCCAGCCGCTGCCCGTCATCGTCCGGCGTAACCACGCTCATGCGCCGCGCACCATCTTGAGGCCCAGCGCACATGCGCCGAGAGATAGCACGACGCTGGCCGCGACATACACGAACGCCAGTAAGGGTTTGCGGTCATACAGCATCATCGTTTCCAGCGAGAAGGCGGAGAAGGTGGTGAACCCGCCCAGTATGCCCGTGGTCAGAAACAGTTTCATCGCGGGGTCCACCGGCTCACGCAGGGCGAACAGCGACACCAGCATGCCCATGGCGAAACACCCCACGATGTTGACGAGCAGCGTGCCGTAAGGAAAACCGAGGCCGAACACGCGCGTGGCGCCCACGCCCGCGCCATACCGCGCAACGGCCCCGATGGCCCCGCCAAGGGCTATGGCAATCACGTTCATCATCAGGATGGTTTCCCTTTTTTTCTGGCGCGCATATCGGCCCATTCGCCCATGCGCGCGGCGATTTCCTTCTCGAACCCCTTACCATTGGGGGCATAAAACTGCCGCCGCCCCATCGCCTCGGGGAAATAATCCTGCCCCGAAAAACCGTCTTCCGTATCGGGGTCGTAGACATAGCCCGCGCCGTAGCCGACCTCTTTCATAAGTTTCGTCGGCGCGTTCAGGATGTGTTTGGGCGGCATGAGCGAGCCGTGTTCGCGCGCAGCCTGCTTGGCAATGCCGTAAGCCTTGTAGGCCGCGTTCGACTTGGGCGCGGTTGCAAGGTACAAAAGCGCCTCCACCAGCGCCAGTTCACCCTCCGGGCTGCCCAGCCGTTCATACGTCTCCCACGCCGAAACGCACAGCGATAAGGCCTGCGGGGAGGCGAGGCCGATGTCCTCCACCGCCATGCGCACCATGCGCCGCGCGATGTATTGCGGGTCTTCCCCGCCGTCCAGCATGCGGCAGAACCAGTAAAGCGCCGCGTCCGGGTCCGACCCGCGCACGGATTTATGCAGCGCCGAGATGAGATTGTAATGCCCTTCGTCCGACTTGTCGTAGAGCGGCGCGCGGCGCTGCACGATGCGGGTCAGGCGCTCGGTGTCGAGCGTCTCGCCCGGTTTCGTCTGCCCCATGATCTGTTCGATCATGTTCAGCATGAAGCGCCCGTCGCCGTCGGCCATGGCCTTCAGGCTGCCGCGCGCCCTGTCGTCCAGCGGCAGGTTGCGGCCCTTCACCTCTTCCGCCCGCGCGATGATTTGTTCGAGCGCCGCGTCGTCAAGCCGGTTGAGGATGAACACCGTCGCGCGCGACAGCAACGCGGCGTTCAGTTCGAAGGACGGGTTTTCGGTGGTGGCGCCGACCAGCAGAATGGTGCCGTCTTCCACGTAAGGCAAAAACGCATCCTGCTGTGCTTTGTTGAAGCGGTGGATTTCATCGACGAACAAAAGCGTCTTGCGCCCTTGTTCCGCCTCGATTTTCGCCTGCTCGAACACCTTGCGCAGTTCCGCCACGCCCGAGAAGATGGCGGAGAGTTGCACGAAAGCGAGGCCCGAGCCTTCGGCGAGGATGCGCGCCAGCGTGGTTTTGCCGCACCCCGGCGGCCCCCACAAAATCATCGACGTCAGCGCGCGGTTTTCGACCATGGTGCGCAACGGCGCACCCCCGTTTGAAGCATCCCGGCCGATAAGGTGGTCCTGCCCCACGATGTCATCCAGCGTACGCGGGCGCAGGCGGTCGGCCAGCGGTCGTACGTCGTCCTGCATGGATGCGAATAAGGTGGGGGCTTGGGGCATGGCCCCAATATAAAGCCTTGTCAGCGCAACAGCAACGTCTGGTCGCGGCCCTCGCGGCGGATGGTCAGCGCCCAGCCGCGCGGGGCGGGTTTGGCCAGCAGCGTCTTGAGCTTGGCCGTATCCGTGACCTTGGCCTGACCGACCGCGATGATGCCGTCTCCCGCCTCAAGCCCCAGCCTTTCGGCCACGCTGCCGGGGGTGATGGATTGCACGGCCACACCGTCCGTCTGGTTTTGCA
>JAMIFL010000125.1:0-23293 GCA_035906295.1 Alphaproteobacteria bacterium | reverse complement strand
GCAAGCGCGGGCAGGTGCCGATGAGCAAGGAGATGAATACCTGGCTCATCCTCGTTATCGGGACCATCGTCATCGTGGCCATGGGGCCGGGCATGGCGCAGGGCCTGACGGTGCTTTTGCGCGGCTTCCTGGACCGGCTTTGGGAAATGCCGGGCGTGCCGGGGGTTGGAAAAATGATGTTCGACCTGTTCATCGACGTGCTGAAGCTGGTGATAGGGCCGATGATGATTTTGTGCCTTGCCGCCGCCGCGGGGTCTTTCGCGCAGGTGGGGCCGCTGTATTCGCCTGAAAGCATCAAGCCCAAGCTGGACAAGCTGTCGCCCATCGCGGGGGCGGCACGGCTGTTTTCCAAGAAATCCATTTTCGAGTTCATCAAGGGGATTTTGAAAATCTCGCTCATCGGGTGGGTTTCCTACAAGGTGCTGGCGCCTTTCTTCGACGCGCTGGACCAGACCATCACCATGCCGGTGCCGGAACTGGTGACCGAAATGATGCGCATGTTCGTGAAGCTGATGACGGCGGTGCTGATGACGCTGATGCTGCTGGCGGGCGGGGATTTGGTATTCCAGCGTTACACGCACATGATGCAGATGCGCATGAGCCGGCAGGAAATCAAGGACGAGTACAAGCAGACGGAAGGCGACCCGCACGTCAAGGGCCGCCTGCGCCAGTTGCGGCAGGAACGGTCGCGCAAACGGATGATGAGCAGCGTGCCGGAGGCGACGGTCGTGGTCACCAACCCTACGCACTATGCCGTGGCCCTGAAATACGAGCCGGTGATGATGGAAGCGCCCATCTGCGTCGCCAAGGGGCTTGATTTAGTCGCCCTGCGCATCCGCGAGATTGCGGAGGAAAACAACGTCGTGATCGTCGAAAACCCGCCGTTGGCGCGGACGCTGCATAAGGCCATCGACATCGACGAAGCCATTCCGCCCGAACATTACAAGGCGGTGGCCGAAGTCATCTCGTATGTATTCCGGCTCAAGAAAAAGCTGTAGAATCGCTGCCCATGGACAAGCCTGTATCCCAAGACACCCCGCCCCAGCTTCACCCCGCCGACCCGCTGTCGCAATCGACGGAAGGAATGATACGGCACAACCCGGCCACCACGGTGGCGCGCCGGACCGTGTACGCCCAGCCGGGGGAAGTCAGGCTGTACTGGATTATTTTCGCGGTGGCGTTCGTGGCGCTGGCGACGGTGCTGGTGCTGTGGCACGACGCCATGCACATGGTGCATGTGCAGGTGGTGGCGCTGGGGCTGGCGGTGCTGGCGGCGGCGAGCGCCGCGTTCGGCGCCGCGCATAACAAGCGCGCGTCACGCGAACGCAGCATCCTGCGGGAGATTTTCCACGGCAACATCCATACGGGCCGCATGGTCACGGACATCGCCCGCAACACGATTTTGATGAACGAGACCTACCGCGCGCTGTGCCGGGAAATGCTGGGCGCCCCGCCCGAGGCGCACCCGGGCCTGCGCAGCCTGCGCCGCATGCTGGAGCCGATGCCGGAAAGCGTGGAGCGTTTCGACCTGATGGTGGACCTGGCCTATCGCGGGAATCCTGAGAAAATCGAGCTGCCGACGCTGTCACAGGGCTATCGCCGCTGGCTGCGCATCGAGGCGCAGCCGGTGCCGGGCTGGGTCGGCACGGTCAACTGGCGGGTCGAGGACATCAGCGAAGAGCACGAGCTGGATTCGGCGGTGCGGGCGGAGCGTGAAAAGCTCATCGACTTTACGGACAATGCGCCGGTGGGGTTCTTCTCAGCCGGGGAGGACGGGCGGTTCCTGTTCGTCAACGCGACGCTGGCGCGGTGGCTTGGCACCGACATCGAAACCCTGCTGACGGCGGGGCGACTGCATAACTACCTTATCGACCCGCCCGCAGGGGCCAAGCCTTATGAACTGACCGCCGGGGGCGGGCAGCGGCAGGTGGTGGAAGTGAAGATGAAGGGGCCTGCGGGGAAAATCTTCCTTGCGTCCATCAACCAGTCCGCCGTGGTGGAAAGCGACGGCAAGGTGCGGACCCGGGCCGTGGTGCACGACCTGACGGCCGAGCGCGAGATGCGGCAGGCGCTGAAAGACTCGGAAGACAGGTTCCAGCGTTTCTTCAACGAAGCGCCGCTTGGCATTGCGCTGGTGGACAACCACGGGGTGTTGAGCGACTGCAACCACGCGCTTTCGCAGATGCTTGGCATGCAGGTGGAATCCATCGAGGGGCGTAATTTCGACAGCGTCATCGCCGAGAAGGACCGCGAGAAGCTGAACAAGGCCATGTCCGCCATTGAGGAAGGGCGCAGCATGGATGCGCCGCTGGAAGTGACCCTGAAAGGGCAGGACAAGGACGTGGTGGTGCAGATGCACGCGCGCAAGTTCCGCGGGCGCAACACGGTTGTGCACTTCATCAACCTGACCGAGCAGAAGGCGCTGGAGGCGCAGTTCACGCAGAGCCAGAAAATGCAGGCCGTGGGCCAGCTTGCGGGCGGCGTCGCGCACGACTTCAACAACCTTTTGACCGCCATGATCGGCTTCTGCGACCTGCTGCTGCTGCGCCACAAGCCGGGCGATCCCAGCTTCAACGATATCATGCAGATCAAGCAGAACGCCAACCGCGCGGCCAACCTTGTGCGCCAGCTTCTGGCATTCTCGCGCCAGCAGACGTTGCAGCCCAAGGTGCTGGACGTGACCGACACGCTGACGGAGCTTTCGCACCTGATGCGCCGCCTGATCGGCGTGATGATCGAGCTGGACATGGTGCACGACACCGATACCGGCGTCGTGAAGGTGGACGAGGGGCAACTGGAACAGGTGCTCATCAACCTCGTGGTCAACGCACGGGACGCCATGAACGGGCAGGGGCGCCTGACCATCAAAACGCAGCACGTGGTGAACGCGGCGCCGCAGCAGCGCGGAGCGGACACCATGCCCGCGGGCGACTGGGTGATGATTTCCGTGAGCGACACCGGCTGCGGCATTCCGCGCGAGAACATCGCGCGTATTTTCGAGCCGTTCTTCACGACCAAGCCGGTGGGGTCTGGCACCGGCCTCGGCCTTTCCACCGTTTACGGCATCGTGCGGCAGACGGGCGGGTATGTGCATGTGGATTCGGTCATCGACCAGGGGACGACATTCTCCATCTACCTGCCGCGCCATGCGCAGGCGCTTGTCACGGCGGCGGCGGCCGCCAAGGTCGAGGAAAAAGCCGCGGACCTGACGGGCACCGCCACCATCCTGCTGGTGGAGGACGAGGACGCGGTGCGCGCGTTTTCGGCCCGCGCGCTGACCAACAAGGGCTATCAGGTGCTGGATGCGCCGGGCGGCGAGACGGCGCTGGAGGTTTTGAAGGGCCACGGCCAGTCACCGGACCTTGTCGTCACCGACGTCATCATGCCGGAGATGGACGGGCCGACGCTGGTTACCAAAATCCGCGTGCTGTACCCGGAAGTGCCGGTCATTTTCGTATCCGGCTACACGGAAGACAAGTTCAAGGGCCAGTTCGGCGAGAACACGTATTTCCTGCCCAAGCCGTTCACGCTGCAGCAACTGGCGGCCAAGGTTAAGGACGTGCTGTCGGCATCGTGACGCCAAGGTCCGAATAAAGCCGGAATAAAAAGAGAGGCGCCCGGGCAGGGCGCCTCTCTTGCTTTATGGCAGGCTTCATCAACCGCGGACGGTGCTGATGAAGCGCTGGACTTCCGTTTTCAGCGTGTCGGCCTGCTGGGAGAGCAGGGCGGTTGCGCCCAGCATCTGGGTGGAGGCGGCGCCGACCATGCCCGACGCATCGGTCACGCCGGTGATGCTGGCCGATACTTCCGCCACGCCCTGCGAGGCCTGATTGACGTTGCCGGCGATTTCCTGCGTCGCCGTTTCCTGCTGGGTTACGGCGGCGGCGATGAAACCGGAAATCTGGTTCACGCCGGTGATGGAGGTCTGGATGTTTTCGATGGCCTGCACGGCGTTGACCGTGGCTGCGCGCATTTCGCCGATGCGCTGGTCGATCTGGCCGGTGGCGTTGGCCGTTTGCGCGGCCAGCGCCTTGACCTCACCCGCCACGACGGCGAAGCCCTTGCCGGCTTCGCCCGCGCGCGCGGCTTCGATGGTGGCGTTCAGGGCCAGCAGGTTGGTCTGTTCGGCCACGCCGCGGATGAGTTCGATGACCTCGCCGATATTACCCGCGGCGTCGGAGAGTTCGCGCACGGCGTTGCCGGTGCGTTCGGCTGCGTCCACGGCCTTGTTGGTGGCGCGGCTCGATTCCGCCACCTGACGGCTGATTTCGCTGATGGAGGCGCTGAGTTCCTCCGTCGCCGCCGCCACCGTCTGCACGTTGGTGGAGGTTTCGGTGGTGGCTGCCGCCACGCTGGCGGCCTGCGCGTTGGTGCGGTCGGCCGTGTGGGAGAGGGCGGTTGCGGATTGCTTGAGTTCGTTCGCGGCGTGCACGACGCTTTCGACGATGCCGCCCACCGTGGTTTCGAACGTGTCGGCCATGCTGTTGAGGGCGGCTTTCTGTTCGGTGGCGGATTTGAGTTTCAGCGCCTCCTGTTCGTGCCGCAGTTTTTCGGCGGCGGCGGAACTGTCGCGCAGCGTGCTCAGGGCCTGCCCCAGAACGCCGACTTCGTCGGTGCGGTGCAGGTAGGGCACGTCGGATTTATAGTCACCGGCCTGAATGCGGGCGATGCTGTCCATGATGCGGCGCAAAGGCTGGCTGAGCATGTAATAGGTGACGAAGGCCAGCATCAGGCCCAGCGCCATGACCATGCCGACGGAACTGAGCACGTCTATCAGGTTGAGCGTGTTCATGACGGCGTTGACGCTGCCGATGGGCAGTTCGGTCACGATGGCCCATATCTCGGACGACGCGCCGACATGGAAGGGGAGGATGATGCGGTACACGTCCTTATCCAGCGCGGTGGATTTGGCGTGGATTGCGGTTTCCTTGAGGTCGTTGATGTCCTTGAGGGTGGATTCCAGCTCGGGCGCGGTTTCGGCCACGGTTTTGCCGGTCCATGCGGTATTGGGGTGGGCCACCCATTTACCGCTGGCGGTCAGGATGCCGACAGTGCCGTTGGACAGGGGTTTCGCTTCCGATACCAGCTTGCCGAGGCTGTCCAGCGCCACGTCGACGCCGGCGATGCCGATGACGCGTTCCTGCGCGTCATGCATGGGCACGGTGAAGGAGGTGAGCATGATTTCCTTGTCGCCCACGACATAGGGGTAGGGGTCCAGCGCGGCTTCGCGGTTGGTTTTCGTGGGGATCTGGTAATAATCGCCGGGACCTTCCTTGTCGTAGTCGAGCAGCGGGGCGAGGGTGATGGCGCCTTTGTCGTCGCGGCTCCAGTACGGGACGAAGCGGCCGGTGGCGTCATGGCCTTTGGCGTTGACGAATTCGGCGTCGCGGCCGTCCAGCGTGTTGGGTTCGTAGGCGGTGTAGGTGCCGACCAGCGCCTTGTTATCGTCCAGCGTGGAATACAGCATGGTGCTGAGGGAGGCGCGGTCCTTCACGCCTGCCTTGTTCAGCCCTTCGATGGAGGAGGCCAGCGTGCGCGCGGTCTGGAAGGCGGAATCGATGACCAGCTTCACTTCGTCGCCGTAACGGCGGGAGGATTCGAGACCGATGCTTTCGGCCTGGGTGGAGAGTTGTTCGTGCACTTTCGGGTAGATGGCGATTTTGATGGCGGCGGTGCCCAAGGCCAGCACCAGCAGGCCGGCGAAGGTGATTTTTGCGCCCAGCGATTTCTTCAATAACATGCCTGTTTCCTGTCTTAATTCTTTTTGATTGCGGTGAGGATGACGAGTGCGAGATGCCCCGCTGTTCCGCCATAGGGTAATACATGCGTGGGTGTGCGACAATCCGCCGCATGTATTCGGCGCTGAAAATTCGCGCCATGCGTGTGGATTCTGGAATATCGAAAACCGGATTTTTGGAACGGGAAATTTTACGCCGCAGACCGCCTGCATCGGCCCGCCCACGGTTTCCTCAAGGGAAAACCTTGATTTCAGCAGGCTAAAGTGCAATTGATACCCCCGATTTTCCAACAAAAAGGCGGGTAGTTGCTATGTCGAACGTCATCAATCTGAAAACGGGTCTGGCCGAAATGCTCAAAGGCGGCGTCATCATGGACGTCGTGACTGCCGATCAGGCCAAGGTGGCCGAGGACGCGGGCGCCGTCGCCGTCATGGCGCTGGAGCGCGTTCCGTCCGACATCCGCGCCGCGGGCGGCGTCGCGCGCATGAGCCCGCCGGAACTGGTGGCGCAAATCATGGACAGCGTGTCCATCCCGGTCATGGCCAAGTGCCGTATCGGGCATTTTGCCGAAGCGCAGATTCTTGAAGCCATCGGGGTCGATTACATCGACGAGTCGGAAGTGCTGACGCCCGCGGACGATGACTACCACATCAATAAATTCGACTTTGCCGTTCCGTTCGTGTGCGGGGCCAAGAATCTGGGCGAAGCGCTGCGCCGTATCGGCGAGGGCGCGGCGTTGATGCGCACCAAGGGCGAGCCGGGGACGGGCAACATCGTGGAAGCGGTGCGTCACCTGCGCGCGATGAACCAGGCCATCCGCCGCATCCAGTTGCTGAACGACGAAGAGCTGATGACGGAAGCCAAAAACCTCGGCGCGCCGTTCGAGCTTGTGAAAATGGTCAAGAAAGACGGGCGCCTGCCGGTGCCGAATTTTGCGGCGGGCGGTATCGCCACGCCTGCGGACGCGGCCCTGTGCATGCAACTGGGGGCCGAAACGGTGTTCGTCGGTTCCGGCATCTTCAAGAGCGAGCAGCCGGCGAAATTCGCCAAGGCCATCGTGACGGCGACCGCGCATTTCAACGACCCGAAAATGGTGCTGGAAGCCTCCAAGGGCCTCGGCGTCGCCATGGCGGGGCTTGAGATTTCCAAAATCGAAGCGCCGATGCGCATGGCCAACCGCGGCTGGTAATGCCGGAGGTTGGTATGGCCACGCTGGTTCCGGAAATCTATATCTCGGATTATGCGCGGTCGCTGGCGTTCTATACCGGCCTTCTGGGGTTCAGCGTGCGGTATGACCGGCCCGAGGAAGGCTTCGCCTATCTGGAGCGGGACGGGGCGGAACTGATGCTCGACACCATCGATGGGGGCACGCGGAGCTGGATTACGGCGCCGCTTGAGACGCCGTTCGGCCGGGGTGTGAACTTCCAGATACAGGTACGGGATATTGCAACGCTGCACCGGGCGGTACTGGATGCGGGGGTATCGCTTTACCTGCCGCTTGAGGATAAACGCTATCGCTGCGGCGACGGGTTTGTGGTCAACCGGCAGTTCATCGTTTGCGACCCGGACGGGTATATGCTGCGCTTCTTTCAGGATGTGACATGACGGGCAGGAAACCCATTATCGGCGTGCTGGCGCTTCAGGGCTGCGTGGACCGGCACCAGCCGCATATTGAGGCTGCGGGCGCGGAATACCGCGCGGTCAAGACGGCGGAGCAGATCGAGGCGGCCGACGCCTATATCCTGCCGGGGGGGGAGAGCACGACGATGCTCAAGCTCATCGACCGGTTCGGGTTGTGGGATGTGCTGGCCGAAAACTTCGCGCAGAAACCGGTATGGGGCATCTGCGCCGGGTCTATTTTAATGGCGGAAAAGGTCTGGGTGGATGCGGATAAGACGAAGCCGCAGAAAAGCTTCGGCTTAATGCCGGTAGACATCGTTCGCAACGGCTATGGACGCCAGCTCGATTCCCATCACCGGCTGGTCGACGGGTATGAAGTCAGTTTCATCCGCGCGCCCGTCATTACGCATGTTGCGGATGCGGTGCAGGTTCTGGCGGTAGCGGACGGCACGCCCGTCTGGATGGCTTACGGTAAACATCGTCTTTCGGCCTTTCATCCGGAGCTGACGATGGATTACCCATCGCCCATGCACCGCGATTTCATCTCTCAGGTTTAAGAATTCAGGACGGCGACGGGAAAGGCGCGGATGTCGTTCGCGGCGCCCGGCACGCGTTCGCACGGGGTTTCCAGCGCCTTCAGGATACGGTGCGCCATGCTGGTGGAACCCACGCGCATGCGGCGGTAGTGCATGCGCATATTGCGCAGGACCTCGTTGATGGCGTCTTCCTCGGTGGCAGACACAGCCATGTAGGTGCCTTCGGCGGCGCGGGCGATGTATTTCTCCTGCAATGCGGGGGTATTGCGACCGTCAGAGCGGAGGCGGATTTTGTCGATTCGCAGTTCGAATTTGCTGGGCATTGGGATAGCTCCTTGTTGTTCTGCTAATGTTCCAAACGTTCCACAAGCTAATCCGGTTCCTTTTCCCGTGCAAGCGAAAATGTTCTATTTTTGTTCTTGATTGTTGTTCTGATTTTGTTCAGTCTGTGAATCACAAGACAAGAACACGTTTGTTTTCGCCAAAAGGAGCGCAGTATGTCCGTCGAAGAGTTCAAAGCAAAAGGAAACACCATGACCAAAACCCCCGCACAGACCGCAGAGCGCAACAAGGCGCTTGAGGCAGCCCTGGGCCAGATCGAGCGCGCGTTCGGCAAAGGCTCCATCATGACGCTGGGCGGCGACAAGGCGCAGGCGATGGAGGTGGACGCTATTTCCACCGGCTCGCTGGGCCTCGACATCGCGCTCGGCATCGGCGGGGTTCCCCGCGGGCGTATCGTTGAAATTTACGGGCCGGAATCGTCGGGTAAAACGACGCTGGCGCTGCAGGTTATCGCGGAAGCGCAGAAGACGGGCGGCACCTGTGCCTTCGTCGATGCGGAACACGCGCTCGACCCCGTCTATGCCCGCAAGCTTGGGTGCAACCTGGACGAACTGCTGATTTCGCAGCCGGACGCCGGGGAGCAGGCTCTCGAAATCGCCGACACGCTGGTGCGGTCGGGCGCTATCGACGTGCTAGTGGTGGACTCGGTGGCGGCGCTCGTGCCGCGCGCCGAACTGGAAGGCGAAATGGGCGACAGCCACATGGGGTTGCAGGCGCGCCTGATGTCGCAGGCTTTGCGCAAGCTTACGGGGTCCATTTCCCGTTCGCGCACCTGCGTCATCTTCATCAACCAGATCCGCAGCAAAATCGGCGTCATGTTCGGCAATCCCGAAACGACGACGGGCGGCAACGCGCTGAAATTCTATGCCTCGGTGCGTATCGACATCCGCCGTATCGGCCAGTTGAAGGAACGCGAGGAAGTCATCGGCAACCAGACCCGCGCCAAGGTGGTGAAGAACAAGCTGGCCCCGCCGTTCCGGCAGGTCGATTTCGACATCCTGTACGGTCAGGGCATTTCCAAGATGGGCGAGGTGCTGGACATGGGCGTCGCGGCCAACCTTGTCGAAAAATCGGGCGCATGGTTCTCGTATGAAGGGCAGCGCATCGGGCAAGGGCGTGAGAATGCGCGCCAGTTCCTGAAGGACAACCCGCAGGTGGCGCAGGCCATCGAGAACAGGATCCGCGGCAATGTGGGCCAGATTGCGGAGAACATGCTGACCGGCGAAAACGAAAGCGCCGAGAGCGAAGGTTCCGACCCGGACGAGGCGGCGGCACCGGCCGCGTCCTCCAAGAAGGTCGCATCGATGAAGAAGGCCGGGTAACGGGCTCTTCCAAGAAACCCTTGTTGCAAAGGTAAAAGCCGCCCCTTTCAAGGGGCGGCTTTTGAATTTTTGCGACGTTTCTTCCTGCTTAGAAGCTGACCTGAAGGCGGGCCGTGTAATCGTGCAGCGGCTTTTCCTTCACGCCCTTGATTTCGGGGGTCAGGGGGATGTTGGTGCCGACCTGCAGCGTCCATGCCTTGTAGGTGAACTGCGCACCGAGAATGGCGGTGTATTGCAGGTCCGTGTTGGTGCCCAGCTTGTCGGTGGTCACGTCGTAAAATTCCTTATACGCCTGAATGCCTGCGTAAAGGCCGGTGCCGGTGTTGTCAGGCACGGGCAGGCCGTTGATGCCGGCGGTCGGCGCGTTGAAGCCGTCCGTATCGATCAGGTAGGACACGAAGGCGTTGGCGCCCAGGGCCGTCTGGTCGGTGCCGGCGGTGCCGAACGCGTTGAAGGAGAAGCGCAGGTTGTTTGCCGCTTCGTAGGTGTAGCCCATACGGCCCGCGATGCCGCCGAAAACCGATTCATCGGTCGAAGCGGGGGACATGCGCATGCCTTTAAAGCCGCCCAGATGGTGTACCTTGAGGAACACGTCCTGCAGTGCCTTGGTGTTGTAGATGCCGAGGCGGCCATAGACACCGTAGGTGAGGCCGTCGTTCACGCCGTTATCCTTGCCGGCCAGAACGGTGGTGGTGCCGGTGTCGTAGGCTTCGCGCTTGATGCGGCCGCTTTTGGTTACGTACGGCTTGAATTGCGGGGTTTCGAGGACATAGCCTGCGCCCATGACCCAGTCGCCCATGCGGCACTGGATGTTGGCGTCCTTGCGGTCGCCCAACTGGTCGGACTGGCCTTTGGACTGGTGGCCGTCCGGCGTGGTATTGACCATGCAGTTGCGGTCGTAGCGCACGATGTCCTGCGCGCTGGCGGCGTTGCCGTAAGCCGCGCCAATGGTAAGGCCGATACCAGCCATTGCGCCGAAAGCTTTTTTGCTCAGAAGTTTTGTCATCTCTACACCCTGTTTTTTCTTAACTTTTTATTTATTTTTTAAACACTACATTACAAAAAGCTTGCTTTGCAGCATTTATTTTCATAAAAAAGCAGGTTTTTCGCGTATCCGTTCTCGCCCGGCGGGCTGCCGGGGATAAAAATACCCGTATTTTCATATGGTTATTTGGGCTGGGCTGTTGCTTGCGCGGCTGGCCGTGGCGTTTGCTTGCCGTAGCGGGGTATGGTGCCTGCTTACTCGGCAGCGGGCCTGGGATGTTGATTTATCACGCAGCAGGCGGTGCTTACTTATTCCGTGGCAGGCTTGCGATGTTTATTTATCCCGCAGCAGGCTGCGTATTTACTTATCCCGCAGCAGGCTGCGATATCTATTTATCCCGCAGCAGGCTGCGGCGGTCGCGTTCCCAGTCGCGGGATTTTTCGGTGGCGCGCTTGTCGTGCAGTTTCTTGCCCTTGCCCAGCGCGATTTCAAGCTTGGCCATGTTGCGGGCGTTGAAATAAAGGCGGGTGGGGATGAGGGTGTACCCGTCGCGCCGGATGGCGCCGAGGAACTTGTCGACTTCCTTTTTATGCAGGAGCAGTTTGCGCGGGCGCTTGGGCGCGTGGCGGGTGAGCATGTTGCCTTGCGCGTAGTCTTCGATGGTGGCGTTGACGAGGAAGAGTTCGCCGCCCTGTTCGGTGACATACGCCTCGGCAATGCTGGCGTGGCCGGAGCGCAGGGATTTCACTTCCGTGCCGGTGAGCTGGATGCCCGCCTCCACCGGGGTTTCGAGGAAGTAGTCATGGCGCGCGCGGCGGTTGACGGCGATGGGTTGCCCGGCCGTCAGGAAATTCTTGCGCTGGTGGTCATCTTTGTCGGCCATGGAGGCGCACTTTGCCTGTCGGAATGGCATGAATCAAGCATTCTTCATAATGTGTCTTATTGCTTGGATTTTGCGGAACGAAGCATTTAAGGTTGAATCATGAGACCCTGGCTTGTTGCTGCCCTGTTTGCTTTGACGTTACCCGTCGCCATCGTCCCGGTCGCGGCGCATGCCGATAACGTGGCCGCCGTTCGCGCCGCCGAAAACGGGCAATGGAGCCAAGCCCGCGCCAATGCCGACAGCCAGGCCGCCCGCGACCTCGTGTCGTGGATGTACCTGACTTCCGACAAGACCCGCGCGTCGTTCTCCGAAATCGCGGCGTTCGTGACCATGCACCCGGACTGGCCTTCGGCGGACAAGCTGTTCCGCGTCGCCGAAACGCGCCTGCCGGACGATTTGAGCGACGGGCAGGTCATCAACTGGTTCGCGCGCAACAAGCCGGTGTCGGCGCAGGGCGTAAAACGCTACATGCGCGCCATGCTGTCGCAGCGCCAGACGCAGCTTGCGGTTTCGACCCTGCGCGCGTGGTGGGTTGACGCCAACATCACGCCGGACGAACAATCCAACATCATCAGCAATTACGGCCAGTACCTGAGCACGGCGGACCATGTGCGCCGCCTGCAACGTATTCTGACCGACAAGCAATATTCCAACGCGCGTGCGCTGGCCCCGATGATCGGGTCCGGGTACATGCAGCTTGTGGAAGCCCGCGTGGCCTTGCAGGAAGGCGCCAAGGGCGTGGAACAGCGTCTGGGCGCGGTGCCGAACGGGCTGTTGCAGGATACCGGCCTGCTGTTGAGCCGCGTGCAGTATCGCCGCGTGA
Source organism: Alphaproteobacteria bacterium (assembly GCA_035906295.1). Taxonomy (GTDB): domain Bacteria; phylum Pseudomonadota; class Alphaproteobacteria; order Micavibrionales; family UBA1664; genus UBA6145. The sequence continues at coordinate 11,044 of JAMIFL010000125.1, read as the reverse complement.
ACAACCTGGACGGCGAGGCCATCGCGCTTCTGAACCAGGCGCCGCCCGCGGGCCGTACGACCAACCCCGCGGCATGGTGGAAAGAACGCAACGTGCTGGGCCGCCGCCTGATTGAGGCGGGGCGTTACAAAGAGGCTTACCAGCTTGTGTCCGCCCACGGGCTGCCGAACGAGGGGGCCGATTTCGCCAACGCGGAATTCACCGCGGGCTGGCTTGCCCTGCGTTTCCTGAACCAGCCTTACCCGGCGTTCGAGCATTTCGAGAAGCTGTTCAACAACACCCAGACGCCGATTTCGCGTTCGCGCGGCGCCTACTGGGCGGGGCGCGCGTCGGAAGCCATGGGCAGCCGCGACATCGCGCTGCAATGGTACCAGGTGGCGGCACGCTACCAGACCACGTTCTATGGCCAGCAGGCGGCGGCGCGTATCAATTTGCCGCTGAACCTCATCAAGGGCGACCGCCCGGCCATCTCGCGCGACCAGCAGGCCGCCTTCGACAACCGCGACATGGTGCAGGCGGCGCAATTACTGCACCGCGCAGGCGCGTCTTCCGAGCGTACGCAGTTCCTGCGCGCGATGCTGAAGACCGCGTCGACCCCGCAGGATTATTCGCTGCTGTCGGATTTCGCGGTGTCGATGGGCCAGTTGGACATGGCCATCAAAATCGCCAAGGAAGCGGAAAAAAGCGGGCTTTACCTTATCGATTACGCGTTCCCCACCATCATGCACACCATGGGCAATGACGGGGCGGACAAGGCGCTGGTGCATGCGCTTATCCGGCAGGAAAGCCAGTTCGACCCGAATGCCGTGTCGTCCGCCGGTGCGCTGGGCCTCATGCAAATCATGCCCGCCACGGGCAAGCACACGGCCAAGAACGCAGGCCTGCGCCACGACACCGCGTGGCTGACCAACAAGCCGGAACACAACGTGCAGATCGGTTCGCTGTACATACAGGAACTCATCCGGCGGTATGACGGTTCGCTGCCCATGGCGATTGCCGCGTATAACGCGGGGCCGGGCCGGGTGGACCAGTGGATGCGCGAATTCGGCGACCCGCGTTCGGGGCGTATCGACATGATCGACTGGATGGAATCCATCCCCATCTATGAAACGCGCAATTACGTGCAGCGCGTGATGGAAGGGTATGCGGTGTACCGCGCCAAGCTGTCGCGCTTCAACGGCCAGCCCATGCTGCAGGTGCAGCGCATGAACACGGCCTATAACGGCAACGACTGAGCGCGCGGCGGATACGGAAAATCCGTATTCTTTCCAGTCCCTTAACCTTTCGGGCGTAGGCTAAAACCGGGTTATTTCGCCCGGGGTTTGAGCCATGCACCTGCTTATTGCCGACGACCATACGCTGTTCCGTGACGCGCTGGTGGAATTCATCCGCCGCGACGCGGGCGAGGGCGCGCGCATCGATGTCGCCAAATCGTTCTACGAGGCGATGGAGCGCATGGCCGGGGCGCAAAGCTACGACCTCGTGCTTCTGGATTTACGCATGCCCGGCATGGCTGGTGACATGGGCGCGGCAAGTGGCGTCGCGCAGATGCGGGCGCAATACGCGCAGCAGAAAATCGCCATCCTGTCCGGTACGGCGGAGGAAGAGGACGTGACCGCCGCGCTTGAAGCAGGGGCGGTCGGCTACTTCCCTAAAACCATGTCGGCGACGTCGCTGCTGAAGGCCGTGAACCTCGTGATTGCGGGGGAGCGTTTCGTGCCACTGGGGCATAGCGGGATGGACGTGATGCCTTCGCATTATGCGGATGCGAGACCGGCGGCGCCCAAGGCCGTATCCAGCACGCTGCTGGCGGGGCTGACGCCGCGGGAGCGCGAGGTGCTGGCGTATCTGGGCCGGGGGGCTGCCAACAAGGACATTGCGCGCGACCTGCATTTACAGCCCGCGACCATCAAGCTGCATGTGGCGGGCATCTGCCGCAAGCTGAACGCCAAGAACCGCACGCAGGCGGCGCTGATAGCCCAGAACGCGGGGCTGGCCTGATTACGTCCCGCGCCAGCATACTGACCGCGACGCGCACGGGGCGGGCGGCCATTTTCTTCGGCTTCGCGGGGCTTTTGAGTTTCCTTTTGTTCGCCTACGGCCTGTTGCAGGAGCAGGAAAAGGCGCGGCGCGACCACCGGGCGCAGGCGGCGCAACTGTTCGCGCTTAAGTCCGCGTATCAGGATTACGAGACGATATTGATGCTGCACCTCGCGGACCCGAGCCGGGTTTCGGTGGCGGATGCGCGCGGGCAGTTCACGCAGATGGAACGGGCCTTACAGACCGCCGAACAGACGGCGCGGGCGCCTGCCGACGTCGCGTCGCTGGCGACGGTGCGGGCGGGTTTCAGCAAAATCGACCCCATGCTGTTCACGCGCGAGGCGGCGCGCGGCACGGTGGCCATGCGCGGCGTGCTGCTGGCGCTGACGGGCATACAAACGGGCCTTATGGACCTTGAAACGGCGTCCGCCACGCGGGACGAAGCGTTCGAGGGCGGGCTTGCCATGCACCGGGTGGCGCAGGTGCTGATGGGGCTTTCGGCGGTGGCGTTGCTGCTGCTTATCGGGCGGCTGCTGGCGACGCAGTCGAGCGTGATGCAATCGCTCAGGACCGAGCGTGACAGCATCGACGCCAAAAGCGCGGCGCAGCTTGCGGCCATCGAGGCCAGCCCGGACGGTATCGTCATCCTCGACCGCGACGGGCGCATCACGTTCATGAACCGCGCGTTCGCGTTGCTGCATTATCTTTCAGGCCCGGGGCGGAAGGAGAGCATCAACAAGCCGTGGGCGGATTTGTACGACGACGCGGGCAGCGCCATGGTGCGCGAGATGATTTTGCCGGCGGCGCGGGCCAAGGGTTTCTGGCGCGGGCAGGGCGACCTTAAGAACAGGCGCGGCAAGCCGTTGACGGCGGAGCTGTCGCTGACCGTGCTCGACCCCGACGGAGCGCATGGGGGCGGATTTATCGCAACGGCGCTGGACACGTCCGAAAAGCAGGCGCGGGAGAAGGAAACGGAGGCTTTGCGCCTGCAATACTACCAGGCGCAGAAGATGGAATCGCTGGGCCGCCTTGCGGGCGGCATCGCGCATGACTTCAACAACATCCTGGCCGCCATCACCGGCTATGCCGAGTTTTTGAGCGAGGATTTGCCCAAGGGCAGCCAGACGCACGGTTTCGCCGAAAAGATACTGGTCGGCACCCTGCGGGCGAAGGGGCTTATCGAGCAGATCCTCAATTTCTCGCGCACCAACGACCGGGGGCGGGCCGACATGGATTTGAACCGCGCGGTGGCGGAGGTGGTGTCCATGCTGCGGGCGAGCCTTTCGTCCGGGGTGGCCATCGAAACGCGGGACGCGGCGGCGGCGCGCATTTCGGCCAACCCGACGCAGGTGTCGCAGGCGCTGATGAATTTGTGCGTCAACGCGCAGGACGCCATGGAAGGGCGCGGCGTGCTGGGCGTGAGCGTGGACGTAACGACCGCCGAGGCGCTGGGCGTTCCCGCCCACATGGTGGGCGACCAGTATCCGGAGGGCAGCGTGGCGGCGCCCGTGCATATCGAAAGCGTTTCCGACGCCCGCACGGTCATGCTGGTGGGGCATATCGTGGGGGCGCAGGCCTATGCGCGTGTGTCGGTATCGGACACGGGCACCGGCATTTCGCGCGAGGTCGCGGCGCATATGTTCGAGCCGTTCTTCACCACCAAGGACATACATAAGGGCACCGGGCTGGGCCTTGCATCGGTGCACGGCATTCTCATTTCACACCGCGGGTTCCTGAGGGTGGATACGACAATGGAGGGCGGATCCTCGTTCCAGATGCTGTTCCCGCTGAAAGAGGGTGCTGCGGACGAAGCCAGCGGCGAGGAAGAAGACGAGGACGCTTCCCCGCAGGCCGCGCGCGTGCTGGTGGTGGACGACGAGGACGAGGTGCGCACCACCACCTGCCTGATGCTGCAGCGGGCGGGGTACGAGGTTTACGACGCGCCGGGCGCGAATGACGCGCTGGACATGATCCGCGACAACCCGCTGTTCTTCGACGTGGTGGTGAGCGATTACGCCATGCCGGCGATGACGGGCGGGGAACTGGCGCAGGCGGCGATGGATTTTGCGCCGGGGCTGCCGTTCATCATGGTCAGCGGGTATGCGGAAGACCAGATGCGCGAACGCATCAGCGCGGTGCCGTCCATCCGGGCGGTGCTGAAAAAGCCGGTTTCCACCGCCGACCTGCTGCAAGGCGTGCGCGCGGCGCTGAGCGCGCTTCAGGGGTAACGCGCCGGGTTCCTGTCGGGAATCGGGCGTGATAAAGTTATCCACAATGGAAACCATAACGAAACTGTCCGAGGAACAATTCGACATCGCCATCGGCTTTGACGGGACGTGGACGCATCAGGGCGCGCCCATGACGCGCATGAAGCTGGTGCGGCTGTTCGCAACCGTGCTGCGGCGGGACGAGGCCGGCGATTACTGGCTGGTCACACCGGCTGAGCGCGGGCGCATCGCGGTGGCCGACGCGCCGTTCGTGGCCGTGGGCTGGCGGGAAGAGGCGGGCGTTTTGTGGCTTGCCGACAATCTGGGGCGGGAAGTGCCGGTGGATGCGGCGCATCCCCTTGCCTTGCGCATGCCGAAAACCGGCGGGCCGTTCATTCCGTACCACCAGTTGGGCGGGGGGATTGAGGCGCGGGTCGGCACGGCGGTTTATTACGCGCTTGTCGACCGGGCCTTGGCGGCAGGCGGAATGGATTCAAACAACAGGTTAACACTTGAAAGCGGGGGCGTTGCCCATCCGCTGGGGATAGCAGGATGAAAGCGGCCAAAACACTGGAGAACAACCCCTACAGGGACGATACGGCGCTGGGGGCCGTTCTTGCCGCGCTGGGCGGGGCTTCGCAGGCCAAGCTGGTGGGCGGCGCGGTGCGCGGCGCGCTGCTGGGCGAGGGGGTGGCGGATATCGACATCGCCACGACGCATACGCCCGCGCAGGCTACGGCCCTGCTGGAACAGGCGGGCATCAAGGTGGTGCCGACCGGCATCGACCACGGCACGGTGACGGCAGTGGTGGACGGGCGGGGGTTTGAAATCACCACCCTGCGCCGGGACGTGGAGACGGACGGGCGCCGCGCGGTGGTGGCCTTCACGCAAGACTGGCTTGAAGATGCGAAGCGCCGGGATTTCACCATGAATACCCTTCTTATGGATATGGACGGGGCGGTTTATGACCCGACCGGGCAGGGTATCAGCGATCTGGAAAATGGAATCGTGCGTTTCGTCGGTGAGGCGGCTGTGAGGATTGCCGAGGATGGATTGCGCATCCTGCGCTTCTTCCGCTTCCATGCGCGTTATGGACGGGGGGCGCCGGATGCATCGGGGTATGATGCCTGCGTTCACAACCGTCATCTTATCGCAAATCTCTCCCGCGAACGGGTCACACAGGAAATCGAAAAACTGGTGATGGCATGGGGGGCCGGGGAGGCCATTCAGGCCATGGTCTCAGGTGAGATCTTAGGCGAGGTGTGGCAGGAAAATTTCAATGAAGACGATCATGTACTGGTTCAGGAACTGGTCGAACAGACCAGTATTGCCCAGCCTGAAACACTTGTTTTCGCTTATAGCGTGTATCAGGAAAATCCCGTCGCGCTTGAAGAAATTTTGAACAAATATTTTGTTTTTTCAAATAAGAAGAAAGCATTTCTAATATCTTGCATCAAAGTCGTGCAGGAACCTTTTGATAGTGTTTTGCAAGGTCTTTATCTGCATGGCATGGACGTGGTGCTTGGTGCCATCATTTTATCCAGTGTTATCAATGAGGAAATTGAAGACATTGCGATGATTGAAGGAACGCTTGAACTGGTGCAGGAAATGACCGTTCCGGTGCTGCCCATCGGCGCCAAAGACCTGATTGCCGATTTGGGCTTCAGCGAGGGGCCGCAATTGGGCGTTGCTCTCAAAAAGGTTGAAGCATGGTGGCTGCAGAAAAACACAGCACCGGACCGTAATGCATGCCTTGATTATGCTAAAAGGCTGGCCCCGGCATCCTAAATACGCATTGTTACAATGGTTGTATTATGACAGTAAAATTCGGTTACAGATTGACCGTTTAAAAATCATGGCCATTTCACTTCGGGCGGGAGGGACATCAAAATTGCCTCGACATTGCCGCCTGTGTTCAGTCCGAATGTAGTACCACGGTCATACAGCAGATTGAATTCTACATAACGTCCACGGCGGATGAGCTGGTGTTCCCGCTGCTCCGGTGTCCATGCTTCGTTCATGTGTTTTTCCACAAGCTGTGGGTAGGTGTTCAGGAATGTCTCGCCGACATCCATCGTAAAGCGCTGGTCGGCGTACTGGTCACCAGTGTCCACGTAATCATAGAAAATGCCGCCAACCCCGCGTGCTTCCTTGCGATGCTTGAGGTAGAAATACTCATCCGCCCATTGTTTGAAGCGTACGTAGTAGTCGGGGCCATGCCGGTCGCAGCAGTCTTTCAGGGCGGCGTGGAAGGTTTCGGTGTCGCTGTCGTCGGGGATCATGGGGGTCAGGTCGGCGCCGCCGCCGAACCAGCCTTTGGATGTGACGATGCGCCGCGTGTTCATGTGCACGGCGGGGACGAGGGGGGAGCGCATATGCGCCACCAGCGAGATGCCGGCGGCGAAGAATTCGCCTTCCGATTCAGCCGCGCCGGGGATTCTTTCGCGGAATTCCGGGGAAAAACGGCCATGAACGGTGGAGATGTTCACGCCCACCTTTTCAAACACGCGGCCGCGCATGATGGACATGACGCCGCCGCCCCCCTTTGCACCGTTGGCGTTGCCGGTATCGTCCGGGCGGTCCCAGCTTTTGCGCTCGAAACGGCCGGGAGCCATGTCTTTGTGCGGTCCTGCGCCCAGCTGGTCTTCCAGTTGTTCGAACCGGGCGCAGATGCGGTCGCGCAGGGTGGTGAACCAGTCAACGCAGGATTGGTCGAATGGGGATAGTTTGTGAATCATGCTGTGGATATGCGCGATTTGATGTGTGGGCGCAAGTCTTTAAGCCGTTCCTGTGTGTTCTAGTCAGCGGTATCTGACCTGTCTTATCGCTTCGCCCAGCGCGAGGGCGGCCGCGGTCACCACGTTCATGGACCGGACGCCCGCTTTCATGGGGATAACGACGCTGGCGTCGCAGGCGGCATGCACTTCGGGGGGCACGCCCGCGCTTTCACGGCCCATCAGCAGGATGTCGCCGGGCTGGAAGGTGAAGTCCCACAGCGGGGTCGCGCCGTCCGTTTCCACCAGTACGACCCGCGCATTCCCGCGGTCTTTAAGGAACGTCGTCCATGACATATGGCGGGTGAGGGCCACATGGGTCACGTAATCCATGCCGGAACGGCGGAATTCAGCCTCTTTCCACGGAAATGCCGTGGGTTCGACGACGTGCATGGGCACCTCAAGGCAGGCGCACAGCCGCATGGCCGCGCCGATATTCTGGGGGATGTCCGGCTGGTAAAAGGCGAGGGCCGGGCCGGGGGCCGGGGAAGCGGGCTTGATATGGTCTATCGTCATCGAATGACTGGCATTTTTAAGTTGCGTATGGCCCATCTTTGGGTATTTTCACGGGCGATTATGCAAGCTAGCATAGCTTGCGTTCAGATTCTTTAGGCGATTCAAAACCATGACTGATCATTCGATCCCCTCTCACGATGTCCCGGCGGATGCCGCGCGGCGCGACTTTCTTTACCTGACCACGGGCGCGGTTGCCGCCGTGGGCGCCGGTGTCACGGGCTGGACGTTCGTCGACTCCATGAACCCCGCCGCCGACACGCTGGCGCTTTCGACCACGGAAGTGAACGTGTCCGCCATCGAAACGGGGCAGGCGGTACTGGTGACGTGGCAGGGCAAGCCGGTGTTCGTGCGTCGCCGCACGGCGGATGAAATCCAGGCCGCGAAGGACGTGGACATCGCAACCCTGCGCGACCCGCAGGCGGACGACGCCCGCGTGCAGGCCGGTCACGAACAATGGCTGGTGCTGGTGGGCATCTGCACGCACCTTGGCTGCGTGCCGCTGGGAACGAAGCAGGGTGAGCCGAAAGGCGATTTCGGCGGCTGGTTCTGCCCCTGCCATGGTTCGCATTACGACACCGCGGGCCGCATCCGCAAAGGCCCGGCACCGAAGAACCTGCTGGTTCCGCCCTACGCATTCTCCAGCGACACCGTCATCAAGATTGGATAATTGAACAATGGCCCACGGTCCCCGCACCCCGTTTGACAACAAGATCGTAGAGTGGGTGGATTCCCGCCTGCCGGTCTTCACCATGATACAGAAGGAATACGGCGTATTCCCGACGCCGAAGAACTTCAACTATTTCTGGAATTTCGGCGCGCTTGCCATGGTGATGCTTATCATCATGATCATGTCCGGCGTGGTTCTGGCCATGCACTACACCCCGAACGCCGCCATGGCGTTTTCCAGCGTCGAGCGCATCACGCGCGACGTGAACTGGGGCTGGTTCCTGCGTTACCTGCACATGAACGGGGCCTCGATGTTCTTCATCGCGGTGTACATCCACATCTATCGCGGTCTCTACTACGGCTCCTACAAGCAGCCGCGCGAATTGCTGTGGATTTTCGGCATCATCATTTTCCTGCTGATGATGGCCACCGCCTTCATGGGCTACACCCTGCCGTGGTCGCAGATGTCCGGCTGGGGCGCTACCGTCATCACCTCGCTGTTCTCGGCCATTCCGGTGGTCGGTAAAACGCTGGTGATGTGGCTCTGGGGCGGGTTCTCGGTCGACAACCCGACGCTCAACCGCTTCTTCGCGCTGCACTACCTGCTGCCGTTCATCATCACCGCCGTCGTGGGCCTCCACGTCTGGGCGCTGCACGTGGTCGGTTCCAACAACCCGACGGGCATCGACCCGAAAGGCCCGCAGGACACGCTGCCGTTCAACCCGTATTACACCATCAAGGACATGTTCGGCCTGTCGGTGTTCCTGATCGTCTACGCAATTCTGGTGTTCTATGCACCGACGCTGCTGACGCACCAGGATCACTTCGTGCCGTTCAACCCGATGGTGACGCCTGCGCATATCGTGCCGGAATGGTACTTCCTGCCGTTCTACGCCATTCTGCGCGCCATCACGTTCGACCTGAACGTCTACCTGCTGGCCGCGGGCGCGCTTATCGGCGTGCTGGTTTACCAGTATTGCTGGCGCAAGACGCCTGACGCGCGCATCGCCCCGCATGCGCCGAAGCTGATCGCGGCTGCGGCCATCATCGGCCTGCCGGGCTTCGCGCTGGCGTTCCTGAAAGACATCGAGGCGCTGAAAGGCATCATCGACCACATCCCGTTGCAGGGTTTCCACATCATGGAAGCGAAGCTGGGCGGCGTGCTGGCCATGTTCGGCGCCATCCTGATGCTGGCCGTGCTGCCGTGGCTTGACCGCCACCCGGTGCGTTCGGGCCGTTACCGCCCGTGGTTCCGCATCGCGCTCGGCGGTTTCGTCGTGTGCGCGGTCATCCTCGGCTATGTCGGCGCGCAGCCGGCGGAGCAGCCGTGGGTCGCCATCGGCCAGCTTGCGACGCTGTATTACTTCGCGTTCTTCCTGGTCATCGTGCCGTGGCTTTCGAACAACGAACCCGTGGCCGTTTTGCCCAACAGCATTCATGAAGCCGTTCTGGCGGAGAAGAAATAAGATGAAACATACCCTCCTTCTTACGCTGTCCGTTTCGGCCCTGCTGGCGTTCGCGCCGGCGCACGCCGCGGACACCCCTGCCACCGCAGGGGCCGCGCCCGCATCCGCCACGGTTGAGGGCACGCAGGACGCAGGCTCAGCAGCCGACGCACCGACCGCGGCCAAGCTGCCCGCGTCCAGCCCGGAAGACAACGCCAACACCAAGACGACCGAAGGCAATGCCGAAGCCAAGGGGGGCGAAACCAAGGATACCGAAGCCAAGGATGCTGAAGCCAAGCGCGCCCCGGCCGCCGAGGCACCGGCAGACGCAAGCGCCACCAGCGCCGCCGAAGCCACCGTTGAAGGCGGGGCCGAGGGCGATGCGACCAACGTCGCCGCAGCCCACGTTGCCGAAGAAGCACCGGCCGCCGATGCGCACCACGTGCCGCAGGCGCCGAAGATGGACTGGTCGTGGAACGGGCCGTTCGGCACGTTCGACCGCCCGTCGCTGCAACGCGGCTTCCAGGTTTACAAGCAGGTCTGCGCGGCGTGCCACAGCATGAACCGCGTTTACTTCCGCAACCTCGCGGCGCTGGGGTACAACGAGGACGAAATCAAATCCATCGCCGGTGAATACCAGATTACCGACGGTCCGAACGACGAGGGCGAGATGTTCGAACGCCCGGGCCGTCCGTCCGACCACTTCAAATCGCCGTTCGCCAACGACCAGGCCGCCCGTTCGGCCAATGGCGGCGCGCTGCCGCCCGACCTTTCGCTCATCGTGCGCGCGCGCGCGGACGGTTCCAACTACGTCCACGGCCTGCTGACCGGCTATGGCGAGCCGCCGGCCGGTTTCGCACTCAACCCGGGCATGCACTACAACAAGTACTTCGCGGGCCACCAGATCGCCATGCCGACGCCGCTTGTCGAAGGTTCGGTCACGTATGACGACGGCACCACCGCTACGGTCGAGCAGATGTCCCGCGACGTTACCGCGTTCCTGACCTGGGCGTCGGAGCCGGTGATGGAGAAACGCAAGCAGACGGGCCTCAAGGTCATGCTGTTCCTGCTGGTGTTCTCGGGCCTGATGTACGCGACCAAGAAACGCGTGTGGCGTAACGTGAATTAAATATGGGCGCTCAGGCGCCGCGCCGCGTGCTCCGCACGCTTCGGGCTTCGCTCGCATAAGCTCGCGGGGCCTCAATGGCCCATTTAAAAGACCCGCCGGGAATGGCGGGTCTTTTGTTTTTGGGCGTGGCGGTCAGGCGTAGCGGATGGTGCCGCCGGTTGTCCTGGCAATCATTTCGGCGCGCAGGTCGCGGTCGTCGGTTTTTTCGAAGAAGCCGCGCAGCTTCGCACCCACGGCGTTGCTGGTTTCAGCGCAACCGCTGTTGGA
>JAMIFL010000124.1:0-9324 GCA_035906295.1 Alphaproteobacteria bacterium | reverse complement strand
TATGAAACCGGCGGTTATGTCGCCTGTGGTGGACGAAGCAGAGCAAACACCCCATACTGAACAAGCAAAATCCGACCAAGACGGAGACGCGTAATGGCCGACGACAACATGAACCTTCAGGAAATGACCGACCCGAATGCGGAGAACGAAACGTTCGAGCATGACATCGGCGAACCCATGGCCAAGGACGTAGAAGCCATCTACGACATCCCGGTCCAGATTTCCGCCGTGCTCGGACGCTCCACCATGCAGGTGTCGCAGCTTCTCAAACTGGGCCGCGGCGCCGTGGTCGAACTCGACCGCAAAGTCGGTGAAGCCATCGACATCTACGTCAACAACCGCCTCGTCGCCCGCGGCGAGGTCGTCGTCGTCGAAGACAAACTCGGCGTGACCATGACCGAAATCATCAAATCCGACCGCTCATAAGCGCATACCCGAATGGCCGACGAAACCGCATCATCCGCCCCCGGCGCCGTTAAAATCGCGCGGCCCCGCCGCAAGATGGACATGGCGACCGCCATCGGCATGGGCTCCACCCTGTCGGTCATCATCGGCGCGCTGGCGCTCACGGGCTCACTGCTCTCCTACATCGACGTGCACGGCATCCTCATGGTCATCGTCGGCACCATCACCATCACCGCCATCTCCTATTCCGGCGAAGACCTGAAAAAAAGCATCGAAATCATTCGCTCCGCCTTCATCAAAAACGTGCGCTCCCCCTCCGGCATGGCCCGCCAGTTGCTGGACCTCGCCACCCTCGTGCGCATGAAAGGCCCGCTCGCCATCTCGCAGGTCGAACACGAAATCCGTAAAGACCCCTTCCTCTACCAGGGCGTCATGTTCATCGCCGACGGTTATACGGCGGACGAAATCAACCGCATCCTGACGCAGGACATTGAATCCGTCATAGACCGCCACCGCCGCACCGCCTCCATCGCCCGCCGCGCGGCTGAAATCGCCCCTGCCATGGGCCTCATCGGCACGCTCATGGGTCTGGTGCAGATGCTCAACAACCTCGACGACCCGAATAAAATCGGCCCCGCAATGGCCATCGCCCTGCTCACCACCTTCTACGGCGCCATGATGTCCACCGTCATCCTCATGCCGCTGGCCGCCAAGCTCGAACGCAATTCCGGCGAAGACGTCATGATTAAAGACATGGTCTTGACCGCCATCGTCTCCATGGCAAGGCAGGACCACCCCCGGAAGCTTGAGCACGAACTCAACATGCTCCTCCCCCCCGGCCAGCGCGTCCGCTACTTCAACACCTGATAAACTGGCCCCCATCGCCCCGCTGGGGTATGCTTGGCGCAGTCCCGCCCGGAATCCGTCGCGGGATACTCAAAAAAATCCGGCAAACGAACTGAATGGCCCCTGAAATTGATTTCAGGAACAATATCTTGGGCTAAGGGTTGCCTCGCGGTTCGAAGCCGCTACACTGGCGAAAACGATAGGGAAAAAGACATGCGTTTGATGATCGTCGGCCACCTTGAAGGCCATATCAGCGCCGCCGGCAAAATCGCGCTCCAGCGCGGCGCCAAGGTCGTCCACTGCGAGGATACGATGCAGGCGCTGGGCGCCCTGCGCAACGGCAAGGGTGCCGACCTTGTCATGATCGACGTCAAACAGAACATCGCAACCTTCATCGAGGCGCTGGAAAAAGAACGCTTCGCCATCCCCGTCGTCGCCTGCGGCGTGGGCGCTGACTCGACCGCCGCCGTAAAAGCCATCAAGGCCGGCGCCAAGGAATACGTCCCTCTCCCGCCTGACGCCGATATGATAGCGGCGGTCATCGAAGCCGTGACGGAAGAATCCTCCACCATGATCGCCGCCGACCCCGCCATGCAGCGCGTGGTCAAACTGGCCGACCAGGTGGCCCCGTCCGAAGCCACGGTCATGATCACCGGCGAAAGCGGCACCGGCAAGGAAGTGATGTCGCGCTACATCCACAAGAAATCCAAGCGCAAGGACGGCCCCTTCATCGCCCTCAACTGCGCCGCCATCCCGGAGAATCTGCTCGAGTCCGAACTCTTCGGACATGAAAAGGGCGCCTTCACCGGCGCCGTCGCCCGCCGCATCGGCAAGTTCGAGGAAGCGACCAACGGCACCCTGCTGCTGGACGAAGTGACCGAAATGCACCCCAGCCTGCAGGCCAAATTGCTGCGCGCCATTCAGGAACGCGTCATCGACCGCATCGGCGGCAAGGACCCCGTCAAGGTCAACGTCCGCATCATCGCCACCTCCAACCGCAACATGCTGGAAGCGGTGAAACAGGGCCAGTTCCGCGAAGACCTGTACTTCCGCCTCAACGTCGTGAACATCCAGCTCCCCGCTTTGCGTGAACGCAAAGGCGACCTGCCGGCCTTGGCCCAGTTCTACGTCGACAAATACGCGGAAGTGAACGGCGTACCCAAGAAAAAGCTGTCTCCCGCGGCTCTCACCAAAATCACCGCCAGCCAGTGGCGCGGCAACGTGCGTGAACTTGAAAACGCCATGCACCGCGCCGTCCTCATCGGCATGGAAGACGAAATCGAAGCCGACGCCGTCCACACCGCGGACGAAGCCTCCGCCGCCGCAGGCGCACCCGTGACCCCTGTCGCCACCGCCGCGGGCCAGTCGCTGGCCGATGTCGAACGCAAGCTCATCCTCGACACGATCGACCATACGCTCGGCAACCGCACCGCCGCGGCCAAAATCCTCGGCATCTCCATCCGTACCCTGCGAAATAAGTTGAAAGAATACACCGACCAAGGCATGACTGTTCCGAAGGAATAGTTGCCATAACAACAATGTTTCGCAAGCCCTACCCCGCTGTCCTCGAGACGGCCGCCCTGCAATGCCGCATGGGCGGGTGGCTCACCAACCGCCGCTGGTACATGGCGACCCACGCCAAAAACGGCACCTACCTTCTGGCGCAGTGGACGCAGGCCGGCAGGAACATCCCGGCCATGACCACCGTCATCGGCATGACCGCCGGTTACAACCACACCCTCGTGCGCCTCGACCAGCTCGAAGCCGCGCTGGAGCTGGAAGCGAACCGCCTGCCCTATTCCTCCCGCCTCACGGCGGAACGCGCCCTCTTCGATGGCACCCATTACGGCCTGTTCAATCCGGAAACCGCCACGCGCTCCCACCTCGCAAGGCTGGCCGCCGCCCTGTTCGCCCCGGAACGGGAACCGCTGCCCGCCGTATTGCACGGCATGGGCGTATGGCAGGCGCACATATGCGCGGGCTCGCCCGGCGTCACCTACCACCGCGCGGTGCGGCTGGACAACGGCTGGACCATCCAGCGCATCACCGCCGACCCCGCGAAACTGGGCCGCCCGGACGATGCCCACAACGCCACCGTTCTGGTCGCGGGCCTGACCGACCAGCGTATGTTCGCCGTCATGGCCCAGTGCGATACCCTGATGGCGGGAAGCCTGCACGGCACCGGCAAAATCGCCGACATGTCGAAAACCGCACCCCATTTCAGGCAATTCATGCCCTCGCTGGCCAAATCGCTGGCCGAGGCGCCCCCCATCTGCGACCGGGACCCGCGCCTGCGCGCGCTGGCCATACGCGTGGAAGGGATGACGCAGCCACGCGGCATCTGATATACTCTGACCTCGATAATCGCTCGGGGTTTCAAACACATCCATGGCTGACCCAGCCGCGCCCGCATCCGGTGGTTTAAATCTGGCCGCGTTCCGCGACTCGCTGGCGCGTGGCGATGTGCTGCTCGCGCTCGGCATCGTGGCCATCATCTGCGGCCTCATCTTCCCGATACCGACCTGGCTGCTCGACATATCGCTGGCCTTGTCCATCACCCTGTCGGTCCTCATCCTCATGACGGTGCTGTTCATCGAACGCCCGCTGGACTTCACGACCTTCCCGACCGTGCTGCTGATTGCGACCATGCTGCGTTTATCGCTGAACGTCGCCACCACCCGCCTCATCCTCGCAGGCGGGCATGAAGGCACGGACGCGGCGGGCCACGTCATCAAGGCGTTCGGCGCCTTCATCATGGGCGACAACGCCATCATCGGCGCCATCGTCTTCGCCATCCTCATCGTCATCAACTTCGTGGTCATCACCAAGGGTTCGGGCCGTATCGCCGAGGTCGCGGCCCGCTTCAGCCTCGACGCCATGCCCGGCAAGCAGATGGCCATCGACTCCGACATGTCCGCCGGCCTGATTACCGAAGACGAAGCCCGCAAGCGCCGCAGCGAACTGGAACAGGAATCCAACTTCTACGGCGCCATGGACGGCGCCGCGAAATTCGTGCGCGGCGACGCCATCGCCGCCCTCATCATCACTTTCATCAACGTGCTGGGCGGCATCATCATCGGCACGGTGCAGCACGATCTTTCCATCGCGGAAGCCACCCATTCCTACACCTTCCTGACCGTCGGCGACGGTCTCGTCAGCCAGATGCCCGCGCTGCTCGTCTCCGTCGCGGCGGGTCTGCTGGTGTCCAAGGGCGGCGTGTCCGGTTCCGCCGACAAGGCGCTCATCAAGCAGTTCTCGCAATACCCGAAGGGCTTGGCCCTGACCGCGGGCATGATGTCGTTCATGGCCATCATGCCGGGCCTGCCCTTCCTGCCCTTCGCCATTCTGGCCGGCTCCATGGGCGGGCTTTCCTACATGCTGAACAAGCAGAACCGGAAGGTCGCAATCCAGAAGGTCGAAACCGCCGCGACCGAAGCCGCCAAGGTCAAGCCGGTGGAAGAGCCCATCTCCAAGGCGCTGGCGATGGATGTCATCCGCCTCGAACTCGGCTACGGCCTCCTGTCCCTCGTCAACGCCGAAGGCCACAAGCTGACCGACCAGATCAAGGGCCTGCGCCGCCAGCTGGCCGAGGAAATGGGCTTTGTGCTGCCCAGCGTGCGTATTCAGGACAACCTGCAACTGACCGCCAGCGACTACGTCGTGCGCGTCAAGGAAATCGAAGCGGGCCGCGGTTCCGTCCGCCCCGGCATGCTGCTGTGCATGGACCCGGCGGGCGAACCCATCACCCTGCCCGGCGAAGCCACCACTGAGCCTACGTTTGGCCTGCCCGCCATGTGGATCGACGACCAGTACCGCGAGGAAGCGAACTTCCGCGGCTACACGGTGGTGGACGCCGCCACCGTCGTCACCACCCACCTGACGGAAGTGGTGAAGGACAACATGGCCGACCTGCTGTCCTACACCGAAACGCAGAAGCTGCTGGACGAAATGGGCAAGCCCTTCCAGAAACTGGTGGCCGACGTCATCCCCGCGCAGATTTCGCTTTCGGGCCTGCAGCGCGTGCTGCAAAACCTGCTGTCCGAACGCATCTCCATCCGCGATCTGCCGACCATCCTCGAAGGTATCTCGGAAGCCTCCCTTTACACCAAGTCGGTCGCGCTCATCACCGAACACGTGCGCTCGCGCCTCGCCCGCCAGATCTGCACCGCCAACATGAACAACAACGGCGTGCTGCCCCTCGTCACCCTCAGCCCCGAATGGGAACAAGCCTTCTCGGAAAGCCTGCTGGGCGAAGGCGAGGAACGCCAGCTGGTCATGGCGCCCAGCCAGTTGCAGCAATTCATCGCCCGCACGCGCGACATTTACGACGACTTCCAGGCGCGCGGCGAAGCGCCGGTGCTGCTCACCTCACCCGGCATCCGCCCGTATGTCCGTTCGGTCATCGAACGTTTCCGCCCCGTCACCGTGGTGATGAGCCAGAACGAAATCCACCCCAAGGTCCGCATCAAGACCGTGGGGCAGGTGTAAATCCCATTCCCGGCACGCCCCCTGCACGCTTGCATAAAATGCAAATAACTGTTTTCCGGGAGGAGGACATTTAGTAGGCTCGCAACCGGAGGGGGCAATCAAGTCGCCTCCCGGGCGTAGAAACCCGAAAATTACAGCGGCAAGACACGGGCCGGAAACCGTGTCGCTTCTCGGTCTCATGGCCGGGAGGCGGCGTTGTATGTCCAAGCTTCGCGGCCAAAGAGCGCCGCGCCGTTTTTCTGTAATTACGGTTTCTAACTCCCGGCCACCAGCCCCTTGGGGTTGGTGGTTTTTCTCTTTCGGAGAGGATCATGGACCGTATCGACATGCGCGTAAACCTCTGCTGCGCCGCCGCTATTCTGGCGCTGCATGCAACCGTAGCCGGGGCGCAGCCGCCGCGCGCGCAGGCAATCCAACTGTCTCGGGAAATCGCGCAAAGCACCGATGCATCCTGCGGGACGATCGCGCTTGAAGGCATTGAGGACGGGGAGTCTTACATGCTCTGGGTGAAGGGCCGGACATCGGGTTTCTGCTCGTTCCAGGGCGCGGGGCTGACCTTCCGCTACCCGCCCAATTACGGGCCGACGACGCCGGATCGCGGCACGTTGTTTTCCTTCACCCGTTTCGGCGCGGAGGTGCTGGTATCATGGGCGTCCGGTTACTAACAGCAACCCTGCTGGCGTTTCTGCTGCTCGCGGCGCAGGCGCAAGCGCAGACGGTTAACCGCATAGAACTCTACGCCGCCGAAGCGGGTGCAAGCCCTAGTATCGTGCCTATCGGCCCCGACGCCAATCTCAGCCTTGTATTCCAGCCAAAGGGCAACGGCAGCGTTGCAATACCGGTCGGGCGGCTCGGCATCGGAACCAGCACTCCCGCTTACGCACTGGAGGTGACCGGCACGACCGGCATCAGCGTCAACGGCCCGCTGTCAGTCAACCGGAATCCCATCTACCTCGCCACCTATAACGACCTCAACCACGCCATCGGCAACGGAATGAGGTCATATACTGTCGGCGGCTCCGCCACAGTCGACGGCGAGACATTCAATTTCTTCAAATATCTGGACCTGTTTTCCAAGGGCGGCAAAAACGCCTCCACGCTGTTCATCAACGGAGAAAACGGCAATGTCGGCATCAACACGACCGCACCAGCCGCGACCCTGCACGTCACGACGACGGGCGGCGTTCTCGGCCGTTTCGACACATCGGCAATCGGCGGCTACATGCAGCTGGTTCCCAGCAATGACGTCGCCAAACGTGTCGAAATGACAGTGCGCAACGACGGCGCTTACGGCAGCCTGTGGGCAGACGGCGACCGCTTGGTCTGGACCAGAACCGGCAAGGTCGGCATTAACACGCAGACGCCGCATGAAACCCTCAGCATCAGCAACGGCCATGAATTTCATACCGGCGGCAACCTCGTTCATGCCTTCAACGCGCATTACCTGAACAACGAGTGGAACGCGAACGGCTATGGCGGCACGGCCTACGGCGCTCTTGTGGATTTCAGCCCGGCGAACGGTGTGCTGCGTCTGGCCGTGTCTACGGCGGCGGCGGCGGCAGACGCCGCATTCACCATACCCTACGCCAGCCTTGTCGTGACCAAGGACAACATGGTAGGCATCGGAGTATTCCCGCCCGCTGCCACGCTGGATGTGAACGGCTACATGAAACTCAGGAAAAACACGGTTGCCCCCGCGGCCTGCAACGGCACCTATGACGGCGCGATCGCGTTGACCAGCGCGCGGCGCATGTGTGTGTGCAACGGCACGGCATGGACTGAGGTCAACAGCGCCAACGCCTGCGCCTGGTAGCGCATGGGGCGCAACGCGCGGCTGTGGACGGACAGATGGTATGTCCTCTCTGAGAGTGGCCGGGATTATGCGGGATATGACGGGATTAAGTGGGATAGCCCCACGGTGGAGCTGGGTTTTGAAGCAGGCTGATGAGGCGGCGCACGGACACATGGTCCGCATCAAGACCGTTGGTCAGGTGTAAGGCGCATTTTTGATGATTTACGGAAAATAGAGTATAAATCCCGGCATGGGACGCTGGTACATAGAACTGTGTGAACGTGAAGTGGTGGTTGGCCGCAATGTCGACCGCCTGCTGTTCAGGCGCCCCACGGCCCACCCCTTTCTGGTCATGATCAATGATGATGGCGACGTCGTGGGCGAACTGCACGGCGTGCCGCATGACCGCAGCAACGACAAAACCCGTTCACGCCTTGCCCGCGTGTTTGAATTCAGCGCCATCGCAACCACGCCCGTGGGCCTCGACCTCGTGGTGCGGGCGATGGCGAACGCCACCGGCTACGGCAAACACTACCCCGTATTGCGCAGCCGCTTTTACGACCATGTGCGCCAGTACCCGCGCGCCCTTGTGCGGCACTCCGTGTTCGGCGGCACGAAGGACGAAGCCCTGCAAAAATGGTCCGGGGTCATGGAAACGGCCCGCCGCGTCGACGCGATGGACCTGTCCTACAACCGCTACGGCTGGGGCCGTGACCGGTATAACTGCCAGACGATGATGGCCATCGTCCTCGCCGAAAACGGCATGCACCACCAGCCCACCCGCTATGCCATGAAAGGCTGGAAGCTGACCGAACAGCAACCCGCAGATGGCCTGAGCGCCCGTTACACCGGCCCGGCCTTCCCCTGAAACATCGGAACTCCGGCCTCCACAGCACGTTGGAGTAAAGAGGGATTTTTACGAAAAACCCCTCACACCCCTGCATCGGCAGGCCGGTGAGGTGACGAAGCATCTGTCCGCCGGCACACAAATCGCAGGGAAAAACAGGGCGTTAACCCTTTTTTTACTTTTTGGGAGGCCGGTTTGCATCATGTTGATACAGCTTCGGAAGCCCTTGATTGGCTGGACTTTTCCAACATCCCCCCCGATACTTTTAATGATGATTCGTACGGAAGGCTGCGGTCCATGCGGCTAAAGTCCTTTTATGCAAAAACAATGACCGAAGCGATGCAGATGGTGCGCGATACGCTCGGTGATGATGCCATCATCGTCGCCACGCGTGAGGAAAACGGGGGCCGCTCGGTCCGCGTGACCGCTGCCATTGACCGCGCGGATGACGGCAATGGCTTCGACATTCCCGAACGCCGCCCCTCCGCCTCCAAAATCGCCCAGCCTTACAACCCGCCCGCGGCACCCGTTAGCGAAACGCGCGGCCCCGAAGCCCCGGGGCAGGTGCAGGCGCAGGCCAACGTGCGCGTGCGCGCGAAGGAACCTGCCATTCCTGAAGACTACCTCCAGTACGATGGCGAGGAAGACGCGGAAGACGCCGTACACGAGATTTTGACCGACACGCTGCTGCGCCACGGCGTACCCGGCGACATCGGCGACACCATTCTTTCCACCGCCACCATGATGGGGCTGGCCGACCCGCAATCCGCCATGAAGATGGCGCTGGAACACAGCTTCACCTTCGCGCCCCTGCCGCTGAAAAACCGCAAGGCGCTGATGATGGTGGGCGCCCCCGGCGCGGGGAAAACACTGGCCACCGCAAAGCTTGCCGCCCGCGGCGCCATGAGCAGCCTCAACGTCGCCGTCGTCACCACCGACACGGTGC
>JAMIFL010000123.1:0-18819 GCA_035906295.1 Alphaproteobacteria bacterium | reverse complement strand
CGGAAGGCCCGGCGCAATCGGCCCATGCCGACCCCGCCAGTGCCGACCCCGCCAGAACCCAGACCGCCGCAGCACAGACCAGATGCTTCAAACCCCTGTGAACCCTCCAATAGCCAACCAACCCGAAGGCTGGTGGCCGGGAGTTCAAAACCGCTAAACACAAAGGAAAACGGCGCGGCGCTCTTTGGCCGCGAGGCTTGGACATACAACGCCGCCCCCCGGCCATGAATGGCCAAGAAGGCGACATGTTTTCCGGCACATGTCTGCCGCTTTGTATTTTAAAGGGTTTTGAAGCCCCGGACCGCTGTCACCCAACGCTCCAAGGCAACTATAGCATAAGGAGAAAGATGGTCAAACGCAGGACCGAGGTAAGAAGCTTAGGCCGCGCGCGCGACCATCAGCTTCTTGATTTCTGCAATCGCCCGCGCAGGGTTCAAACCTTTGGGGCAGGTGCGGGTGCAGTTCATGATGGTGTGGCAGCGATACAGGCGGAACGGATCTTCCAGCTGGTCGAGGCGTTCGCCCGTGGCTTCGTCGCGGCTGTCAGCAATCCAGCGATACGCCATCAGCAGAATGGCGGGGCCGAGGAAACGGTCGCCGTTCCACCAATAGGATGGGCAGGCGGTGGAACAGCAAAAGCACAGAATGCAGCTCGACGCCTCGTCGATCAGCGCCTGCTCTTCCGGGCTTTGCAGCCGCTCGCGCGACGGCGCGGGCGTTTCGGCTTTCAGGTACGGTTCGATGGAACCGAGCTGCGCGTAAACATGCGTCAAATCCGGCACAAGGTCCTTCACCACCGGCATGTGCGGCAGCGGGTAAACTTTCACGTCGCCCTTCACGTCGGCAATGGGCTTGGTGCAGGCCAGCGTGTTGGTGCCGTCGATGTTCATGGCGCAGGAACCGCAGATGCCTTCGCGGCAGGACCGGCGGAAGGTCAGCGTGCCGTCCACGTTGTTCTTGATATGGATAAGCGCGTCCAGAACCATCGGCCCGCAGGTGTCGAGGTCGATGTCATACGTATCGCGCGTAGGGTTGCCGGCCTGTTCCGGCGACCAGCGGTAGATGACGAAGCTCTTGGCGTGCTTCGCGCCTTCGGGCGCTTCAAAGCGACGGCCGTCTTGAACTTTGGAATTCTGGGGAAGGGAAAATTCAGCCATGCCCATAATATAAGGCGCTTTGGGGCCCAAGGCCAAGGGGTTTTAGGGGACCCGGAACCCGCGCATTTTGGCCGCAAGCGGCGCCAGCCCCTCGTACCGCGCCTCCAGCACCGCACAATGCGTCGTATCATTCAGGCGGATGACCGCCGGGTACTCCGTCCGCGTCAAAAGCGCCCAGCCCAGCGTGGGCCGCGCGCTGCCGCGCAGGATGGTGGCGGCCATGCCGTGCCGGTCCCACGTATCGCCTTCATCAAGGTCGGTGTTCCTGAAACTGCTGTAGAACGCATCGTCCAGCCGCGCCCGCGCCGCTACGTTGAAAGCATCGCGGCAGTCGTAATCGAGGTCGGCCAACTCCCACAGGCTGGACGTGTGGTAACTGTTCACCAACCGCCGCGCCCGCGATACCGCCTCGATGCCGTTTTCGGCATGCGCCTCCACCATCGGCGCCAGCGCGTCAAGCCGCGTCTGCAACGCGGGCTTAAGGCTGGTCCATGCGTAATCGCTAATCGCAAACCGCCCGCGCGCCATGGCATACCCGCCGTTTTCCCATGACGCCTGCCCGGTGATGCACGACCGCCCCGACGCATGCGCCAGCGCAATCAGGTTGCGCGAGAATGTGGACCATATGCCCCGGTTTTTCCGCGCGTCGTAAACCCGCACACTGTCCCATGTCAGGTTCGGCTGCCACACCGGCACGGTGACGTGAATGGAAAAAATCGTCGGCTCGAACACGTGGATGGACCGCGCCCCGAATTTCGGCGCATCGTCCGGCACATGCACGATGGTACCCGTGGGCAGCCCTTCCTTCAGAAGCTGCGCCATTTCAAGCAGGCGGTGCGGCGCGTAAAACCCGGAATCATCGGCGGCGGCACATTGAAATTCGGTCAAAGCCATCACTTGCCATAACGCAAAATCATGGCTGCGCGCAAATTTGCCCTTCCCCTTGCGCGGACTAGATGTTTCAAATCGAAACACCACAAAGGGGGACACATGCACACCATCGACGCGAACGGCGCCAACATGCCCGCACTCGGCTTCGGCACATGGGACCTTGAAGGCGACGTGGCGCGCAAAAACGTCGCCTCCGCCATCGGCATGGGCTACCGCCACATCGACACCGCCTTCGTCTACAACAACGAAACGGAAGTGGGTCAGGGCATCAGGGATTCCAAAGTCCCCCGCGACAGCATTTTCCTCACCACCAAAATCTGGTCCGACTATCTGGCCGAAGGCGATTTGCAATCCCACGCTGAACAATCGCTCAAACGCCTCGGCACCGACTATGTCGACCTGCTGCTCATCCACTGGCCCAACCCGTCCATCCCGCTCGAACAATCCATCCGCGCCTTGCAGGACGTGCAGGCGAAGGGCCTCGCCCGCCATATCGGCGTCTCCAACTTTACCGTCGCGCTCATGCGCGAAGCCGTCGAAAAACTCGGCGCCAAACTCGCCTGCAACCAGGTCGAATACCACCCGTACCTGAATCAAAAGCCGGTGCTGGATTTCATCCGCAAAAACAACATGGCGCTCACCGCCTATTCTCCCATGTCCCGCGGCCGCTCGGCTGACGATACGCTCATCAACGACATCGCGGCCCGCTACAAAAAATCCGCGCGTCAGGTGGTCCTGCGCTGGCTCGTCCAGCAACCCGGCGTCGCCGCCATTCCCAAATCCCGCAACCCCGACCACCAGCGCGACAATTTCAACGTGTTCGACTTCGCCCTGACCGACACCGAAATGCAGGCCATGGCAAACCTCGCCCGGCCCGATGGCCGCACCCTCTCCCCCGGCTTCGCCCCGCAATGGGACCAGGCCGCCTAACCGTAAACCCTAAGAAAGAAGAAACCATGTTCAAAGCTGCCGTCATCGTAGGTTCCCTGCGTAAGGAATCGACCAATCGCAAACTCGCAAAAGCGCTTATCCAGTTGGGCAAAGGCAAATTCGAAGCCACCATCCTTCAAATCGACGACCTGCCCCTCTTCAACGAAGACCTTGAAGCGAATTTCCCCAGCAGCGCCACGCGCCTGAAAAACGAAATCGCCGCAGCCGACGCCGTGCTGTTCGTGACACCGGAATACAACCGCTCCATGCCCGCGCCGCTGAAAAACGCCATCGACTGGGCCTCGCGCCCTTACGGCAAAAATTCATTCGCCGCCAAGCCGGGCGCCATGATCGGCACCTCCCCCGGCGCCATCGGCACCGCCGTCGCCCAGCACAACCTCAAAGGCACCCTCAGCTACCTCGATGTCACCCTCATGGGGCAGCCTGAAGGCTACATCCAGTTCAAGCCCGACCTCATCGACGCCGACGGCAACATTTCCAACGAGGACACGAAAAAATTCCTCCAGAAATTCGTCGACGCCTACGCCGCTTGGGTCGAACACCACCGCCACGAAAAAACGGCGAAAGCCGCTTGAAACAAATGGGCAAAGCGGCGAAAGCCGCTTGAAAGAAACGGGCAAAGCGGCGAAATCCGCCTGAAACAAAAAACGCCGGACAAACTGTCCGGCGTTTTCATTTTATCGGTATGGCGTCAATGCGCCTGCATCTTTTTGGGCGCGGGCAGGTTCTTTTCAATCATCGCGGCAATCATCGCAATCTGCGCCCAGCCTTTTTCGGCATCGCTGGTGCCGCTTTGCGCCAGCGCGTCCAGCAGCATCTTCGCATCCGCCGAAAGCACGATGGGCGTGCACGGCGGAATTTTATCAAGCTGCCCTACAACCGGCCCCTGCTCGCCGATGCCGCACACGTAAGACTGGCCGATTTGCAGCATGCGGCGGTTGCCCGGCGTATACGCCGCGAAATATCCGCCCATGTCGTCCGACCACAGCCCGATGTCGCGCATGATATCGGCGTGTTCCACCTTCACGCGCTTCACCAGCGTGGCCCACAGATGCAGGTAGCACAAAACCCCTGCGGCCAGCGGCGTTTCTTCAGTAGACACGTTCTTTGGGCGGGATGTAGTCCACATCCTTGCTCATCGTATACGCATGCACCGGACGGTCGGAGATTTTGACCCCGCCATGGTCGTTAACCCAGACGGTGGTATGCTTCATCCACATCTTGTCGTCACGCTTGGAGAAGTCCTCCCGCGCATGCGCGCCGCGGCTTTCAGTGCGGTTGGCGGCGCAGTGCAGGCTGGCCACGGCCTGCCCCATCAAATTATCCAGCTCCAGCGATTCAACGAGATCGGTGTTGAAGATAAGCCCACGGTCGGTAATGCCGATATCCGCCTTTTTCTGGAACACCGCGTCGATTTTGTTGACGCCGTCGTTCAGAACCGGCCCGTCGCGGAACACGGCGCAGTGGGTCTGCATCGTCTTCTGCATTTCAAGGCGCAGCTCTGCCGGGCGCAAGGAACCCTTCGCCTGACGGAATTTATCAAGACGCGCAACCGCGCGCTCGCCGGTATCAGACCCCAGCGGCCGGTGCGGCGCGCCGGGCGATACCGTCTGCCCCGCGCGAATGCCCGCCGCGCGGCCGAACACCACGAGGTCGAGCAACGAGTTGGTGCCAAGCCGGTTCGCGCCGTGCACCGAAACGCACGCCGCTTCGCCGATCGCCATCAGCCCCTGCACCACGCGGTCGGGGTCGCCCGTCACCGGGTTCAAAACCTCGGTCATGAAATTGGTGGGAATGCCGCCCATGTTGTAGTGCACCGTCGGCAGCACCGGGATGGGTTCTTTCGTCACGTCCACGCCGGCGAAAATCTTCGCGGTCTCGGCAATACCGGGCAAGCGCGCGTGAATGACGTCAGGCCCCAGATGTTCGAGATGCAGGTGGATGTGGTCGCGGTTTTTGCCCACGCCGCGCCCTTCGTTGATTTCAACCGTCATCGCGCGCGAAACCACGTCGCGGGATGCAAGGTCCTTCGCGTTCGGCGCATAACGCTCCATGAAGCGTTCGCCGTTGGAATTGGTCAGGTAGCCGCCCTCGCCGCGCGCCCCCTCGGTAATCAGGCAGCCGGAACCGTAAATGCCGGTCGGGTGGAATTGCGTGAACTCCATGTCCTGCAACGGTAGGCCCGCGCGCAACACCATGCCGCCGCCGTCGCCCGTGCATGTATGGGCCGACGTGCAGGAGAAGTAAGCGCGCCCATAACCGCCCGTCGCCAGCACCGTCTGGTGCGCGCGGAAACGGTGGATGGTGCCGTCCAGCAGCGAAAGCGCCATGACGCCAAGGCACTGCCCGTCATCCGCCATGATGAGGTCCAGCGCGAAATACTCGACGAAGAATTCCACTTTGCGCTTCAGCGACTGCTGGTAAAGCGTGTGCAGCATCGCGTGGCCGGTACGGTCGGCGGCGGCGCAGGCGCGCAGCGCCATGCCCTTGCCGAATTCGGTCGTATGGCCGCCGAACGGGCGCTGGTAAATCTTGCCGTTTTCAAAGCGCGAGAAGGGCATGCCGTAATGCTCAAGCTCGATGACCGCCGGAATGGCCTCGCGGCACATGTATTCGATGGCGTCCTGGTCGCCCAGCCAGTCGGACCCCTTGACCGTGTCGTAGAAGTGCCAGCGCCAGTCGTCAGGGCCCCCATTGCCCAGCGCCGCCGAAATGCCGCCCTGCGCCGCCACCGTGTGCGAACGCGTGGGAAACACCTTGGAAATGCAGGCCGCTTTCAGCCCCCGTTCGCCCATGCCCAGCGCCGCGCGCAACCCCGCGCCCCCGGCGCCGACGATGACGACGTCATATTCATGATCGATAATCTGGTAGGCTTGGCTCATAACGCGACTTTCAGAATGGCGAAGATGCAGGCGATGCAGGTGGCGAACAGCACGATTTTCATCGTGACCAGTTTGATGATTTTGAAAGCTTCGCCGTGGATATAGTCTTCAATCACGACCTGGCTGCCCAAAGCCGCGTGGTAGAACAGTGAAATCACCGACACGATCATCAAAATCGCGTTCAGCGGCTGCTGCAGCCACGCGAACGCCGCGGCATGGTCCGCATGCGCCAGCGTCACGACCGACCAGCACAGCCATACCACCAGCGGCAGCAGCAGCACGGCGGTCACGCGCTGCATGATCCAGTGGTGCAGCCCGTCATGCGCGCTGCCCAAACCCTTGGCGCGCGCCATCGGTGTTTTCAGGCCGAATTGTTTGGATTTGATAAGCGGTGCGGTCATCGTCTTGTCCTCAGCGCAGAATGGCGAACCAGAAGCCCGCGGTCAGCAGGATGGCCGCGACGATGGTCACGTACCCGCCCTTATAGATTTCAGGAATGGTGAACAGCTTGCCCGTATCCATCACCATGTGACGGATGCCCGCGCAGGTATGATAGAACAGCGCGAACGACCACCCCGCCAGCGCCAGCATGCCGATGGGGTGCGTGGCCGCGGTGCGGAACGTTTCGTAAGCCGCGGGGCCTGACGCCAGCGCCAGCAGCCACCACGCCAGAACGAACAGCCCGAACGTCAGCACGATGCCCGTGCCGCGGTGCATCACCGACATGACCGCCGTAATCTGTAGCATGTCGTACACCTGTATATGCGGCGACAGCGGGCGTTCTTTAACGGGGGTAGCTTGGGTCTGAGCCATGGGCACGTGCCTTGGGAATTGCGAGGTTTGGAAGAAACTTACAGCGTCAAAACCGCCTTGGCAACCACCGGCAAAGCCTGAAACTCAGCCGGTATCGGCGCATCCACGGCAACCGGCGGCTTATTCGGATAAAGCGGCAGCACGATGCGCGCGGCGTGCAGGAACAGGCGGGGCTGCGTCTTGGCGTCATCCCCGCCATATAAGGTGTCGCCCATAATGGCCGCGCCGAACTGCGCCATGGCATGCACCCGTATCTGGTGCGTCCGCCCGGTACGCGGGTAAAACGCGATGTAGGAAATCCCGTCCTCCTGCCCCAGCACCCTGTAATCGGTCACCGTGCGCTGCGCGCCTTCCTCGCCCTCTTCGGCGACGCGCATCTTCCAGCCCTTCCACTTGTGCACCTTGGTCAACGGCTTATCGATGGTGCCCTCGGTCGCGTCCGTATTCACCGGCAGCACCGCCACATAGGTCTTCTCCGCCCGCCCCGTCTCGAAAATCTTGCCAAGTCGCGCCAGCGCCTGCCGGTGCCGCCCCAGCACAAGACAGCCGGATGTATCACGGTCCAGCCTGTGCGCGAGGTGCGGACGCTTCGGCAGCCCGAACATCAGCGATTCAAACCCGTCCTCCAGGTTCGGCCCCCCGCCCGGGCCCGGATGCACGGGAATCCCCGCGGGCTTGTCCAGCACCAGCATCATCGCATCCCGGTAAATCAGGCGGTCTTCAAGGTTCATGGCCCCGGTCTTAAGCGCCCTGCCGCAACCCGGCAATTAAAAATTGCGCACGGGCACGGATTGTCATAATTTCCGGCCCATGATCATCGCCTCCGTCCGCATCGATTTCGAAAACGCCGCCGCCATCAACGGCGTGACGGAGGTCGAGGCCGCCCGCGCCGAATTCGCCACCATGGTGTGGACGCCCGCAGGTAAGCCCCACACCCTCGACGACTTCTACATCCTGCGCACCACGCTCAATCCGCGCGGCTCAAAAATGGCCGTCGCCATCCACCGCTACGACGACGCCCGCAAAACCGACGACGTCCTGAAGGACGAAGACACCGAAGTCGCCGCCTTCACCATCCCCCTCGCCCGCCTGCTGGGCGACGACATGACGAACTACCGCACCATCATCAGCGCCATTCGCGGCGGCGGCCACAGCGTTACCGACGTGTTCCGCATGGACACCCGGCGCGTGCAGGTGCACGAAGCCATGGCCAAAAAACTGATGGACGCGTTCGCCGCGCAGGGCCTCGTCCGCGACCCCGAAATCATTACCAGCGGCCAGCCCGGCTGCTGCATCGTCGCCATGATTGCCGACTATCAGGCGCAGGCCGCCCGCGCCGGCGGCATCGCCGCGCAAATGCGGCTGGACGGCCCCGCCTGATGCACAACCGCCCCGGCCAGAACACGCGCCACACACTCAGGGATCGCTGGGAAACCATCTACCCCGGCGCAGTCCTCTGGGTCGACCAGATGCAGACCCTCGCCTCCGCCCGCCAGCTTGAGGAAACGGGCCAGACCGTCAAGCGCCGCCCCGTCGTGGCGCTCAGGAAAACCGTGGTGAAGGTGGATACCGCCAATATCTGCCTCGACAACGCCTTCATGCTGGCCATCAATTCCACCTCGCAGGAACATCTGGTCGAAGGCCGCCCCGGCATCTACACAAAAATCAACCAGAACGACGAGAAAACCAGCCATTTCTGGTTCGACACGCTCAACTCCGTCCCGCTGAAGGGCACGCGCATCGACATCCGCTATTCCATGAACACGGATGAGCGTAAGGAACTGGCGCAGGGCCTGGATCAGGTCCTCCAGCCCGAAAAACGCTTTTTCCTCAAAACCCTGTTCAACGCAAAACGCGGCTGCCTGCCCGGCCAGGTCTGGACCATCGACCTGCCCAACCCCGCACCCACCGGCCCAGCGACCATCGAGTCCGACGCCCTCGTCCTCCTGCGCCGCGGCGCCTTCTACGTGAACGACGACGAACAGGACCGCCCGCATTTCACCCCGTATCTGGTGGCCGTACTGCCGGAACCCTTCAACGCCGGCAACATGCGGGGCCTGAGCTGGAACGCCCTGCGCCTGACCGCCATCCACGAACGCTCCTTCAAATACCAGATCGGCCACCTGACCGCCGAAACCGTGGGCATCATGCTCAACACCCTGCGCCGCGAGGTCAGCCTCGCGCCCATCCAGTACCAGCAGCCTATGGTCACCCACCTGTTCCAGTGGCTGAACCCGCTGAATCTCCTGTCCATCCCACGCTTAAGGGGTTTTTGAATGCTGTTTCTAGGCCCCGTTTCCTTCCGCAAGCGCGACGCCCGCGTCGCCGCCCTCATCCGCAAGGGCGCGGCTACGGATGACCAGTTGTTCGAAGCCCAGTTCGGCGAATGGCCCGTCAAAGGGCTTGAAAAAGACACGCCGCGCGACGACACAGTGCGCTTCAAAGGCTACTTCGCGGGCAAGCGCACCCCGCTGGGCCTGCCCTTCACCATGGCCTACGTGAACCCGAAAACGGATGACCGCAGCATCCACATCAACCGCCTGACCCTGAACCCGGCCACCCCCGCGCTCGGCATTCTCACCAGCCGCATGGTCTACGCCCGCCTGCATGACGTCATCACGCTGGCGCTGGGCGTCGAGCTGCGCCATTTCGAGGCGATTTTCCTCGGCATCAGCCTCATGTCGTCCTACCGCTTCGCCATCGCCTCGTCCTTCAACAAGCTGGTGGCGCCCTCCGTCTGCGACATTGTGGGCGAAGAACACATCCACGTCATGCAATACAAGGACGGCAACGACATCACCGCCCGCCGCGCCTTCAAGAACGACGCCGAAAACGTCCTGAACAACCGTTCCCCGTTCGACCAGTTCAAAACCAACACCCTTCAGGCCATCGACGCCCTGCTGACATGGATGCCGCGCAGCCACTACGCGCAGGACCACGAATTGCAGGCTCGCCTGCACAACCTCATGGTCCGCGGCTACAAGGCATGGGGCCGCATCCCCGCCAACGAAGACGAACTCTTCGCCGCCATGGCCGACATGGGCGTCATCCGCCCCGCAATCGTGAATGAATACCTGGCCGACGACGGCCAGAAGGACGTGTGTAAAATCTTCAACAAAAAGGCGCAATCAAGCTGGTTCTCGCCCCCGACCGGCGAAATGAACGTCGGCCTGAACAGCTTCCGTTCGCAGGACATCCTCCACCGTTTCTGGAAGGACTACCTGCCCGTGCTCTACGCCGACCTGCTGCAGAAATACGGCGATTCAAAAGGCCTCGAACGCATGGGCTATACCGGCGACCTCGACATCATGGGCCTGCCGGTGCGTGGCGCGCCCTCGCCGCTGGAATTCAATCCCAATAAATTGGTGCCCTAGCCCTTCGCCGGCTCGAACGTCATCGCAACGCCGTTCATGCAGAACCGCTTGCCCGTCGGCTGCGGCCCGTCGTCGAACACGTGGCCCAGATGCCCGCCGCAATGCGCGCAGTGCACCTCCGTCCGGGCGACGCCGATTTTATAATCCGTATCCGTCTCAACCGCCCCGGCCTCGATGGGCGCCCAGAAAGACGGCCACCCGGTGCCGGAATCGAATTTCTGGGCCGATGAAAACAGCTTGTTGCTGCACCCCGCGCAATAAAATACGCCCGCGCGGTGCTCATCGTTCAAAGGGCTGGTAAACGCGCGTTCGGTCCCCTGCCTGCGCAAAACGTCATACGCCTGCGGGGACAGTTTCTCTTTCCATTGCTCGTCGCTCATGTGAATCGCAAACTCCTTTTCCGGTTGCCTTGAAAAAAGCCCGGCCAGCGCAGGCCCGCCCCATTTCAGGGCGGCGGCCCCGGCCACCAGTGCGGTCACGAAATGCCTGCGGTTCATGGGCTTCATCCGTATAGTGTGTCTATACACTTATATACGGCAGCGCCGGAAGAAAGGTTACGCCATGCGTTAATGCAGGTGCGGGCGCGGCGTTGCCGTGACACGCGCGCCCATCGCCACCGGCGGCAACGGCTGGCGCACATAGGCCAGCGGCTGCGGAAGGGCGCGCGCCACCGCAGGCGCCGCCACCTCCAGCGATCGCATCAGCATGCCCGCCACGCCGCCCGCGTCGATGATGGACGGGTAAAACCGTTTCCACTGCGCCACCGCCGAAGGCCCGCGATACCCCGCATGCATATCCACGCGGCGGCGGTGATAGGCGACGTAATCGGTCCCCCGCGTCACGTCCAGCGTCGCCTGCGCCACGCGGGACGCCTGCAGGAACACGTAACAGAAACCCACCGCCGTGCGCATCGGCACGTTCACGAAGGAATCGCACCTGATGTCCGGGCGGCCTGCGCGCGGGTTGAACATGGTGGTGATGCGCGTCATCAAATCCAGCTCCGGCAGCAACCGATCGAACGCGGGCATCGTGCAATCCGCATCCACCCCCTCCGCCACGAAACGACGATGGCGCGGGTCGTAAATCACGGCTGTAAAACGCGCGGCGAAGTCATGCGCGTGCTGGCTCATGTCACCCAGCCCGTCGAACTGCTCTATAGTCATAACAACGTCAATATCGGGTATATCCATACCCCGGGCGCGGCCACCCGCAGCAAGGGAAAACGCTTTATTCACAATACCTTACCTGTCTTTTTATAGCTGTATTATGGAGTGGGTATTATGGTTATTAGTTTGATGGTTGTCAAAACGCCAGTGGCTGGCTATAAGCACTGCACAAGAAACATCTAGGGTGACATAATATGGCTACTGAGCGTACCTTCTCGATCATCAAACCGGACGCGACCAAGCGTAACCTGACCGGCGCCATCTGCGACCGTCTGGAAAAAGCTGGCCTGCGCATCGTGGCCCAGCGCCGCATCCAGATGACCCGCGCTCAGGCTGAGAACTTCTACGGTGTCCACCGCGAACGCCCCTTCTTCGGCGAACTGGTCGACTTCATGATCTCCGGCCCCGTGGTCGTGCAGGTTCTGGAAGGTGACAACGCCGTCGCGAAAAACCGCGAAGTCATGGGCGCCACCAACCCGGCGCAAGCCGCCCCCAACACCATTCGTAAGGACTTCGCCCTCTCCATCGGCGAAAACTCCGTCCACGGTTCGGACTCGGCCGAGAACGCCGCGATCGAAATGGCTTACTTCTTCGCTGGCGCAGACATCGCCGGCTGATAACCCTTTCGCGTCAGGCTGAGGCGAAAAGCCGGCCTGGCGAGAACCGAAGCGCAGCGTGCCTCAGGCACGTGAGCATCGGAAGCGCAGGCAGGGTGGCTTTTCGCCTCAGCCTGACGCGAAACAAGCTTTGTGAGAAGGCATCAACCCCATTGTTGCCAGTGCACACAAAGAAAACCCGCGCTGCCCCCAGCGCGGGTTTTTGCTTTATCCGGCATATCAGGATTGGCCGCGTAACCCCGTTGGATCGAAACGGAAATTCCGCGCCTGCTGTGTCCGCACAGCGGGCGTCACGACCGGCGTGTTGGCAGGCTTCGGCGCATGGCGCGTAAACACTTCGCGCACGTCCGGCTGCTCCGGCGGTTTGGGAATGAGGATACTGTTAAGGGCCTGCGGCGCGCGTCCGGCGTTTGAAGCCCAGTAATTGAAGTCGGGCTTAACATGTCCCGACCCGGAATTGAAAGGTACCCGCCCTGTGCCAACCATATGCTTACTCCCGCTTTGTTGGTCCTTAACACCAACCCTAGCGCAAATATGGCGATTTAACAAAGATTAATTTTGGATTATTCCAGAACCGTGCGTTCCGGCTCGTCGTAATCAGCCGGGTTCAGCTTGCCGATATTCTCGACATACACCTGGTCGCGCCCGCCTTCCTTGGCCTTGTAAAGCTGCTCGTCCGCGCGGTGCAGCGCTTCGTCCACCGAAACGACATTCGTGCCGATATACGCTAAGCCCAGCGAGGTCGTGACCGCCAGTTGCCCGGCAGGCGTGTTCACCGGCATCGCGCGGCGGCCGATGGCGCGGCGCAGACGTTCGGCGATGAAGCACGCTTTCTCAAGCCCCACATCCACCAGCACGGCGACGAATTCCTCGCCCCCCGTCCGCGCCAGCAGGTCGAAGCCCCGCATGCGCGTCTTCAGGCGGTCGGCGGTGGTCTTCAAAACCTCGTCCCCCACCGCGTGGCCATAGGTGTCGTTGATGGATTTGAATTTATCGAGGTCGAACATCGCAACCGCGATGGGCTTGCGCTGGTCGCCGGTGGAATTCAGCAATTTCTCAAGGTGAACATTGAGATAGCGGCGGTTGTAAAGTCCCGTCAGCGTATCCGTCAGCGCCATGGAAAGGCTGACTTCATAATTCGCTTTAAGACGTTCCTGGAAACGCTTGCGGCGTATCTGCGTCCGCACCCGCGCCAGCAGCTCGTTCCGGTCGATGGGCCGCAGGATGTAGTCATTGGCGCCAATCTCGAGGCCCCGCGCGATTTTCGGCAAATCCTGTTCCTGCCCCAGCATCAGAATGGGCACGGACCGCGTCCGGTCGTTGGACCGCAGATGCGAACACAGGCGTAAGCCGTCTTCCTTGTCCATGTTGAGCGATACGATGATGAGGTCGCAATCCGTGACGGACGCGCGCTCAAGCGCCGCCAGCCCGCCCGTGACGCCGTAAACCTTGTGCTGGTCGCGGCTCAGGGCTTCCTGGCATTTCTGCGCCTCGAACGCCTGGTCCTCGACCACGAGGATATTCGCCTTCTCCGTCGCCTGCGCCATCATGGCCGCGCTTTCGCCCGAAACGCCCAGCGTCGTCGCCGTGCTTTCGCGCGCGCGCCACTCGTCCACCGTCATCTTCAGGCGCACCAGCGAACGCACCCGCGCCATCAGCGCCACGTCGTTCACCGGCTTGGAAAGGAAATCGTCGGCCCCCGCCTCAAGCCCGCGTACGCGGTCGGTGGCGTCGGTCAGCGCCGTCACCATGACCACGGGCACATGCGCCGTCGCCGGGTCGGACTTGATAAGCTTGCAGACCTCGAACCCGTCCATGCCGGGCATCATCACGTCCAGCAGCACGATGTCCGGCGTATCCGCCTTCACGCGCTCCAGCGCCTGCGGCCCCGACGTCGCGGTAATAACGTCGTAATATTCGCTGGTTAGCTTGGCTTCCAGAAGCTTTACGTTCGGGGCAATATCATCAACAACAAGAACGCGCGCCGACATGTCTTCTTACCCTTGTGCAGCCTGCGGCGCGGGCATCTCAAGATGCTTGCGCACCGTTTCGATGAACGACATCACCGAAATGGGCTTGGAAATGTAATCTTCGCAGCCCGTCTCGCGGATGCGGTCTTCGTCGCCCTTCATGGCGAACGCGGTGATGGCGATGACGGGAATGGCCTTCAGGTCTTCCGCGTCCTTGAGCCAGCGGATGAGGTCCAGCCCCGAAACCTCGGGCAGTTGAATGTCCATCAGGATAAGGTCGGGCTTGTGTTCGCGCGCCAGTTCAAGCACGCGGGTCCCCTCGCGCGTTTTCACGGTCGCGTATCCATGCGCTTCCAGGAGGTCGTTGAACAGTTTCATGTTCAACTCGTTATCTTCAACGATAAGGACGGTTTTGGTCATCAGCCCGCTTGGGTTTAGGTCTTACTGCCTGGCCTTGGGTCCGGTCGTGAAAGCGGAGTTTTCCGCGCAGATCGGCATGTCCACATGGTCAAGCGCCACCAGCTTCTGTGAAATGGTGAACGTATCGTAGATGATTTTAATGTCGCTGACGACTCCATTATCCAGCGCCACGAGGTCCATTTCGTACTCAGCCGCCCCCGCATCCGCCCCGCCCTCGTCCTCGGACGGGAAAAATGCCAGCCGCATGCGGTGCGCGGGCGATTTCAGCAGGTTTTTATCAATGGCTTTGGTCAGGCTCACGCCCTTCAGCGGGTCCACCTTGTCGCCGATGAACACGTTCACCTGCTGCGGCCCCTGGTCGTCGCTGCCGTCGAAAAGCGAGGCATTGAAGAATTTCTCGCCCTTTTCAGCACGTTCCAGAATTTCGTGGGTATGCTGCATCGGGAAAAACGTGTTTTTCGGCAGCTTGAAGTTCAAATCCACCGGAATGGAATATTTGGCGTTCCCGTCGGACCCCGTGGCCGCGTCCAGCGTCGCGAACCCGCGATATTCCTCGAACGGCACGCCGTTATTCTCCCGGCGGGAGGAAAAATTCAGGTTTTTCCCGTCCAGCGTCTCGTAAGACGCGAAATCCGAATTGATGCGCGCGGACGTGCCATCGGCATACTCATACATAAGCGAGGAGCGATGGTCCGTAGTCCAGCTTTCGCACGTCTTCTTCCATTCGAAGAACATCTTGCCGCGAATGTCCACAAGCTGCCCGCCGCTCTGGATGGACGACAGCGTCACCTCGTACAGGGCGCGGTGCGGCACCACGTGCACGTTGGGCATCGTCGCCGGTTTGGCGTCGCGGGGGTTCTGCACCGGCGCGGATTCGGCGCCGAAAGGCGACAGGACCACAAGGGCGCATACGGAAAGAAGGGTTTTACGGACAGGCGTCATATCATTTCATTTTAGCAAAAATCATGCGGGCAACGATAGGGCTTTTACGCTGGGCATTTTTTGCCCGGGGGCGGTGCGTGTTCCTGCATCCCCACCCGCGCCCGTCACCCCGCGCACCGCAGGGTCACCATTCAACCTATTGATAAGACGCCGTTTTTCAACCCCATAACTTTGGCACGCCTTTCGCAATGCCTATTCCCGAGGAAAGGAACAAACGACGCATGGTTTCGGACGCAGTCATCAAAGGCAAGACCCACAACATGGCAGGGACGGAGGCGTTCGCCGCCATCCAGCTTCTCGATCAGCATGAAAACACCCATGCCGATACGCTTCAGGCCCGCCTGAACGGCATCAACACCCGCGCCGACTTCGACGACGCGTCCCTCCGCCGCATCGCCACCGCCGCCCTCGACATGCTGCGCGACGCCCACAACGCGCTGGAAGACGCGCACCGCCAGCTGGCCACCCAGCGCACCCGCATCGACCACCTCGAAGCCGTCGCCACGACGGACGAACTGACCGGCCTCACCAACCGCCGCGGCTTCGTCGAAGCCTTCGATCGCGAACTTGACCGCACCACCCGCGGCCTGACCAAGGGCGGCCTGCTGCTCATGATCGACATGGACAATTTCAAAGGCATCAACGACACGTATGGCCATGCGGCAGGTGACGCCGCCCTGCGCCTCGTCGCCGAAACGCTGAAAGCCACCATCCGCCGCATGGACGTCGCGGCCCGCCTCGGCGGTGACGAATTCGTCCTGCTCTTCGGCAACGCCGATGTCATGGCCGCGGTCGACCGCGCCCAGCAACTGGCCATGCGCCTCAACTCCCTTACCCTGCGCTGGAAGGGCGAAAAAATCGCTGTCCGCGCCTCCATCGGCATGCGTCCCTACGCCGGCGGCGACACGGTCGACAGCGCCATGCACGGCGCCGACAGCTCCATGTACGCCGTCAAAGCCAAGCGCAACCAGCGCAAGGACGCCAAGACGGAGAAAGTCCGCGCATAAAACGCGCTCACAGAATTCGGGCGGGCTGCCTCAAGCCCGAACGAAATAGCGATTTGCCTCGTTGAAACCCCAAGCCTCAACCCCAAGGGCAGGTCGCTTTCCAGAGGCCCGGGTCCAGACCCCAAGCTGGACCCGGGTTTTCTTTTATCCGCAAAGATACATGCTTATCGTAAAAGTGAACGGCAACTGGCATCAGACGTAAAAAAGGTCATCTCTCTTAAAGCCCATTAAATCGGCAACCATATTGTTAAGCATTCGCCTAGTGAAGTCTGTACGCTCCCTAAGCGCATGAAACCATTCAAAGCCAGGATTGAATGGTTCACTCATCCATAATTCAGGATAATCCGCCCGAAGAGAGTGATGAAAAGATTCAAACCAATCTTTGATATCTGCCACTAAGATATCTGCATCCTTCGCCAAATAAGGACGCAATGTTATATCAGAAAATATGGGCGGAACTTGTTTGGGAGCGAATGCAGCAGCTTGCTTGGCGCATCTTTGTGCTTCTTTTTGATCGCTCCCTAGCA
This sequence comes from Alphaproteobacteria bacterium, assembly GCA_035906295.1. Classification (GTDB taxonomy): domain Bacteria; phylum Pseudomonadota; class Alphaproteobacteria; order Micavibrionales; family UBA1664; genus UBA6145. The sequence goes on along the minus strand of JAMIFL010000123.1, from coordinate 2,102 downwards.
AACAACGCATAGCATCTCTATGCCCATAATGAGCTTCACGAAGATTTTGAAAGTAAGATCGTAGCTCGTACATTATTTGATTTTTAAATGCAGTTTCACGAATTTGTCTTTCACGCAGTGAAAGAGATTCTGAAAATCGAATTTGCCTTCTCAGCTCTTTGACAGAGAAATAGCCGACAGCTAAGGCAATTACCCCAGTTAGAAGAGTTTGGTACCTCTCGATTAAATTACCATCCGAAAGAATATAATCTATCCCGGCGACCATAATCACATTCCTATGAGGTAAGAACACAACGCACTTTTAATCTTAAAGGGAAGCGGCGACCACGTCCGCAATGTGTTTAAAGGCCATCGCCTGCGTACTCTCCGGCCGCGCCACCACGATGGGCGTACCGTCATCCGAAAGCTTGCGAATTTCCGGGTCCAGCGGCACCTCGCCCAGAAACGGCACGCCGGCCGCCAGCGCCTGTTCCCGCGCCCCGCCATGTCCGAAAATCTCGGCCTTGTGCCCGCAGGACGGGCAGCAGAAGTAAGACATGTTCTCGACAATGCCCAGAATGGGCACATCCACCTTGCGGAACATCTCAAGGCCTTTTCTGGCGTCAATCAGCGCAATGTCCTGCGGCGTCGAAACGATGACCGCGCCGGTCAGGTCCACCTGCTGCGCCAGCGTCAGTTGCGCATCCCCCGTGCCGGGCGGCAGGTCGATGACCAGCACGTCGCATCCTTCCCACGCCACGTCGCGCAAAAGCTGCTTCAGCGCCGACTGTATCATCGGCCCGCGCCATATCATCGGCGCACTCTCCGCCACGAGGAACCCCATGGACATCAATTTCAGCCCGTGCGCCTCGATGGGCAGCATCTTTTCGTCCACGCGCTGCGGTTTGGAATCCCGCACCCCCGCCATGCGGGGCAGCGACGGTCCGTAAATATCGGCATCCAGCAACCCCACCGTCAAACCCGTCTGCGCCAGCGCCGCCGCAAGGTTGATGGCGACGGTGGACTTGCCCACCCCCCCCTTGCCCGACGCCACCGCAATGACGTTCCTGACCGGCACCGTAATATCCCGCGTCGGCCTTTTCGCAGGCTGCCTGCCGCCGCCATGCCCGGCACGTTCCGCCGTCAGGATGACGCTCACGCGCTCGACGCCCTTCAGGGCCTGCACCCGCTTTTCCGCATCATGCCGCAGCATCTCGCCCGCACCGGCCCCCTGCACATGCAAAACCACCGTCACCACGCGGCCTTCCACCAGCACGCTTTCGACGGATGCGCCGCCAAGCCCCGCCAGCGCGTCGCGCACCTGCGTTTCATTCGGTTTACGGTTGCCAAGGATGCCAAGCACGGTATGTTGTCCTGATTGTTTTTAATCCAGCTTCACATATATGGGCTTTTTACAAATGACAGGCAATGACGACCAGCAACCCGGACGCAATCCCTGGGGCCGCCCCGAACAACGGGACGACCAGCAAGGCGGTGGCAACCCGTGGGGCCGCCAGAACCGTGGCCAGCGCAACGACATGCACAATGACGGCCCCGATCTGGAAGACCTGCTGCGCCGCGCCCGCGCCAATTTCGGCAACCCGCTGGACGGCGGCTTCCGCGGCATCGTCATCGCCCTTCTGATTGTCGCAGCCCTCTGGCTCGCCAGCGGCATCTACCGCGTTGAATCCTCCGAACAGGCGGTCGTTCAGCGTTTCGGCGCCTATACGCGCACGCAGGCCCAGCCCGGCCTCGGCTACCACCTGCCATGGCCGTTTGAAAAAGTGACGAAAGTGAACGTCACCCTCGACCGCCGCATCCAGATCGGCTTCGCCGACGCAGGCTATGACGGCCAGCGCCGCGACATGCGCGAGGAATCCCTCATGCTCACCGCCGACGCCAACATCGTCGACATCGACGTGGTGGTGTTGTGGAACATTTCCGAAGCCGAAAAATTCATCTTCAACATTCGCGACCCGGAACAAACCATCAAACGCGTGGCCGAAAGCGCCATCCGCGAAGCCGTGGGCCAGACGCGCCTTCAGGCCATCATCACGCAAGGCCGTGACGACGTCGCCGTGCGCATCCAGAAAAGCCTCCAGGCCGCGCTCGACAGCTACAGC
>JAMIFL010000122.1:0-12074 GCA_035906295.1 Alphaproteobacteria bacterium | reverse complement strand
GACGGCGTCGCCGGCGTAACCCCGACGGACGAACACTTCGCCCGCGTCGTGCGCAAATCCGGCAAGCCGGTCTTCCTCGTCGTCAACAAGGCCGATACGAAAGCCGCCCGCGAACGTCTGGCGGAAGCCTATGCCTTGGGCTTCGGCGACCCGTTCTTCGTGTCCGCCGCCCACGGCCTCGGCCTGTCCGACCTCTATCAGGCCATCCTCGAAAAAATGCCGCAGAAAGAAACACCTGCGGAAGAAGAAACCGCGCAGACGCGCCGTGCGGGTGAAGACACCGCCCTCGACGACATCGAAGGCGACCTCGAATACGAATTCGTGGACGACGAAGACGTCAGCGCCAAACCGCTCAAGGTCGCCATCGTTGGCCGCCCCAACGCGGGCAAGTCCACGCTCATGAACGCCATTCTGGGCGAGGACCGCACCCTCACCGGCCCCGAAGCCGGCATCACCCGTGACCCCATCGCCGCCGACTTCACCTGGAACGGCCAGAAATTCCAGTTGGTCGATACCGCGGGCCTGCGCCGCAAATCGAAAATCACCGATAAAATCGAACGCATCTCCACGCAGGAAACCATGCGCATCGTGCGCCTCGCACAAATCGTCGTGCTGGTGGTGGACGGCGTGCTCGGCATCGACCGGCAGGACATGAACATCGCCGAACACGTGGTCCGCGAAGGCCGCGTTCTGGTGCTCGCCGTCAACAAATGGGACGCCGTAACCGAACGCGCCACCATCCAGAAACAACTGCCCGAAATGCTGGCGCAGGTGCTGGGCCAGTTGCCGGGCATGCCCGTCGTCTACCTCTCCGGCCTCACCGGCAAGGGCCTCGACGGCCTGCAAAAGGCCATGATGGGCGCCTACGCCCTCTGGAACAAACGTGTCGGCACCGGCAGCCTCAACCGCTGGCTCGGCGCCATGGAAAGCCGCCACCCGGCCCCTCTGGTCTCGGGCCGCCCCAACCGCCTGCGCTACATGACGCAAATCAAGGTCCGCCCGCCCACCTTCGTTCTCTGGTGCGGCCGCCCGGATGACTTGCCGGACGACTACCAGCGTTACCTCATCAACGGCCTGCGCGAAAAATTCGAACTCGAAGGCGTCCCCATCCGCCTCAACCTGCGGACGACGAAAAACCCGTACGTAAGCTAATCATGGACAACGAAATCGAAGTCTATAAGCAGCTCAAAAACGCAACAGACAAATACACCTATTTTTTGTTAACCGCGGTTGGAGCCGCTATTGCACTAACTATAAATCTTACAAAAGATTTACCCGCAACAACCTCCCAAATTCCTTTAGCGATTGCTCTTCTTTTATGGGGTGCAAGCTTTTTCATCGGTTGCTTAAAGCTTGTTTTGGAGCAAAAGGGTCTTTGGCAAAATCTAGAATTTTTAAAGGTGCAGAAAGGGAAGCATCAATTATCTGGAAATGACCCTGACCGCATGCAAGTGGGGATGAGCGTATTAAGAAATCTAATTGAAGAGAATGCTGCTAAATCTACTTTCTATGAAAGACTTCAATTCGGAGCACTGATTTCAGGCACTTTTTTCTTCTTGTTGTGGCATGTCACTGAAATGTTTTTACGAAGTGGTGTTATCGCATCATGATTGAAACGGCAGTATAATCCTTGCGCGGTCCGCGCACGGTATACGCCGCAATCCATTTGTCCTGCTTCAGCTTGAAAACGGCGTCGTAAATATCGTCGCCGCAATAATGGCGCCCACGCGCGACACCGCCGTCGAAATGCAGCATCAAAAAAATGCGCCCGTCCGCAAACAGCACGCGTAAATCATCGCCATTCTGTTCGTAGATATACCGCTGAAACGCAGGCCCCGCGTAATGCGGCTGCACCAGCACGCCGTCTTCGCTGTAATGCCCTTCGGCATCAATCGTGCAGGTCCCTGAAAACCGGGCGTTATGCCCGAAAACGCGGCGCTTGATGTGCCACGTGCCTGTAAAATCAGGCCGCACGCGCGTCGCGCGCATCCACGCGCAGGCCGTGCGCGTGGTAATCCGCGCGCGTCATCGCGGCAATCACCTGCGCCACCGTCTCCGGGTCCGGCAGCGTCGCCGGGTCTTCGCCGGGGTAAGCCTCGGCCCGCATGGCCGTGCGCACGCGGCCTGGGTCCAGCAAATTCACTTTCAGCTTCGTATGCGCAACCTCACCGGCATACACGCGCACCATTGCTTCCAAGGCGGCCTTGGACGCGGCATACGCCCCCCAGAACGGCTTGCACGAAACGGTAGCGCCCGTGGTCACGAATACCGCGCGGCCCGCCTCGCTCACACGCAGCAACGGGTCGCAGGTGCGGATAAGCCGCAGATTGGCAGTCACGTTCAGCGCGAACACGCGCTCCCACGTCGCGGGGTCGGTCTGCGCAAGTGGCGTAAGGCCCCCCAGCATGCCCGCATTGCCCACCAGAATATCAAGCCGCCCGAAGCGGTCGAATAACACCGGCCCCAGCCCTTCAATCAAATCGCCCTTGAGCAAATCATACGGCATCAGCGTGCAGGTGCCGCCCGCCGCGTGAATGGCGTCGTCAAGCGTCTCAAGCCCGCGCTTGGTGCGCGCAAGGCCCACCACGTGCACGCCGTCTTTCGCCAGCGCCAGCGCGGTCGAAAAACCGATGCCGCGCGATGCGCCCGTAACCAGCGCAACCCGTGTCATGCCGCGGCCTCACCCATGGAGGATACTTTACGCGTGCGGTCTTCCCGGCCGTCGAAATCGGTAAGGGGAATGGCGTAATCCCCGGTCAGGCACGCATCGCAGAACTGCGGCGCGTCGTTATCGCGCGAAGGCTTGCGCAGCGCGCGGTACAAACCGTCCAGCGATACGTAAGACAGGCTGTCCACCCCGATATACTCGCGGATCTGCTCAACCGACATGTGGTTCGCCAGCAGCTCGTCGCTGGTTGGCGTATCGATGCCGTAGAAGCAGCTATACTTCGTCGGCGGGCAGGAAATGCGCATATGCACCTCGCGCGCGCCCGCCTGCCGCAGCATGCCCACGATCTTGCGGCTGGTCGTGCCGCGCACGATGGAATCGTCCACCAGCACGATGGACTTGCCGCGAATGACTTCCGCGTTCGCATTGTGTTTCAGCTTCACGCCAAGATGGCGAATCTGGTCGCCCGGCTCGATGAACGTGCGGCCCACGTAATGGTTGCGGATGATGCCAAGCTCGAACGGCAGACCCGCTTCCGCCGCATACCCGATGGCCGAAGGCACGCCAGAATCCGGCACCGGCACCACCAGATCCGCATGCGGCACCGGCGCTTCCTGCGCCAGTTCGGCGCCGATGCGCTTGCGCGCTTCGTAAACCGAACGCCCGTCCACATGGCTGTCGGGCCGCGCGAAATACACATATTCGAAAATGCAGAAGCGCGAGCTGGTTTTGTCGAACGGACGCAGGGTCTGGATGCCGCTGTCGTCGATGATGACAAGCTCACCCGGCTCGATGTCGCGCACGTATTCCGCGCCGATAATGTCGAACGCGCAGGTCTCCGACGCCAGCACATGCGCGTCGCCCAGCTTGCCCAAAGCCAGCGGGCGAACCCCGTGCGGGTCGCGCACGCCCATCAGGCGCCCTTCCGCGATGGCGACGAGCGAATACGCACCTTCAATCTCAAGCAGCGCATCGATGAACCGGTCGATGACCTTACCCTTCGTCGAACGCGCCACCAGGTGCACGATGGTCTCCGTATCGCTGGTCGACTGGAAAATGGACCCCTGCCCCACCAGCCGCTCGCGCAGCTTGTAAGCGTTGGTCAAATTGCCGTTATGCGCGATGGCGAAACCGCCGAAGGCCAGGTCCGCGAAAATCGGCTGCACGTTGCGCAGCATGCTCGCCCCGCACGTGGCGTAGCGGTTGTGCCCGATGGCGCAGGAACCGGGAAGCTGGTCGATGACCGACTGCGTCCCGAAATTGTCCGAAACAAGCCCCATGCCGCGATGCGCGCTGAACGTGCCCTTGGCTACGCCCACCGGGTCTTCGATGTCTTCCGGCGCGGTCGATTGCGCGCGCGCCTTCACCGTTTCATCCCACGCCACGATACCGCAGGCTTCCTGCCCCCGGTGTTGCAGGGCGTGAAGCCCCAGCGCCGTCAGCGCCGCCGCGTCCGTCGCGCCGCGTACGCCGAACACCCCGCACTCGTCGTGGAAATGGTCGTCCAGTTCGTCGCTCGCGCGCGTGGTCTTATTCATTGAATTGCTTCCTGGCCGGTCGTTGCTGCTGCCCCTGCGGCATCTGGCTGTCCACCAGCGCCTCCGCCGCGCGACGGCGCAGTGCGGCGGAATAATCGTTGCTGCCGCTATTGGCGTTGCGGCCCGTCTGGCCCGGCTCAAGCGGGTCGGTGCCCGGGCGCGTGGCGTCCAGCGCGGTGTTGATTTTCTTCTTGGCCACCTTCTCAACCACGTCGCGGCCCGGCATCAAAGCCTGCATCAGCTCGGCGGTGTAGTTCACCATGGGGTAAGTTTTCGATTCCCCGAAATACGTTTCACGCTGCTCGTCGCTCAGCACGAAATTCAAAACCAGCCCCATCAGGCCGATGAGGATGGTGCCGCGCACAAGCCCGAACGCAACGCCCAGCGAACGGTCCACCGGCCCCAGACCGACCGAGTGCACCCCCCGCGAAACCAGGTGCGTCACGATGGTGAGGATGATGAGCGACGTCACGAACACGATGGCGAACGCAATCACCGGCACCAGCATCTCGTAAGGAATAAGGTCGAACAGCTTCTGCGGCGTGGCCGCGTTCGGGTCGATGATCCAGCCCGAAACCATCGGCTTCAGGTTGGGGCCGAACATCAGCGTGGCGATACCCGCCCCCGCCAGCGACCCGATGGTGAAAATTTCACGCACGAACCCGCGCAGGAAAGCGACGACGGCGGAGACGAAAAGAATACCTAAGACAACCAGATCGAGAGCCATGCCCTTTTGATAGAGAAACGTAATGCCCAATGCAAGCAATCCCGCGTTGCAAATGGCTCTCACGGGGTTGCTTCGCCCCCTCTTGCGCCCCCGCCCCCCAACGGTGTAGAAGCGGATTATCCTGTACCCGGAACGGGGGTGTAGCTCAGCTGGGAGAGCGCGTCGTTCGCAATGACGAGGTCGTGAGTTCAATCCTCATCACCTCCACCGGGTTCAAAGCTTGGTTCAAACCTTGAAAAACCGCCCCGTCGCCAAACGGGGCGGTTTTGGCTTAAAGCGTCACGGCGTCCAGAATAAGCCGCGCGGCTTCCGCCATCAGCAGCACGTCGTTATCCACCCGCACATAACGGTATCCCGCCGGCACCGGCGCCATGCGCGACAGCACATAACGCGGCACCGCGTAATACGCGACCCCCGCAGGCAGCGGCGCGCCCACAAGGTAAGGGCGTCCGCCGTAAACGCCCCCCGGAATGCTCCCGTAAACACCCCGCCCCCGGTTGTCGCGCAAATATGTATAAATCACGTCCCGGTCGCCACGCGCTATGATGACGTCCCGCTTCTGAAAAGGCCGCTCCGGAAAAGGCCGCACCGGCGCATACACCACGCGGCGGTCGTTCCAGCCCCGGTCGCCGTTCAGGCGGTAATCGTCCCGGCGGTAATCCCGCCCCCGGTCATTATCGCGCCGGTCGTCATGGCGGCTCCAACCGCCCCGGCCGTCAGGCTCCCGGTCTCCATGGCGCGGGTCCGCCATGGCCGGCCCCCCGCCAAAAATCGCGCTTCCGGCCAGCACGGCCAGCAAAACGGTTTTGAACACTGTCTTCATCTCGAACGCTCCTTCGTTTTACGGTACGGGGCATTGCCCGCCCGCACCTTCAAAGGGTCTCGCCTGCCTGCGGCTCTAAAGCGGCGGAATTGCGGTATTTTCGCCCTAAGCGTGGCAAAAGTTTTGCTCTAGCCATGGCGAAAGCTTCGCCCTGGCCGCAGCGAAATTTTCGCCCCGATCGTAACGAACCCCGAAAACAGGAAACGGGCCCGAAGGCCCGTTTCCGTCACCCGGTTTTCTTAAGCGTTCTCAGTCGTTGAAACGGAATTCCCCGCGTTCAGGAATCTGCCGGTATTCAAGCCAGCGCCGCATCCACGCAATTTCGCCCTTCTGCGCCACGATGATACGGCGCGCCAGTTCCCGCGCCTCCGGGTCGTCGCCGTGCGCCAGCTCATACCGCGCCATTTCAACCGCGCCCTGATGGTGCGGAATCATGCCGCGGATGAAATCAGCATCCGCATCCCCCGTAAGCGGCAGGTCCATGTCCCGGTGCATCCGGGCCATGATGTCGCCCATATCGCCATTGGTGCCGCCATCGGTTTGTACGCCGTGCTGTCCATGCTTCATCAGCATGGCCGCCACGGTGCCGTTGGCCTGCGCGGTTTGGGCCGGCGTGGCTCTGGCCGGTGCGGCCTTGCTATGTGTGGGCATGGCCTGCATATGCGCGCCATGGCCTTCATGGCCGCTTTGCGCGAAAGCAGGGGTAGCCAGCATCATGGCCAGCGCCATGACAGTTATGCGTAACGTCATTTGAAACTCCTTTGATTTTTGAATGATGCGATTTGAATGCGGATACTCGGCATCATCCGCGCGGCGGTCCCAGCGGCGGCGCCACGCCGCGCACGGCCCAGTCGGCCTGCGAAATCCGCAGGGGCGCAATCCGTTCGCATACCGGGCGCGGTCCGCTTTCCGCCTGCGCCGGTATCGGCGCGACGCAGCACGCCATTACGCAGTTGTCGCACGGATGCGCGGCCTGCTCCGGCGCCGCTTTTTCCGCCGCCTCATGGCATGGCGGGTCCGCCTGCGGCACGGGTGCCGCCGCGAACAGCGGCCACGCCGTCAGCAGGTACGCCGCCAAAATCGCAAGCCACAAGCCCCGTTGCAAAAACCCGTATGTCATCAAGGACAAATCTATGCGCATCGCGGCCAACGTCCATAGTCTTCAAAACCACACGGGTCTATTCCAAAGACGAAACGGGCCTCACGGCCCGCTTCGTTTACTCCCTCATACCATCCGGCTTGATCAGCCCTTTGTCATTGCATTTTCAATCAACGCTACTCTATCCGGCAATTCAGACACCTGCTGAACGAAATTCAGCGTAAGCGGCCCCGTATTTCAAGCTCGCGTCGCAGGCCACAGGGCGGCAATACCCGGCATTAAGCCACTAAATGGTGTCGCCCGCCCTCAACGGCAAGATGTCCGCTGCTGACGGAAGCCGCTGCCTTCACTGCGGCCCCTTATCGAAGAACATAGGTTAATGCCCGCAACTTTCCAGTGGTCGATTTTTCACTGCCTTATCATGGGCTTGACATTTTGTTTCCACACTTGCCACATAATTGCCACATTTCAATCGTACAGAATTAATCATTCTTAACACTTTCTTAATGGCACTTTTCGTCTAGCTGGACGTTGAGAAGAAATACGATGGCAGTCAGGAACGTTCCACCCACCAGTTCTTACAACGGCACGAACACCGCGGGCCGTCAGTCGCGCAGCTTTGCCGCGCTGTATGAACAGGCGCGCAAGGCCTCCATCAACGACAACGGCGCCTTCGACGACGCCACCGGCAACGGCGGCAACAATGCCCGCAGCCGCAACGCCGAACGCGCCGCACAGGCCGCACAGGCGAACGACGCCGAACGGAACCGCCGCTACATCGACGACCTGCACGAAAACGTCGACACGCTGCGCGGTGAAATTCTTGTCCGCGTCATCAACGCCGGCAACCCGCAACGGAGCGAAGACACGGAAGTCGTCGCGCGCGACATTTCCCGCCTCAGCACCCGCCTCGACTCCCTGCGCAAGAAACTGCAGCAGGAAGAAGTGCACCTGTCCGGCAAGCTGATCGACGTCGAAATCTAATAAATACGATAGCAAATAGACTTAAGGCACATGAAAGTGTGCCTTTTTCATTTTTAAAGCCATTCCAGGCACATCAAACATCCACAACAGCTAAAACGTGTATAAAAACCTAAAGAATTGCCCATAGTAGGAAAAAAGCACAAAACCTCTTTTACGGCTGCAATCTGCGCCCAGTTACCCCAGCATCACGAAATCTTACATCGGTAAGTTTTTTCTAAAACACATTCAGAAACGCAAAACACACAAAAAAGAACCCCGGTCATTCGCCACCTCCGCTACCGGCAAGCCGATAACATCAAAGGCAACGAGCGACCGGGGCTCGGTTGGAAATAGCGGTGTCCTGACACGGCATGTCGCTCACGAGGAAACGGCAGCGGGTGTCAAAATCCGCAACATTCCTGTCATCAGTCCACCAGTTATGGCGCTTTCGGGTGCTACCCTCTTCCGCCTGGCTTTCCGGCCACGTCCAGTGACGGGCCTATATTATCGTGGCGATGAAGCCACGCGTCGGAACGAAAACGTTTCGTCCGGCTTTGCGGGACCGGGTAAGGAAACATCATGTACCGGTATGCGAAACGATGTTTTTACGTGCACGACCACGGGTTCGCTGCCGGGCTGGATGTTCCCATTTTACCAATCCCTTGAGCCTCCGGCGTTTGGACTGATCGGACAAGCCGACCGCGTCTTCCGGGACCCCGGACCCTTTCCAGGGGGTCCGCAAATCCATCACATTTCTCTCGAAATCACATGGCGTTTGGTAAGTTCAGGAAACACCCGATAGCCTGATGCGTCGAGTCATTTTTTTGCGCTAAAAATCATCACATTGAAATATTCATGCGCGTTATAACCGGATTGATTCACAAACGCGATTCGCCCCGAGTCCCAGCCTTATCCACAGCTTGACCCCAACCAGACGCCTAAAAGTTCGCAAGAAAATTACAGGTCTATGACCAGAAACCGAACCAGATGCCGATGCCGTGAATGATGGCGATGGGAAATGCCAGCGCGCCGGCAATCAGGAAACCCCACTCGCCATTGGCAAGGCATGTGAAAATATGGGTCAGCCATGCCGCTACGCCCAGAATGATGCTCATCACCACCGCGGCCAGCACGCCGATGCCTGCATTGCGCAAATTCTCAAAGCTCATACGCATGGGAATGCTCCTCCTAGGTCGATGATGCCCTTGCATTAAGCACTCACACCCGCCATGTAAAGGGGAAAGAAAAGCCCTTTTCCCATATCCGCCATCCCTGTCCTGAGGCCAAAAAATGCCTAAATCATCCTCAAAAACCGTCAAAAACACCAAAAAACAATCAAAACAGGCACAAAAGCCTCTTATTTTTGACCGATCTTACATCAATGGGGCATGGGTATCGGCCAAATCCGGCAAAACCTTCTCCGTAAACAACCCTGCGGACGGTAAAACCATCGCAAAAGTCGCCGATTGCGGCATAAACGATACGCTGACCGCCATCAGGGCCGCCAATGCCGCCTTCCCCGCATGGAAAGCCGCCCTGCCCAAAACCCGCGCCGACATCATGAAGCGCTGGTTCACCCTCATCATGGACAACGCCGATGCGCTGGCCGCCATCCTCTCGACCGAACAGGGCAAACCGCTGGCCGAGGCGAAGGGCGAAATCATCTACGGCGCCTCCTTCATCGAATGGTTCGCGGAAGAGGCGCGCCGCATCTACGGCCGCACCATCCCCCCGTTCAAGGACGGCGCCCGCGTCATCACCACGCGTGAACCCGTCGGCGTCTGCGCCGCCATCACCCCGTGGAATTTCCCCAGCTCCATGATCACGCGTAAAGTCGCGCCCGCCATCGCCGCCGGCTGTACCGTCATTCTGAAACCGGCCTCCGCCACCCCCCTCTCCGCCCTCGCTTTGGCGGCGCTGGCAGACCAGGCTGGTCTGCCCAAGGGGGTTTTCAATATTGTCACATCCACCGCATCGGGGGAGGTCGGCAGGCTCCTCTCCACCCATCCCGACATCCAGAAACTTTCCTTCACCGGCTCCACCGAAATCGGTCGCGTTTTAATGGCGCAGGCAGCCCCCACACTGAAGCGTCTTTCTATGGAACTGGGTGGCAACGCGCCCTTCATCGTGTTCGACGACGCTGACCTGAAAGCCGCAGTCAGCGGCGCAATATCATCCAAGTTCAGAAACTCGGGACAGACCTGCGTCTGCACCAACCGCTTCTACGTCCAGCAGGGCATATATGACCAGTTCGCGGACGCCCTGACGAAGGCCACGAAGGCCCTGAAAATCGGTTCCGCCTTCGAACCCGGCGTCGCCATCGGCCCCCTCATCAACAAAGACGGATTACATAAGGTGGAGGCCCTCGTGCAGGACGCCATAGACCATGGCGCCAGAATTGCCTGCGGCGGCAAACGCGATTCGAAGGGCGATTTATTCTATACCCCCACGGTCCTCACCCGGGCCAAACCCACCATGAAAATCGCGACCGAGGAAATCTTCGGCCCCGTCGCCGCCCTCTTCCCGTTTAAAGACGAAGCCGACGCCATAAAACAGGCCAACGCGGTCGAACACGGTCTGGCCGCCTACGTCTACACAACCGATCTCGGCACCGCCTTCCGCGTCAGCGAACAGCTTGCCTATGGCATGGTGGGCGTGAACGAAGGCATCGTCTCCAGCACCGTCGCCCCCTTCGGCGGCGTCAAGCAAAGCGGCTTCGGCCGCGAAGGCGCTGCGGAAGGAATCGAGGAATATACGAGCGTGAAATACACCCTCATCGGCGGTCTCTGAGAATTTTCCGTAAGCTTAACCCGTCCTTAAATCGGGTTTTTTAGACTACCCATGGAACAAGAGGGGCAAACCGCGCATTCATATGCGGGGTCGAGTCTTAACTTACTATTAACATAATATGTTGACACGGGTTCCCCGGAAGGCGTATTAATATCCAGTTTCCGTGAAGCAAGATGTTGCATTTTACGGATATTAGGATTAAAAATTCGGGGCTTTTCCCGCGACACATATAGAGGGTGTAAAAAAAATGAAAAACGGCGCAAGCGTTCAGCAATGCCAGTCCACTACTACGGAATATGTCGTACAGAAGCCCTGCGCGGGCTCGAACATCATGGTCGAGCTGTCGAAGGACGAGCCGACCGCCTTCAACTTCGGCGTTGAAGATGTTCGCGCGATGAAACTGCTCTCCGACGGCGGCATGCTGCTGACCTTCGTGGACGGCTCCACGCTCACCGTCACCAACTTCGAAGCGGCGAAGAATTCCTTCCCGTTCACCGACGTCGCCATGAACGACGGCACCGTCATGAATCTCCAGAAAGTCGCACAAGGTCTTGCCCACACCCTCCCGCAAGACTCCGTCGCTGACCTGACGATTCTGAAACCCTCGGGCGAACTCGCACAAACCGCCTTCAACATGCAGCAGGGCAAAACCTACACCCTCGGCTTCGACATGAAAGAAGTCGCTGCGGTTGAGCAAAAAGGCAACGACCTGCAGGTCTCCTTCAAGGACGGCTCGCAGCTCACCCTGCACAACTACAAGGACGTGAATGATTCGGCCCTGCCCGCGCAAATGACGCTGGCCGACGGTTCGGTCATCCCCGCAGCCCAGCTCATCAACGTTCTCAACGTCGCCGCCGCTGAACAGGTGAAGACGGTTGAACCCGCTGCCGGCGAACAAAAAGAAGTCGTCCAGCACGCCGCCGCGAAAAAAGTCGTGGCCGAGGAAGCTGCCGAGAAAATCGTCCAGAAACAGGCATCCGCCGAACAACTGGCCCAGATCGAACCGGCCGCCGGCGCCGGCCCCATTGGCGGGACCAGCAGCGGCTACGGCTTCAACTCGTCCGTTGACCCCGCTGGCATCGCCGGCATCAACGCCATCGGTCCCATCGGGCCGACGTCGCTGGCCTTCGGCCTGCCCACCTTCATCGAATCGGACAACACCCCGCTCGCCCCGGCCGCCGTGCCGTTCGGCCCGCCGGCTGTTTCCGCGACGAACACCTACACCTTCGAAGACACTGCGGTTAACCTGCAGATCGCTGCCGCCGGCACCAACCCGGCCAACGAACAGCTGACCGTCACCATCTCGAACATCCCCACCGGCTGGACCGTCGATATCCCGGCATCCGGCGGCGGCACGTTCAATGCGGCGACCGGCACCTACACCATCACCCTCCCGGTGGGCCAGTCCTACCAGGGCGGCCCCGTGTTCATCCCGCCGCACGATTCGGACGGCGACATCCGCCCGA
>JAMIFL010000121.1:0-6199 GCA_035906295.1 Alphaproteobacteria bacterium | reverse complement strand
AAAGGCGGCTGCGGCTATCACGCACATCAGGAAACGGGCGATGGCGCGGTTCATGGCGTCACCGTTGGCGCGGAATGATCACGCCGTCCGTGCTGCTGTTGGCCAGCGGACGGTTGTAGGTCGGCGCGTAGATGACTTCGACGGTCTTGCGGTTGGCGTCGACCTTCAGGTCCGCGCGCGTGCCCATCTGCAGGCCGATGTCGCGGAACACTTCGATAAGCGGCTCGTTATAGATGTCGAGGTTGACGATGATGGGTGTCGGCGGCTGGTCGCCCACCGTGTTGTAGCGGTAACCGGCGCGCGCGCCCATGTCGCGCACCACGTCTTCGACCGGGCCGGAGAACGAGAAGGTGACCGCGCGTTGCAGTTCCGGCGGCGCGTTCGGCACCATGGCGGCGGCAGCGGCCGCGCCCGGCGTGCGCACCTGTTCCACCGCGGCCAGCGATTCCAGCGCGCGGGTCGCGCGGTCGGCGGCGTCGGCAATCATCAGGGACGAAGGGTCCGGCTCGGCCACGAGCTGCGGCTTGGTCTTCTTGAAATCGATTCTGTTGTTCAGGCCCGAACAGCCCGCCAGCGGCACCGCCGCGGCAAGCAACAAAAGCATGGCGGCCCTGGCGGCAACCGGCTTGGAAATGATAGTCTTTACAAACACACGCATCCTCATCATCGCAAACTGTAATGGCCGCCTGCGCGGCCTACAAGGGAATCAACCTTGTTTTTATCCCTTATCCTCAGCCTGGTCGCTTCGCCCCATTTTGAACTTGATGGCGGGCGGTTTCGGCGGATTTCCCGACGGGTCCTGAATAGGGTCGCGGGCGGCGCTCTGCGTCTGCGGGCGGGCAAGCAAACCCTTGCGCCGCATGGCATCGACCACCTTCTGCTTATAGGACGACCCCTTTGACGGCGTCCGGGAATGGTAATGGGCCACGGCCTTGGCCAGCGAACCCGTCTCGTTCAGGTGCTGGCGCAAAATCCAGGCCGAAACGTTAACGTTTGTGCAGCCGTCGTCGCGCACCCATTTCATGGCGGTCTTCTGGCTCACGCCCCAGTTGCGCGCAAGCTGCGGCATCCAGATGGTGTTGATCTGCATGGGGCCGAGGTCGTAAGACCCGTTCTTGTTCGCCACCTGCTGGCCGATGCGCCCGCCCTCGACATGCAGAATCCCGACCAGCACCTGCGGCGGTACCGCGTAGGTCTGCGCCGCGATCATCAGGCATGCCGCGAACAGGTGGTTGATCATGCCGCCTCGCCCGCGTTGGAATCATCCTTCTTCACGAAGAACGACATCGGGTTGCCGGGAATGCCCCCTGCGGCTTTCGGTTTGTCTTCGGTTTTGGCCGCGGGCGCCGCAGCTGCCGGTGCGGGCGCGCGCTGGCCTGCGGACTGACCTGTAGACTGCCGCCCCGCCGGGGTCAGGAAGCCCATCACCGCGCGCAAAACATCAAGCCCGTCTTCGAAACGCTGCCAGATGCGTTCGCGCAAGACGTCCGGGCTGGGCATTTCGCCGCCATTGGCGGTGACGTGCTGCAGGCGGTCCATTTCCACTTCGCAGGCGCGGGCCAGCAGCTTGGCGCCGCCTTTCAGGAACGCCAGTTCGCGTTCGGCATAAAGGTCGGGGCCGGAATCGGCGTCGTGCTGGCCGTTGGAAAAGGCGTCGGCCAAAGCCGTGGCGCGGTCGCACAGCGCCTCGCCCAGTTTGCGGATGACCTGCGCGTCGTCCTGCCCGAACGGGAAACGCATGACCGCCTGAATGAACGGCGTCAGCGCCTCGACCCGGCGGGCCACGAGGTCGGTTTCGCCCAGTTGTTCGCCGGGCAGCAGGGGGAAGGAATCGGCCAGTGACAGCAACCCGTCAAACGCCTGCGCCAGCCTGCGGTTGAACGCATCGTCGGGCATGGAGCCCGAAAGAACGTAATGTTGCGCAATCACCGCCCCCGCAAGGGTTGAGGTACGCAGGCGCACGGTCTCGGCCTCTTCCTGGCTGGACGGGGCAAGACGGGCGGAAAGCTGGGTGCCGGTGGCGATGCTGGCGGAAAGAAGCCCGGCAAACCGTTTGGCGGCTTCCTCGGGGCTGGGGTCGGCGGCGGCGCCCTGCCATGCCATGAGCTCGTCAACGGCCCCGATGAGGGGCACGCCTAAAGATTCGAAGACGCGCAACAAGGCCTGCGCCTGTTTCGATTCACGACTCATGTGTCAATTCTGTCCGCCACTCTTAGGGCGGCAAAGACCTTTCTAAGTCTTTGACACAGCCCTGTTTTATTATTTTATCCACATCTAAGGTTATGAAATCCTAAATGTCGAGTCTTTTTAGGCCCCTTATTTCGCCGGGGTCGTGAGGTCGTTCACCGCGTTTGCAATGTCCAGCGGGCGGCCGCGAATCAGGCGTACCGGACCCTGCGGGCCACCGGCGCGGTACACGATCATCGGCGTCGCCAGCAGGTTCCACTGTTTCAGCAGCATGGTGTTGGCGCGCACGGCCTCGGTGTTGATTTCGTCGGGCGCGGGCAGGTCGCTGGCGTTGCCCTTGGCGTAGTTCACCATGCGGGTCGCGCCGTCCGTGGCGGCCAGCGCAAAGGCGGCCTGCTTGCGCGAACGGTCGTCATACCCAACCGGAATCATGTGCACGGCGACCTTGCCGCCGGTCACATAAGTCTCCACCTCGCGCAGGAATTGCTGGCAATGCGGGCAGTTTGGGTCGATGAAGGCATAAAAGGTCGGCAAACCCGCGCCGCCCCATGCGATGCTGGTCGCGTTCGACGCATCCGTGTAAAGCCGCACCGCCGGTGTGGCGACCTCGAACGTGTTGGCCACGTTGTTAAGCTGGGTGCCCGGCGCGG
This sequence comes from Alphaproteobacteria bacterium, assembly GCA_035906295.1. Lineage (GTDB taxonomy): Bacteria > Pseudomonadota > Alphaproteobacteria > Micavibrionales > UBA1664 > UBA6145. The sequence continues at coordinate 3,362 of JAMIFL010000121.1, read as the reverse complement.
CAGGGGCTGCGGCAGGCTGGGTTGCAGGCTGCGGGGCCGGTTGTTGTGCCCCGGGTTGCTGCGTCGCGGGCGCTGCGGCCAGCGGCAGCCCGGTCACCGGGTCCACCGCGCTGGTCGGCGCAGGCACGGGAGCCTGCGCGGGTGCCTGTACAGGTGCGGTTGCAGGCGCCGGGGAGGGCGCAACGCCCGACGGGTTGATTTGCGTATCGGTGGACGAAGGCGGCAACTGCGGCACGTCCACCTGTTTCTGGGTCATCGCGGCGATACCGGCCTGCTGCTGCGCCTGCAGGGTCTTGAGCTGTTCGCCCGTCAGCATGTCGCCGCGGCCGTTGAACAGGATACCCATGACCAGCGCCTTGTTGTCCGGCGTCGCGTAGTAGAATTCAGGCTGGCCCGTGCGCACCATCACCCAGCTGTCCAGCGTCTCGAAACGGCCCAGATAATACACCTGCGCGCCGCGCTTCTCCTGCTCTTTCAGCGGCAGGGGCATGGGCGGCACCACGGTCGATTCGGTCAGTTTGGGCAGCCCCTGCAGGGGCTGGATTGAGTCCTGCGCCAGCGCCGGGGCGCTCAGGGCAATCAGGGATACGCACAGGAAAGCAAAACGACGAACCATCGGGACCACTCCATGAAGGTCAAAAAGGAACCGTCATTTTACAGCATCAGGACAATCACGCCAGTGTAACCATACACATGCCCGTTACAGATTTCGGCGGCGGTATAAAACCCCGCCATCGGCACCCCGGAAAACACCTGCGCAATCAGCCTCGCCTCGTCCTCCGCCACGGTATCCGGCAGGCGCGCGCCGCACCCGAAATACAAAAGCGCCTTGGGTTTCAGGTTGGCGGCCCCTACCATGTCCGCCGCCCGGCCATACAGTTTTGTCAGCACCTGTGTCAGGTCCGCCGTCGCCGTCTGCCGGTCGCGGTAGACGAACTGGATGGCGTCCCCCCGCGCAAACCCGTGCGCCACCGCAATGCTGCCGCGGGCCTCGTCCACGCTGTTGATGTTACGGACAAGGTATTGCCCCTTGTCCGCCCCCGTGATGGGGAACGCCGCGTGCACATGGCCGCGGCGCGGCGCGGTTTCCCCCGGCCTGTTTTCCCCCAGCCTGTTTTCCCCGTGCAGGTCCAGCCGGTCTATCGCATCGCGCAGGAACAGCGCCGCCGGCATGTCGTCGATGCTTTCGATGGTGCCGCCCGCGCATTGCGTAATGCGCCCCGTACCCCCCGCCGGAATGCAGCCGAACGACGTCGCGGTCAGAACCGGCATCTGCCCGTCCAGCGCAAGGCCCGAAAGCACGTCACCCGCCTTCACCACCAGCCCGTCGCAGATATGCGCCCCGCCCGCCGCCGCGGCGAAGCCGCCCACCGTGTAAAACCCGTCCCGGTCCCGGAAATGGCGCAGGCGCTGCGCGCCCTGCGCGCATAATATGCCGTGGGTTAGGGCCGCCACCGGCGTTGTTCCGGCCATCCATGTTTTAAGGCTGTCGGGAATGGACCCCGGGCTGTCCGGCAGCACGAAACCGTGGAACGCCCCGTCCGGCATGCGCCCGATCATGGCCACCGCTGCCGGTTCACCCGCATGGCTCATGCCGCCGCCGCAGATGCCTTGCCCGGTCGAACCGTACCAGTGCGCGATGCGCGTGACGGACTTGAGCAGCGACAGCATCGCCTCAAGGTCGCCGGTCAGCACGTCGGTCGTATAAAGAAAGCCGATATTCATGCCGTCCGCGTCGGTGCGCACGGATTCCAGCGATTCCAGAATTTTACGCGAAACCTCGCGCCAGTCGGCGCCTCGGGCCATGGCGCTTGCGAACGCGGAAGACGTTTCAAGCTGTACGGTCATAGATGATTAATTCGTACCATAGATGAGAACCGTTTTCAGTTGAAATAAGCCCCCCCGACCTTAATATTGATAGGGAAGTACCTGAAACTTAAGGAGTGACCGAAATGTTCGATCCCGCACAGACCCCTGTAAACGCGCAAACCCGCGCGGTCAGCTACGATGAGGGCCTGCGTTCTTATTTCCGTAAAGTCTACAACACGATGTCGCTGGGCCTGGTCGTCACCGGCCTGGTTGCGCTGGTATGCTCCAATGTCCCGGCCCTCACGGCCATGTTCGCAAACCCCATGTTCGCTATCGGGGTGGCGTTCCTGCCGCTGGTTCTTGGCATGGTGCTGTTCAACGGCGGCGCGCTGATGACCAAGTCCGCCGCGAACCTGAACACGCGCTTCTACATCTTCTCGGCGGCGTTCGGCCTGTGTCTGACCCCGCTGGTCCTTATCTATGCGGGCGCTGATCTGGCGCGCGCCTTCTTCATCACCGCAGCCACCTTCGCGGCGACGTCGGCATGGTCCTACACCACCAAGACCGACCTCTCCAAAATGGGCAGCTTCCTGATGATGGGTGCCATCGGCCTGCTCATCGCCATGGTGGTCAACCTGTTCCTGCAATCGACGATGATGGACTTCGTCATCTCGGCTGCCGGCGTGCTCATCTACACCGGCCTCGTGGCCTACGACACCCAGAACCTGAAGGAAACCTACGCGGTTTCCAACGGTGCCGAGGCGAACGCCAAAATGGCAACCATGGGTGCCCTGAGCCTGTACATGAACTTCATCATGCTCTTCCAGTTCATCCTGCGCCTGCTCGGTTCCAACCGCGACTAAGCGTCAAGGCAGACAACAAACAAAGCAGACAACAAAAAGCCCGCCGTCTCCGGCGGGCTTTTTTGTATCCTTTGTCTCTTACCCGCCGTGGTCGGTCAGGTTCACGCGGCGCTGGCGCGGCACGGGGGATGCGACCACCTGGTTGCGCCCGTTGCCTTTGGCCTTGTACAGCGCGGCGTCCGCGCGTTCGATAAGCTCCGACGTCTTCTCGTTATGCGCCAGCAGGGCTGCGCCCACCGACATGGTGATGCGGCCAAGGCGCCCGCCCGTGGCGCGGTTCAGAATTTCCTTGGCGGCCACCGCTTCGCGCAGGGCGTTGCCCACTTTCACCGCGTCGTCGAGGTCCGTATCCGGCAGCACCACCGCGAATTCCTCGCCGCCGTAACGCGCAGGCAGGTCGCGGCCCTTGACGCCGTCTTTCAGCGTGCGGGCCACCAGCTTCAGAACCTGGTCGCCCACCTGGTGGCCGTAATTGTCGTTGAAGGATTTGAAGTGGTCGATGTCCACCAGCAGCAGGCTCAACGGTCGTTTGTCTGCGTGCGCCTCGCCCACCATGCGGTAGAAATCGACGTCGAAAAGTTTGCGGTTGGCGATGCCGGTCAGGGCATCCGTCATCGCTTCCTTGCGGACCGATTCCATCTCCTCGCGCAATTGCTTCATGACCGAGGCGGACTGGTTCAGCTTGGTTTC
>JAMIFL010000120.1:0-5661 GCA_035906295.1 Alphaproteobacteria bacterium | reverse complement strand
GGTGAGCTTGGAGCCCGCCTTCTCGACGATCGCCTTCACGCGGCTCTCGCCGTCATGCACCCAGACCTGCTCCAGCAGCACCACTTCCTCGTAGTACTTGCGGATGCGGCCATCGACCATTTTCTGGATCATCTCTTCAGCCTTGCCCGAAGCGCGCGCCTGGTCGGACAGGACGGTGCGCTCACGCTCCAGCGCGTCCTTGTCCACCGTTTCGATGGTCAGGAACTGCGGGTTGGCGGCGGCGACGTGCATCGCCAGCTTCTTGCCCAGTTCGCGCAGCTTATCGGCCGGGGCTTCGGATTCCAGCGCCACCAGCACACCGATTTTACCCAGCGCCGGTTGCACGGCGTTGTGAACATAGGTGGCGACGAGGCCGTTGGAAACTTCCAGGTGGGCCATGCGGCGCAGCGACATGTTCTCGCCGATACCGGCAATCATGTCGGTCAGCGTGTCGGCGACGGTTTTGCCGTTCATGGTTTTCTGGGCGAGGTCTTCAACCAGCTTGGCGTCCTTGGAAGCCAGTTGGCTTACGTCGCGCACGAAGTTCTGGAACACTTCGTTACGGGCGACGAAGTCGGTTTCCGAGTTCACTTCAACGGCGACGGCGCGTTTTTCATCCGCCGTGGCGGCAACGGCGACAAGGCCCTCAGCCGTGGTGCGGCCGGATTTCTTGGCGGCTTTGGACAGGCCTTTCTTGCGCAGCCAGTCGACGGCCGCTTCCATGTTGCCGTTGTTCTCTTCGAGGGCTTTTTTGCAGTCGAGCATGCCGGCGCCGGTGGATTCGCGCAGCTCCTTGATCATCGATGCGGTGACTTGGGTCATTTTGTTCTCCTGTTGTGAAAATGGCATCCGCATGGGTTACACGCGGATGCCTTATGCGTGTGATCGTTTATGAATTAAGCGTTGGCCGCTTTTTTGGCAGGCTTCGCTTCAGCCGTTTCTTCCACTTTCGCGGTCGGCTTCGGCAGGTCGACTTTCACGTCGACGGCAGCGCCGATGTCAGCGCCGGAACGGGACAGTTCGGCCTGAATGCCGTCCAGAACCGAGTCACGAACCAGGCTGCAGTACAGCTCGATTGCGCGCAGCGCGTCATCGTTGCCCGGGATCGGGAACTGGATGCCGTCCGGGTTGGAGTTGGAGTCGACGACCGCCACGACCGGAATGCCCAGCACGTTGGCTTCTTTAATGGCGATATCTTCTTTCAGCGTGTCGATGATGAAGATGATGTCCGGCTGGCCGCCCATGTCCTTGATGCCGCCGATGACGAGGTCGAGGCGGGCTTTCTCGCGGGTGCGGTCCAGCAGTTCTTTCTTGGTGAAGCCCGACGGGTCGGAATTTTCCAGTTCGCGATAACGCGAGATGGATTGCGACAGCGTCTTCCAGTTGGTGAGCATGCCGCCCAGCCAGCGGTGGTTGACGTAGTACTGGCCGCACTGTTTGGCGGCTTCGGCGACCTTGGCTTGCGCCTGGCGCTTCGTACCGACGAACAGAACGCGGCCGCCACGGGCTGCCGTGTCGCGGATGGCTTTCAGCGCAGCGTCCAGCATGGGAACGGTCTGCTGCAGGTCGATGATGTGGATGTTGTTGCGGACGCCGAAGATGTATTGCTTCATCTTGGGGTTCCAGCGGCGGGTATTGTGACCGAAGTGAATGCCTGCTTCGAGAAGCTGGCGCATGGAATAGGTCGGCATTGCCATTGTAGTATGGTCCTTTGTTAACAGTTGTTTCCTCTGCGGGCCTTGGGTCCGAAGACCACTGTTACAGGAATCCCGCATGTGTGATGGGCGGCTTTATGACGCCTTTGACCCTGATTTGCAAGCAAAATCGCCAGAAATCAAGGCTGGGCATAAAGTATACGAAACCCGCGATTAATAATGACATAACGCGCAACCACATGGTTGGATGAACCATGACCGCGGCCCTGCTTCTGCTCTCCCCGTTCGATGCCACCCTGCTGGCCGCCGAAAACGGCGTATCCGCGGCGCAGACCCTGCGCCACATGGGCGCGGGCCGGGCTGACCTGGCAACCTACCCCCGCTACGGCTACGCGGCCCCGGGCCTGAGCCATAAGGAATGGGTCGTTCCTGACTTTACAACCGCCGCCCGCGCACTGGCCGCCACCATCCTGCGGCCCGTTCTCGGCCAGTCCGATGTCTGCGACCTCTCCTATCTGCCCCGCGCGGCAGCCCTTCCCCGGCTCGACACGCTTGCCAATGTCGGCGTAGTCTTTGCCGCCCACGCCCGCCAGCCCGTCCCAGTCGACATGAACCGCCGCGACGGCGCCGACCTCGGCCTCGTCTTCCACCTCGCCATCCACGGACAGGCGGCTGACCGTAAACCCTATGACTTGCTGGTTTTCCCCAACATCGCCGCCCGCGCGCGCCAAAGCCTCGAACGTCTGGGCCGCGTCACCGGCCCCGTGCTTGGCCAGTATGGCGAAACCATAGACCTCGCCGGCCTGCGCCGCGCCATGGCCGCGCTCAACCGCGCAGCCCCACAGCCGAAATACCTGAATTAACGAAGGCGATAAATCATCTCGCCCAGAGAATGCGGTCGGTCTTCGACCGGGCGATATCCCAGCCGCGTCAGAACGCGCAGCCCGTCCTTGCTCACCGGGCGGCTGTAGAACGGCACGTCGCCGTACTCCGCCGCCACCGCGTTGAACGCCGCCAGCGTCGCCGCGCGGCCGAGACGTTCCGGGCCTGAGAGGATGGACCCCAGATAAACGCTGCGCGTTTCCTCCCGGTTTTCAGCGATATGCTCAACCGTAATCTGCGCGCCTGTCATGGCGTTGCGCCCGAACGCCTCGCTTGCGGCTCCGCCCAGCGGCAGGATGGCGAACGCCCCGGCATATCCGCTATACCCCACGCGGCGCACCGCGTGCAGCCAGTCCTCGTTACGAAGGGTCAGGCGCGCCATTTCGGCCAGCGGCGTCACCGGGCCCACCTCCGCCACGATATAGGCGCGCAAACCCGGCAATTCCTCATCCGACGCAGGCGCCGCGATGAACGAATGCCGCCCCAGCCGGATGCGCCGCCCGATCATGCCGGCCCCACAGGCCCCGCAGGCCCGATGCTGGCGACCACGCCCTCCGGCATGCGGCGGTAAAACGTGCCGAGTTCGCGGTTGAAACCGTAGGTGACGAACTGGCCGTTTTCATCCCATTTGCGGATGGTGCGGCCCGGGTGCAGTTCAGCCGTCATCTGGTGGTACAGCGCCGCGATGGCATGGTCGTGGTTTGTGCCGTAGCCCACCGCGCGCCCCTCGAAATCGCCGACGCGCTGGTGAATGCCGATACGGTCGCAGAATGACGCCGTGAACACCTCGTTCAGACGCTCATGGTCATACCCAAGCTCGACCGGCAGGCCGAAAGCCTTCTCAAGCGCGCCCCGCAGGTATTGCGCCCCCGGCGCCAGCAGCTTTACGGCGCGGATACGCGCACCCAGAAAAGTGGTGTTGCGTTCGGCCACCCTGGCGTTGCGCACGCGTTCAAAATCTATGATGAGTGAAGTCATGCCGGTCTCAGCTGATGATGCCGTTCAGGTGCACGCGGTGCATCGGCCCCTTGATGTCGGCGCGGTGATAGAATTGTCCGCGTTCGCGGTCGAACCCGAAGCAGGTGTTCCGCCCCCGCGCATCCGTCACGCGGATGACGCTGCCGGGGTAAAGCTCCACACTCAGGCTCTGGTACAGCGCGGCGATGGCCGCGTTCTCGGTCTGCGCCCGGCCCATGGCGTCAGACGCAATGCAGCTTGCCCGGTTATAGACGCACACGCGCGCATCCGCGAACGACGCGACATACCCGGCCACCACCATCTCCCCCACGCATTTGAGGATGAGGGGCACGCCGAAACTGGCCTCCATAATGCTTTTAAGCTGGCCTGCGCGCGGGGCCAGCGCCTCTATCCGGGCATTGCGGTGGCCGAAGGCGGCTTTGCGCGCTTCCTGCAAATCCGCGGTCGCGGCCTCGAAATCAATGACGGTGGTAAGCATGGGGCGGACTATAAAGACGTTTTATGAAAACGTAAAATTTTACGCCTCGGCAACGTCCCGAACGCCGGGAAGCTTGCGGATGGACGTCAGCGCCGCAGGCGAAAGTTTCCACCGCCCCGGCACCACGATTTCGGCATGCTGCCCCGGCACGGCGGGTACGGTCAGAAGCAGGCTCGACAACCCCTGCCCCTCCGCATTCACGATGGTTTTCAACTGCTCAAGCGCGTCCGTGTCGGTCATTGCCACGCTGCACCGGCGGGCAAACCCGGCCACCGCGTCGGCCAGTTTCTGCACACCCTGTATGGTAATGCGCACCTGGTCGTCGCGCAGTTCGCAATCGACGCTCAGGAGGAAACTCTCCCCCGTCTCCAGCATGGAGCGTGACCGCGCAAGTTCCTCCGAAAACATCATCCCCTCGAACACGCCGCTGGGGTCGGAGATTTGCAGGAACGCGTATTTGTTGCCCGTCTTGGCCGAAACCTTTTCCGCCTTTTTCAAAAGCACGCCCGCCATGGTCCCGCGTATATGCGGCGCGCCCTTGACCATGGGCGCCGATGCAAGCCGCGTATCAAGCCCCGCCACCTGCATGACCCCCATGCGCGTCAGCACCGCGCGCTGGGAATCCAGCGGGTGGGCGGAAAGGTAGAAGCCCACCGCGTCGAATTCATGCCGCAGCTTTTCGAGATGGTCCCATTCCTGCTTTTTCGGCAAAGGCGGCCGGTTGGCCGACATGCCGCCCGCCCCCGCCATGAACAGCCCGGCCTGACCCGAGGTTTTATCGGCATGAATGTTCTGGCCATAGCGCAGGATGGTTTCCGCAGCCTCGTACGCGGTGGCGCGGGTAAGCCCGAACCCGTCGAAAGCGCCCGCCGTCGCCAGCGCCTCCACGGTCTTCTTGTTCAGCACCTTGGGGTCCAGCCGTTCGGCGAAATCGAATATGTCCCTGAACGGCCCGTTGCGGTCCCGTTCCGCCTTCATATCGGTCATGGCGCCGAGGCCGACGCCTTTCAATGCCGCAAGGGAATAGCGCAGCGCCTCCCCTTCCGCCATGAACTCGAATCCCGATGCGTTCACGTCCGGCGGCAGCACGTCGATTTTCATGCGTGCGCATTCCTGCCGGAACACGGAAAGCTTGTCGGTGTTGCCTTGGTCGAGCGTCATGGACGCCGCCATGAATTCCAACGGGTAATTGGCCTTGAGCCATGCGGTCCAGTATGAAATCAGGGCATACCCGGCGGAGTGCGCCTTGTTGAACCCATAGCCCGCGAACTTGTCGATTTTATCGAAGATGGCGTTCGCCTGTTCGGCGGGCACATCGCTGAATTCCTTGGCCCCCTTCACGAACATCTCGCGCTGGGCGTCCATCTCGGCCTGGATTTTCTTGCCCATCGCGCGGCGCAGAAGGTCAGCGCCGCCAAGCGTGTAGCCCGACAAAATCTGCGCCGCCTGCATAACCTGTTCCTGATAGATCATCACGCCGTAGGTATCGCGTAAGACCGGCTCCAACTTCGGGTGCATGAAGTCTTTTTCCTCCTGCCCGTGAAGGCAGGCGAGGTACTTCGGAATATTCTCCATCGGGCCGGGGCGGAACAGCGCCACGAGTGCGATGATCTGCTCGAAATTATCGACCTTCATCTTGACGCCGAGGTCGCGCATGCCGGCACTTTC
>JAMIFL010000119.1:0-3571 GCA_035906295.1 Alphaproteobacteria bacterium | reverse complement strand
CTTCTGGTTGAAGCGGGCGTAATCGGCCTCTTCCATCATCACCTTGATGTAGCGCGTTTCGCCGCGCACACGGTCGCCGGTGACTTCGCCGTGCTGGTGCAGCCATGCCAGCCACTTACCGTCGCTGACAGGCAGTTTGACCGCGTATTCGGTGCGATCACGGTCCAGGAAGGTCTTGATGCGGTCCAGAAGGTCGTCCACCCCCTCGCCCGTGACGGCGGATACGGCGACGCCGCGGGTGGTGCGGCGCAGGTCTTTCGCCTCGGCCTTCGGCAGGTTGTCGATTTTATTATAGACGTCGAGGATATGCTCCGCGTCATGCGGCACGCCCAGTTGTTCGAGGATTTCCAGCACGTCGTGGCGGCGTTGTTTGTGTTCGGGGTCGCTGATGTCCTGAACGTGAAGGATAAGCTGCGCCTGCGTCACCTGTTCCAATGTCGCGCGGAAGGCGGCCACAAGCTGCGTCGGCAGGTCGGTGATGAAGCCGACCGTGTCGGACAGCACGATTTTGCGGCCGCTGGGCAGGGTAATGGCGCGGGTGGTGGTGTCGAGGGTTGCGAACAGCATGTCCTTCACCAGCACTTCCGCCTTGGTCAGGCGGTTGAACAGGGTGGACTTGCCCGCGTTGGTATAGCCGACGATGGCGACCAGCGGGAACGGCACTTTCTCACGCGCCTTGCGCTGCTGGTCGCGGGTGTTGCGGACGTGTTCGAGCAGTTTTTTGATCTGCGCGATCTTGTCCGCGATCATGCGGCGGTCGAGTTCGATCTGGGTTTCGCCGGGGCCGCCGGTCTTGCCGGTGGCGCGCTGGCGTTCAAGGTGGGTCCATGAGCGAACGAGGCGCGATTTCTGGTATTCCAGCGCCGCCAGCTCCACCTGCAGCTTGCCCTCGCGCGTCTGGGCGCGGGAACCGAAGATTTCGAGGATAAGGCCCGTGCGGTCTACGACCTTGGCGTTCCATTCCTTTTCAAGGTTGCGCTGCTGCACCGGCGACAGGGTCGCGTTGACGATGACGACGGTGGGCTCGTGTTCGGCAATCGCCTCCCCCGCCTTCTCCACCCCGCCCTTGGAGATGAGCGTTGCGGGGCTGGGCCTTGAGACGTTGACGATGAAGGCTTCCGAGATTTCGAGGTCGATGGCCGCGGCAAGGCCGCAGGCTTCCTCAAGCTGCGCGGAAGGGTCGCGGAAACCTGCTTCCGCGCCCTTGAAGACCGGGTGGATGACTATTGTGTTCTTCGGCATTCTTTAAGCGGCCGGGACCGGTATCAGGCGTCGCCTTCCGGATTTACGGCTTCGTCGTCGTGCAGCTTGATGGGGCCGCCCGGCATGATGGTGGAAATGGCATGCTTGTAAACAAGCTGCGGGCTGGCGTCACGACGCAGCAGCATGGAGAAGTTGTCGAACCACGTCACCACGCCCTGCAATTTCACGCCGTTTACCAGAAAGATGGTGACGGGGACTTTCTGTTTGCGCAGTGCGTTGAGAAATACATCCTGAACATTTTGGCTTTTTTCGCTCATTTTTTATCCTGAATTATTCGTTTTTATAGGTCCGGAATTAAAAGGGTTTTTAGCCCAGCGTCTTGAGATGCGCAAGGCATTCCTCAGGGTTTTTGAAAGAGAAGGCGGGGCGTAATGCCGCAATGCGCCCGGGGTCAATCATCGTCGTGTTTTCTATGAAAACGGGAATTACGCCGGCGGCCTGCGCGGCCTTGATGTCAGTTTCCGTATCACCGACATACCAGGCCGCTTTCCGGTCGTCTTCGGCCAGATTCATGCGCTGCATGGCGCTCAGTATCCCCTCCGGGCTCGGTTTACCGGGGCCGGATACATCGTCCGCACCCATGATGACCGTGAAATAGGGCGTCCAGCCCGTCCCGTCCACCTCGGCGCGCAGGAATTCGCGCCGCTTGTTGCTGACGATGGCCATGGGCACCCCCGCCCCTTTCAGGAAGTCGAGCAGGGCTTTGGCGTGTTCAAACACTTCGAGCGTGTTCAGGTGGTTGGCGCGGACGTAGTCGGCGTAAATCTTTTCCGCCTCCTTCGCGCGCTCGTTATACCACAGCGGAAACGCGTCCTTGGCGGCCAGGCGTATGTTGGCGCGGGCTTCATCCTCGCTCCATGCCGGCTTGCCCATGGCCTCGCGCGCGCGGTTGTGGCCCGCGAAGATGACCGGGAAGGTATCGATGAGGGTGTTGTCCCAATCGAAAATAACGGCGGCGGGCAGCGTTGTCATGACGCCAGCCGCTCGGCGTCGTCACCGCCGCCCTCTTTCAGGGCCTTGAGCTTGCGGTGCAGGGCCGTGCGGTCCATGCCCGCGAATTGCGCTACTTGCGAGACGTTGCCGTCGAACCGTTCCATCAGATGTTCGAAATACCAGCGTTCGAACGCTTCACGCGCGGTGCGCAGATCGGCGGACAGCCATTCGGGTGCGCCGGTGGCGCCCGGTTCCGACGATGCGGCGGCAGACGTGCCGGTGTTCTCAAGATGGCCGGGGCGCAGTTCGCCCGTGTGTTCCAGCGCCATGCGCACCTGCGCCATGGCCAGCACGGCGCGCAGTTCGGCCACCTGCCCCGGCCAGTCGCGCCTGCGCAGGGCTATGGCGGCGTCTTCGCTGACGGTATAGCCGTCGCCCAGCAGGTTGGCGGCGATGTCGACGATGTCGGCGCGGCGCAGGTCCAAAGCGGGCAGCGCCAGCGTGGTGACGGACAGGCGTTCATATAAGTCAGGCAGGAAGCCGGTGGCCTTAAGGTCGGGCGCGGCGGTGGCGATGATGCGCGCTTCAGGCTTGGCGTTGATGGCGGCCAGCATGGCGGCCTGCGCATCGTGGGTGAGGTTCTGCACATCCTGTACAACCACGGTGCCCTGCCCTGCGCGGGCCAGCGCGTCGGCGAATGCGACGGCATCGAGATCGCGGGATTGAAGGACGATGAGAGGCTTGGAAGCGCGCGGCGATTCCTGATGAATCCAGCGCGCAAGGTGGGTGCGGCCCGTACCCCATGTGCCGGTCACCAGCACGCGGGCATCGCCCGCGGCGGCTTTCTGGGCCGTTTTCTGGATGGCCTGCATCTCAGGCGTTTCCGCCGTGAGCTGCACCATGCCCGCCCCGGCGGAACGGCGCAGGCGCCCGGATTCCATGGCGCGGGTGACGAGGTTGAGCAGCCGGTCTGTATTGAACGGTTTTTCGATGAAATCGTAGGCGCCGAGCTTGATGGCCTTGACCGCCATTTCGATATTGCCGTGGCCCGAAATCATCAGCACCGGCAGGGTGCGGGATTTCTTTTTAAGGTCGGCGAGGATTTCCATGCCGTCGCGGTCCGAATTCTCAAGCCAGATGTCGAGGATGACGAGGTCGGGCATCTGCTTTGCAATGGCGGCGTAGGCGGCCTCGGAATGCGGGGCTTCGGCCACGGTGTACCCTTCGTCCTGCAGGATTTCGCCCAGCAGGAAGCGGATGTCCTTTTCATCGTCGACGATGAGGATGTTGCCACGGGATGTCATGCGGTCGTTTTCTGCCCTTCAGGGATATTCAGCCAGAAATGCGCGCCGCCGTACAGGCCCGTAAATGCGGG
>JAMIFL010000118.1:0-9192 GCA_035906295.1 Alphaproteobacteria bacterium | reverse complement strand
ATTCAAGCCATGACAGGGTTTTCAGGAACGGCTTGTCGTGGAATACGCAGACTTCGGCTTCATCGCTGACGAACAGGTCCATCGCGATATCCATGTCTGGATGGCGTGCCTGTATCCTGCCCTGCGGGGCGGCCGGAAACGTCGATGTCTGCATTCCCCAAGTTTAGCCCAAAACGGGCCACTCCCTCAAATTTTACAGCTTTCATTAAGCCAGCAAATGGTTAAGGGAATGTTAAATTTATGGAAAATATAGAGATGTCTTTGTGGGGCCCTCAGCCGCCGGGCCCGCGTGCGTCCCGCACGCTACTGGCTCGCGCAGGTTAGCTGCGCGGGGCCGCAGTCGCGGCCCTTGGGGCTTTTAGTGGCGGAAGTGGCGCATGCCGGTGAAGACCATGGCCAGGCCCTTTTCGTCGGCGGCCTTGATGACGTCTTCATCGCGCACCGAGCCGCCGGGCTGGATGACGGCGGTAACGCCCGCGTCGGCTGCGGCCAGCAGGCCGTCGGCGAAGGGGAAGAAGGCGTCGGAAGCAACCACCGAACCGATGGTCAGCGGTTTTTCGAGGCCTTCGGATTTCGCGGCCTCGGCGGATTTCCATGCGGCGATGCGGGAGCTATCGATTCGGCTCATCTGCCCGGCGCCGATGCCTACGGTGGACAGGTCTTTCGCGTAGACGATGGCGTTGGATTTGACGTGTTTGGCGACGCGGAAGGCGAAGAGCAGGTCGTCGAGTTCTTTTTCGGTCGGTGCGCGTTTGGTGACGACCTTGAAGTCATCGCGGGTGATGCGGCCGTTGTCGAGGTCCTGCAGCAAATAGCCGCCGGCGATGGGGCGCAGGGTGCGGCGGGCGGTTGCGGGGTCCGGCATGGAACCCGTGACCAGCAGGCGCAGGTTTTTCTTGGCGGCGATGATGCGGACGGCTTCGTCGTCCACTTCCGGCGCGATGATGACTTCGGTGAAGACTTTCACCATTTCTTCAGCCGTCGCGGCGTCCAGCCTGCGGTTCATGGCGACGATGCCGCCGAAGGCGGAGACGGGGTCGCAGCGCAGGGCGTTTTTGTAAGCGTCGTAAAGGTTTTTGGCGGAGGCGACGCCGCAGGGGTTGGCGTGCTTGATGATGGCGATGGACGGTTCGGCGAATTCGCAGACCAGCTCGAACGCGGCGTCGGTGTCGTTCAGGTTGTTGTAGGAAAGCTCCTTGCCCTGAAGCTGTTTCGCGGTGGCGACGCCGGCGCGGTTGCTGCCGTCGAGGTACAGGGCCGCTTTCTGGTGCGGGTTTTCACCGTAGCGCAGTTCATTGGCAAGCTTGCCGGAGGCCACGAGCGTGTTGGGCCAGTTGGCGCCCAGTTGCTGGCCGAACCATGCGCTGATGGCGCCGTCATAAGCGGCGGTCGCCGCATAGGCCTTGGCGGCGCATTCGCGGCGGGTGGGGTAGGAAATTTTGCCGTCGTGGCGGTCAAGTTCCGCAATCAGGTCGGCGTAGTCGGCGGGGCTGGTGAGGACGGTCACGAAGTCGTGGTTTTTCGCGGCGGCGCGGATCATGCCGGGGCCGCCGATGTCGATGTTTTCAACGCACAGGGCGAAGTCGCCGCCCCTGGCCACGGTTTCGGCGAAGGGGTAGAGGTTGACGACGAGGATATCGATGTTGGCGATGCCGTTGTCGGCCATGGCCTTGGTGTGGGCCGCGTCATCGCGGCGGCCCAGCAAACCGCCATGCACGGACGGGTGCAGCGTTTTCACGCGGCCGTCCATGATTTCGGGGAAGTTGGTGATTTCGCTGACGTCCTTCACGGGCAGTCCCGCATCTTTCAGGGCCTTGTGGGTGCCGCCGGTGGAAACCAGTTCGACGCCGTGGCGGACAAGTGCCTGCGCCAGTTCGAGTACGCCGGTCTTGTCGGAGACAGACAGCAGGGCGCGGGCCGGTTTTACGGGTTCATGAAAGGACGGGAAGGATTTCGAGACCATGGGCATCACATACGATGCCGGGGCCTTATTGGCAAGCCTCAGAAGCCGCGCAGGCCGCCGGTGGTGGTGGCGGGTTTGGGCGGCGTAACGCCCGGTGTTACCGCAGAAGCCATGGGTTTCGGCGCGAAAGCGGGGGGTGCGACGTTCGCGCCCGCGGGCTGGGATGCGTCGGCGGGAATGTAGACGCCGCGTTCGCCTTCCAGCGGTTTGAAGGAATTGGTGATGCCGAGCACGGTTTCGGCCCCGCCCATGAACAGGAAGCCGTGATTGGCCATGCGCCGGGCCAGCTTGTCGAGGATTTTGCCCTTGGTCTGCTGGTCGAAGTAAATGAGGACGTTGCGGCAGAAGATGACGTCGAAGGTGCCGAAGGCTTCCATGGGGTCGAGCAGGTTGAACTGCCGGAACTGGACCATGGATTTGAGGTCGTCCTTCACGGTCCAGGTTTCGCCGGTCTGGTTGAAGTATTTGACCAGCATCATGATGGGCATGCCGCGCTGGACTTCGAACTGGCTGTATTTCGCGGCCTGCGCCTGCGCGAGAATGTCGCGCGAGAGGTCGGTTGCGAAGATTTCGAATTTCACGCCCGCCCATTTGGCGGCGTTTTCCTTCATCGTGATGGCTAGCGTGTACGGTTCCTGACCGGAGGAGCAGGCGGCGGACCAGATGCGGATGGTGCAGTTGGGCCCCTTGGCCTTGATGATGGAGGGTACGACTAAGTCGCGGAACTTGTCGAACGGCTTCTGGTCGCGGAAGAACATCGTCTCGTTCGTCGTCATCGCGTCGACGATGTCGTCCACCAGCGCCTGTGGGGGGGCGCCGCGCAGTTTCATGGTCAGGGCATCCATGTTTTCGATGCCGTGTTTCTTGATGACGGGGGCGAGGCGGGATTCGAGCAGGTAAGCCTTGTCGGTCGTGATGACGTAGCCCGACTTGGCGTAAAGCATGTTCTTGTAGACGTCGAAGTCGATGGTCTTCATCACAGAACCCGCCTGGCGACCAGCGGCCCCAGTTCCTTGATGGGCGTGACGGCGGAGCAGATGCCCGCCATGGCGGCGGCGCCCGGCATGCCCCAGACGACGGAAGTCGCCTGATCCTGCGCGAAGACGTAGCCGCCCGCTTCCACCACGGCCTTGCCGCCCAATGCCCCGTCAGATCCCATGCCTGTCAGGATAACCGTAAGGATGTCCCGCCCGAAATGCGGCAAAAGGCTGCGGAGCATGGGGTCCACGGCAGGCTTGCAGAAGTTTTCCTGCGGGCCGTCGTTGAGGGTCAGGCAAAGCTGGCCCTGATCGTTCTTTTTCACCAGCATGTGCAGGCCGCCCTTGGCGATGTGGGCGCGGCCCGGTTCCAGCAGCATGCCTTCTGCCGCTTCGACGCAGGGCACGCCGGTCTGCTGCGTGATGTGCTGGGCCAGCAGGGCCGTGAAGGTCGGCGGCATATGCTGGGTAATGACGATGGGAATGTTGGCGACGCCTTTCAGCGGCTTGAAGAATTCAAACAAGGCCTGCGGGCCGCCGGTGGACGAGCCGACCGCGAGGACGCGCGGGCGCCACGTGGCGGGCGGGGCGGGGCGCAGCGTTACGGGCGCGCCGGGCGGTGCCAGCACGAAGCCGCCGCGTTCGGGCCTGGGTTCGGCTTTTGCTTCGGGGCGCGTTTCGCCGGGCGCGGCGGCGGGGCGGGGCGGGGCCGGGCGGGCAGGGTTGCGGCCAAAGGCGCGCGCCAGTTCCAGCATGCGGGCCTGAAAATCGGCGGAGGTGTTGAGGGTGGAGGAAGACGAGGGTTTGGGCACGTAGTCTACTGCGCCCATCTTCATCGCCCTGATGGTGATTTCGGCATTTTCCTGCGTCAGGGTCGAACACATGACGACCTTGGCTTCCGGGTGTTCCTTCATCAGGTGGCCGAGGGCGGTGATGCCGTCCATCACCGGCATTTCGATGTCGAGGAACACGACATCGGGTTTGTGTATGCCGTACATGCGCAAGGCCACTTCGCCATTCGGGGCGGAGGCTGTGACCTTGATGTCCGGGGCGCTTTCGAGGATGCGCGCGATCATGCCGCGAATGACGGCAGAGTCGTCAACAACCATGACTTCGGTTTGCGCGCTCATGTGTATTTAAATCCTGTCTTCAGATCAGGCCGATCTGGGAAAACTTGGTGTAGACGATTTCGCCGTCGAACGGCTTCATGATGTATTCGTTGGCGCCCGCCATCAATGCCCGCTGAATGAAGGACATGTCGTTCTCGGTGGTGCAGAACACCACTTTCGGCTGGTCGCCATTGGGCATGGCCCGCAATTTTTCCAGGAATTCGATGCCGGACATGTTGGGCATGTTCCAGTCCAGCAGGATGGAATCGGGCATCTGTTTCTGGCAGAACTCATACGCCTGTACGCCGTCTTCGGCTTCGTCGCAGTTGAAGCCCAGCTCTTCGATGATGCGGCGGGCGACCTTGCGGACCACGCGGCTATCGTCCACCACAAGGCAGGATTTCATGACATAGGCCCCTTTGTTTTTTTAAGTCCCCCAAGTGTTTGGGGGTTATAGGAAAATTTTATCAAAATGCCGCTTAAGAGTGCCTTAATGCATGCTATGGCGCAACAACCGGGAAATGTCGGCGATTACAAGCAGTTGGCTGTCGAGGCGGTAAATGCCGGTGGCGATTTCGCGCCATACGCCGTCCAGCGTGGGCGGTACGGATTCGAAACTGCGGTTGGGCAGTGAAAGCACGTCGCCGACACGGTCGATGATGAGGGAGTAAAGCTCGCCCTCATGCTCCACCACCACGGCCATGGTTTTTGAGCCTGCGGGCAGGTCTTCCATGCCAAGGCGGCAGCGGACATTGATGGCGGTGACGATGCGTCCGCGCAGGTTGAGGGCGCCCGCCACTTCCGGCGGCGACAGCGGCACGCGCGTCACGTTCTGCTGGCGCAGCACGTCCTGCACCTGCATGACGGGGATGCCGAACATCTGGTTGCCGATGGTGATGGACAGATATTCCGTGGTCTGCGGGCCTTCATCGACCTCGCCGGCGCGGCGTTTCTGGAACTTGGTGACTTCGCCGGTCAGGCTCATGCGACTTTCTCCGCGTTGCGTTGTTCGGCCAGCGTCTGCGACAGGGTGGTGAGCAGCGTGTCACGGTCGAATTTGGCGACATACCGGGTGAAGCCCAGCGCCATGCCGCGTTCGATGTCGTTCTTGGTGGCGTGGCTGGTGAGGGCGACCATGGGCGTGGCCTGCCATGCGCCCTGTTGTTTGCGGACCTTTTCAACGAATTCGTAGCCCGACATTTCCGGCATTTCGATGTCGGAGATGATGACGTCGAATTCCTTGCCCTTTTCCTGCAGTTCCAGCGCGCGGATGGGGTTTTCCGCCGTCGTGACGTCATACCCCGCGACCGAGAGCAGCGGCGAGAGCATGTTGCGGAAGAACGGCGAGTCGTCCACCAGCAGCACGCGGCGCAGGCGCTTCATGTCCTCGCGGTCGAAGTCTTCTTCACCGTGGTCCTTGAACCAGTCCTTGTATGCCGTTTTCAGGTAGGAGCCGACGTCGATGATGTCGGTCGCCTTGTTGCGGATGATG
Source organism: Alphaproteobacteria bacterium (assembly GCA_035906295.1). Classification (GTDB taxonomy): domain Bacteria; phylum Pseudomonadota; class Alphaproteobacteria; order Micavibrionales; family UBA1664; genus UBA6145. The sequence goes on along the minus strand of JAMIFL010000118.1, from coordinate 3,651 downwards.
GACGAGCCGAGGAAACCCGGGCGGTCGGAATTGATCTGGACGTTGATGACGTCTTCGATGATGTCGATGATTTCCGTCACCATCAGGCCCATGGAGCGCGTGCCGTCGGAAAAGACGAGCGTCGGCTGGGGCAGGGTGGTGTGCATTTCCATGTCCTCGCTGAATTTCAGCAGGGGCATCAGGCCGCCACGATACTGCACCAGCATCTTGTCGCCGGAATGTTCGATTTTCTTCGTGTCCACGTCTTCGAGGCGGGCGACGAGGGCCAGCGGCACGGCCTTGGGCATGCCGTCACCGGCGGTGAACAGCAGCAGGGACGTGCGCGCGCCTTCGCGGGCGGTTTCCTGCGCTTCGGCGGCGGCCTTGGCGGCATCCGCGCCCGCGACCTTGATTTCGCCCGTCGCCTTGGCGACGCCGGCGGGGTCGAGGATCATGATGACCGAACCGTCACCCAGGATGGTGTTGCCCGAGAACAGTTCGATGGATTGCAGGATGCGGGCCAGCGGCTTGACGACGATTTCCTCGGTGTCGAACACGCGGTCGACGATGATGCCGAAGACGTAATCGCCGACCTTGGTGACCACGATGTAGCGGTTGCCGCTGGCGTTGCGGGCCACGTCGTCGGCGGGAACGCTGTCAGGCAGCTTGAGGAGTTTTTGCAGCGTCACCAGCGGCAGCAGGTGGTTGCGCAGGCGGAAAACGGGCGTGCCGTTGATGTATTCGATGCGGTTTTCGCCTTTTTCGGAACCCAGAACCAGTTCCTGCACCGCGAGCTGCGGAATGGCGTAGCGTTCGCCCGCCACCTCGACGATGAGGGCGGAGACGATGGCGAGGGTCAGCGGAATCTTGATGGTGAAGGTCGAGCCCTTGCCTTCTTCCGAATGCAGGTCGATGGTGCCGCCGATTTTTTCGATGTTGGTGCGCACCACGTCCATGCCCACGCCGCGGCCGGAGACGGAGGTGATTTTCTCCGCCGTCGAGAAGCCGGCGTCGAAGATGTACATGTGAATCTGCTTGTTGGTCATGGCCGCGAGCTGTTCGGCCGTGGCGATGCCTTTTTCGACGGCCTTCTGCTTGATGCGGTCGGTGTTCAGGCCTTTGCCGTCGTCTTTAATCTGGATGATGATGTGGCCGCCTTCATGGAAGGCGCGCAGCCAGATCTTGCCCTGTTCCGCTTTGCCCGCGGCGGCGCGTTCAGCGGGTTTTTCGATGCCGTGGTCGCCGGAGTTGCGGACCATGTGGGTCAGCGGGTCTTTAATCAGTTCGAGGACCTGACGGTCGAGTTCGGTTTCCTCGCCTTCCATCACCAGTTCTATTTTCTTGCCCAGTTCGTTGGACAGGTCGCGGATGATGCGGGGCAGCTTGGACCATGCGGCGCCGATGGGCTGCATGCGCGTTTTCATCACGCCTTCCTGCAGGTCGGAGACGACGTGGTTGAGGCGTTGCAGCGGTGCGCCGAATTCGCCGCCCTTGGCGGTGCGCTGGATTTGCAGCAACTGGTTCCGCGTCAGCACCAGTTCGGACACCATGGTCATCAGGTTTTCCAGCACGTCGACGTTGACGCGCAGGGTCTGGTTTGCGACGGCGGATTCCTTGGCGGTGTGGTCTTCCGCCGGTTTGGGCGCGGCGGCCACGGGGGCCGGTTTCGGGGCTTCGGCGACAGGGGCGGGCGCCGGGGCTGCCTGCGCGGCTGCGGCAGCGGCGCCGCTGTCCAATGCTTTTTCGGCTTCGATGGCGGCAAGGCCCGCACCGCCGGGCGCGAACGGGTCGCCGACGGGGCCGGGAGTTGCATCCCACAGGGCCTGAAGGGGGTCTATCGGTTCGGCAGATGCGGCGGGCTCGGCTGGGGCGGGTGCCTGCGCGGTGTCGCGGCCTTCGTAGACGGCGTCGAGTTTTTCGATGAGGTCGGCGTCGGAGCCTTCGGGTTCCTTCCCGTTCGCTTCCAGTTCACCGAGGATGTATTTGATGCGGTCGATGGATTCGAAAATGAGGGTGACGTAAGCGGGTGTTACCTGCAACGAACCGTCGCGGAAGCGGCCCATGACGTTTTCGGCGCGGTGGGCGCAGGTTTCAAGACGGGGCAGGCCCAGAAAACCGCAGGTGCCCTTGATGGTGTGCATGAGGCGGAAAATGGACCCCAGCAGGTTCATGTCGTTGGGGTTCTGCTCAAGGTTGACGAGCTGGATGTCGATGGCGGCCAGGGACTCGTTGGTCTCGGTCAAGAACTCGACAATCAGGTCATCCATGGCTTCTGCCTTCTAATCCCTTGAGTGATTCACGTTTCACGCGTTGCAAATTGTATCAAACGATTGGCGTAAAAACCACGCGTTTCATGCGTTCGCGTAAGACGCATTCCCGCGTTCTTATGCTAATCGGGGAAGATGAATGAAATGTAAGTGCAATAGGGAAACTACGCCTGTATGTCAGACGGGTTTCGGGACGTAGTTGGGTTCGTCCAGCGGCTTGGCGAAATAGTAACCCTGACCCAGTTCCACGTTCATGGCGCGCAGGGCGGCTATGTGTTCGCGGGTCTCCACCCGTTCGGCGACGACGCCGACCTGCAGGTCGGAACACATGCGCACGAGGTTGGTGATCATGGAGCGGTCGCGTTCGCTGGTGAGGATGTTGGAAATGTACTGGCCGTCGATTTTGACCGAATCGACGGGGATTTTGTGCAGGTACTGGAAGGAGGCGGAGCCGGCGCCGAAATCGTCGAGGCTGACCTTGAAGCCGTCGTCCTGCAGGATGCGGACGAAGTTGTTGACCTTGTCGAGGTCGGTAATCTGGCTGCTTTCAGTGATTTCGAAGATGAGGCGGGAGGGGATGTCGGTTTTCAAATGCGGTTCCAGCTTGTTGCGCAGCTTGTCGATGAAGCGCTGGCTCTGGATGGAGACGCCTGAGAGGTTGACCGAAATCTTGAATTTTTTGCCCTTCGAATGGAAGACGAGGTAGTTGATGACCTTGCCGCAGATGGCGAGGTCGAGTTCGGGGCTCAGGCCCACGTCCTCGCAGAAAACGATGGCGTCGTAGGGCGACTTGCCGCCTTCGAAGCGGACCAGCGCCTCGTAATACGCCACTTCGCCGGATTTGAGGTCGACGATGGGCTGGAATTTGAGGTCGAAGCGCGACTGGTTGATGATGGCTTTGAAATCGCTGATTTTCTGGGCGTTCGATTCGAGGAAGGTTTCGAACGCTTTTTCGAGGCTCAGGATATTGAGGCCCGCGCCCTGTTTCTCGAACTGGTTGATGGTGTACATCACGGCCTTGGCCAGTTCGCGTTCGGACAATGTATCGTTGGACAGGTCGACTTCCGACGCTGTGGCGTCGGTGCCCTTGTTTTCAGGGTCGACGTCGCGGGCGAGGATTTCGATGTCTTTCTGGATGGCATCGGCGTTGACGCTGGTGCCGTGGACCACGCCGAAACGGCTGTCGGTGAGGGACGCGGCGGTGCGGCCATCCGCCGCGTAGGACCGCAGCATGGTGGAGACGCTGTCGCGGAACGTGTTCCAGCGGTCCTGCCCGATTTTCAGCTTGAAGGAATTGGCTGAGGGCAGGTCGACGAAGGTCATTCCCACTTTCTGGCCCAGCGTGTCGGAGGCGGCGATGACCTCAAGCGCGGCCTGGGTGAAGGATTCCACGTCCATAAGGGCG
>JAMIFL010000117.1:0-6348 GCA_035906295.1 Alphaproteobacteria bacterium | reverse complement strand
AGTAGTAATCGCCCTCGGCTTCCTTGCCCTTCAGGTCGGTCACGGTGTCCGGCACAACCACTTCGGGGGTGGCGGCCACGCCGTTGACGATGACTTCCCGGGTCACGCCGCCCGAAAGCTGCGAGGTGGTGGCGGGGTAGGGGCGGTTGCCGATAAGGCCGACCTTGCGCGCGGTTTTGGTGTAGCTGGTGGTCAGCGTTTTTTCGGTGGTCGTGGTGGTCACGGCGCCTTGCACCTGTGCCTGCGGGGTTACGGCATCGGTGGCGTGCGCGGGCAGGGCTGCGGCGGTGAGCAACAGGGCCGCGGTCATCAGAATGGTCTTCATAACGAGCTTCCTTCCAAGTGAGTGATGCCCGTTTTTATAAAGGGCGTTTGTGGCGGCTTTGTGCCGGGCGTGTGATTTATGCCGCCATCGCGGTTTTGAGCAGGATTTGCGCTGCCAGCGTATCGGCGGGCATGCCGGTCTGCTTGGTCTGTGCCTCGACGTTGTTCAGCGCGTGCAGCACGTTTTCAATGCGGTGGCGCGGCCAGCGGCGCAGCTGGGTAATAAACGCGTCCTCGAATTTAAAGAAAACCGGCGGGTTCAGGGATTTCATGGCCGATTTGGGGTCGGCGCCGCCGTCCATTTTCAGGTGGCATTGATAAAGGCGGCGGAAATGGCCCTGCACGGTGCGCAGGATGGCGACGGCGGCGGTCTGTTCGCGCGTCAGGGCGGCCAGACTTGCGCTCATGCGCGCCACGTCGCCCAGGCCCACGGCGTGGACCAGTTCGTCGAAGGTGCGGGAGCGCACGTCGCCGGCGCAGGCCTCGACATCGGCCAGATGAATGTTGCGGTCGGAATCGGAAAACTTGTAGGTGACCAGTTTTTCAAATTCGCCCCGCGCCACGGCCCGGTCGCCGACCAGCGCGCCCGCCATGGCGGCCAGCGCGTCGCGGTCGAAATTGAGGTTTGCGTCCTTTGCGGCGGTCTGCAGGAAGCGGGTAAGGTCGCGCTCATCCTCGACATAGCAGGGGATGGCGGCGGCGTTTTCGGCCTTTTCAGCCAGCGCGCGCAGGGATGATTTGGTACCGAGTTCGCCCGCCTCGATAATGGTGAGGGTGTGGGGCGAGGGGGCTTTCAGGTAGTCCTTCAAAAGCGGGGTCAGGCTGTCGGCGCCGTCGCGGATATAGACGAGACGATTGCCGCCCATCAGGCTCTGCGCGAAGGCTTCGTCGTTCAGGCGTGCAGGGTCGTCGATGAGCTGGGCGTTGGTGAGGGCGGCTACGTTGAACGGGTCGTTCAGGTCCGGCACCTGCGTTTTCGCCATGGTTTTCGCGCGTTCCGCCACGAGGCCCTGATCGGGGCCATAGACGACGATGACGCGCGCAACCGGGTTGGGCTTCGCCACGAAGGGTTCGATGTCGCGGAACTGTAATTTCATCTCACGTAAAACGCTGGAACGGGCGGTTAATTGCGCTCGTTGTAGTCGTTTTCCAAATCGTGTTCGCGGCGCAGGCGGTTGGCCATGGTTTCATCACGCTCGGCCTGCGTTTTCGGCTGCGGATAGGCAGCCGGGCTTGCGAAGTAAAGTTCGGTCAGCGTGGTGGCCTGGTCGGCCAGGTCGCGGATGGTCATGTCGCGGGCGTCTTCCTCGGTCACCAGCGTCGTGTACTGGCTGGCCAGCGTATTGAAGGAGGATACGGCGGTCAGGTTGCGGACCAGCGCGGGTTTGCCCGTCGTATCGTCACGGCGGGTCAGGGTCATGGTGGCGGTCAGCTTGATCTGGCTGCGGGTGGCCGTCGCGTCCTTGGCGATGCCGAGGCCGTAGATGTTTTCAGACAGGCCGGTGATTTGCAGGCGGTACTGGGCTTCGGCCAACGATTTCTGGCCGGTCTTGTAGAAGCGGTCGATCAGCAGGTTGCGCAGTTTCTGGCCGGTACGGTCGGGAACGGTGTCGATATAGACCTGGTCCAGCGCGTTTGCGACGGAGGGGTTACGCCCGGCGTTCGAATAGGTGCCGTAAACGGGCGAAAGCCCGCAGCCCGCAAGGGCGAAACCGAGGATGACCAGAACCAGTGCGAGAGCCGTGCGTGTCGTCATGCCCTAGACGCTAGAGGGGCGGTCCCGCCCTGTCAATCGGCGGCGGCAGGCCGCCAACAGCTCAGGCGCATTGCGGTCAGGAAGGGCGCGACTGGCCGAGAATGTTGAGGACCGCGCGGGCGCCCAGCGCGCCGTACCATGCGCCGCCGGTGGTGAAGGCGGGCAGGCCTTCGGTTATGCGGGCGCGGATATGCCCGTCGGACAGGCCGCCGCGCGCGGCGATCAGGTCCGGCACCAGCACGACGTTATGGCCGTATTTCACCAGCGCCGTGGTGGTGGTGGCGGCGATGCAATCCTCGAAGATGCCGCCGGACATGATGATGGTGGCGGATTTGCCGTCGGCGGAAATGGTTTCGGCCAGTTTGGTGTCGCGGAAGGCGCAGAAGGCGTTCTTGGCCATGACCTTGTGGCTGGCGGGCGCGGTGGTGGCGATTTCGCTGCGCAGGGCAATTTCGGAATGGCGCACGGCGTGAAGCTGGCGGTTGAGCGTATGCACCGCCCAGATGCCGGAAAGGCCTGCATTGCGCCCTGCTGCGTTGGCGAAACGGCCGATGCGCGCGCCGATGCGGGGCATGTAGGTGCAGGCTTTTTCCGAGGCGCCACGCACGCGCAGGCGGTCGCGGTCAAAGTAATCGTTCTGGACATCGACGAACAGCAGCACGGCGGAGCCCGCCGCCGCGGCAAAAGCCAGCCGGGCGGCGGTATCGCGTTCGGGGATGTAGCCAGCGGCCTGCACCATTATGCCACCAGCTTCAGCAGGACCTGCTGGCCCACGCGCGGCACGTCGTAGGCCGGGCTGGTTTCGGCGGGGCGCTTGCGCACGGTCGCAATCATCGGAACCGTGGCGTCGCCCAGCACGCGGGAGCTTGAAGACAGCGCGATGCCGTTCTGGTTCAGCGGCACCGAGAACAGGGTGGGGCGCACCAATGCGTTGAAGACGGCGGAGGCCGATTTATCGTTCGCCACCGGATATTCGATGGAGCCTTCGGCGAAGCGGAATTCCGTCGCCTGCGCGGTCTGCAACGCGCGGCGGTCGGCGTTGGACAGCCATAATTTCACGTTGTTGAAGGGTTCGTCCACTTCGATGACGTGGGTCAGGTCCGGCACGTCGGGGACGAAATCGTCGATATTGGCGATGGGTTTGAACGCGCCGGTCTTCACCAGTTCGGCGCGCTGCGCATCGTCAGCGAAGCGGATGATGCGGTTGGGCAGAATCTGCAGCGAACGGAACTGCGAATTCAGTTCATTTGTCGTTACGTCCTGGAACAGCGCCTTGATGCGCGGTTTGAGGTAGGACAATTCAAGCCCGCCCAGCGTACCGCCGGTGAAGATTCCGTCGCCGAGATCGGCGTAGAAGAAATCCTTGCGGTGGTTGTTGGTGGTGCCTTCCTCTTTTTCCGCCGGGGCGCAGTTGAGGGCCAGCAGCAGGCGGTCGGGGCGTTCGGTGTTGTGCACCAGTTCGGATGCGACGACGCCGATGTCCAGCGTGTTGCGGGCGGGGACGATGTCAAACAGCGCGTCCCTTACGCCGTAGGCACCGGCATGCCTGGCATAGGCCGAACGGATTTTGAGGTAGGCGTTACGGTCGGTGGTATCGGTTATCTGGACTACGTGGGTGGATTGATAAATAGAGGTCATCGCGCTTCTCCTTCGCGTGTTTCAAAATTTTTCGATTTTTCGGATTTGGGAAGCGCTTAACAGCCACGACCGCTTTGAAGCGACAGGGCCATTCGGTGATTTACCGGGAAGCCCTGCCGCCGCGCATCAACATAAACATGGTGCAATCAGCGAACGTCATGGGAATTTTATAACCAAAAGTTTTCATATCCGTCAAGTTTTACACAATGCGGAACAGGTTGGGCAGCGGTACGGCTTCGCGGCTGTTCGGGAATATATCGGTTTCCACCTGATTGGCGTCGATGCCCAGATGCTGGATGAGCGTGGCTTTCAGCAGGCTGCGCAAATCGTTCGCGGGGGTCAGGTCGCGGTCTTCATACAGTTTGCTTAAACCCGGCCAGTCGCCCTTGATGCCGCCGTTGACGCGGCCGCCCAGCAACATTGAGGCGGTGGCGGTGCCGTGGTCGGTGCCGCCGGTGCCGTTGGGCCGAGCGGTGCGGCCGAATTCAGTGACGACCAGAACGGCGGTCTGGTTCCATGCCGAACCCATGGTTGTGCGGAAGCTGTCGAGACCGTCGGCGAGGATTTTGAGGTTTGTCGCGAGGCGGCCCGTGTGCGTGCCTTGCCCCACATGCGTGTCCCACCCGCCGATGTCGATGGAGGCGAGGCGCGCGCCGTCCGGTTCGGCCAGCAGGGACGCCGCTTTCTGCATCATGGGTACAAAGGCGCGGGGGCCTTGCCCTTTCCGGATGGCGTCGTCATCCATGCGGGCCTGCCGTTCGGCGAGGGCGGCGTGCAGCGCAGGGTCGCGTTCGTACATGGACATGACGCGGGCGATGAAATCCTCATCCACCGCGGGCAGGAAATCGGGCGACCATGAGGTTACGGGCGCGGGGCCGCGCAGGGCCAGCGGCACGCCGGGGCCGATGGCAAGGCCCTTCGCTGACACCATGGATTGCAGCGCGCGGTTGAGCCAGCCGGTGCCCAGGCCGCGCGGCGTGTCGGAACCGTTCTCCAGCAAATCCTGCGCATCGAAGTGGGAGCGTTCGCGGTACGGCGTGGCGGCGGCATGCAGCACCGCGACCTCGCCGTTTTTATACATGGCGCCCACGGGCGCGAGTGCCGAGACGAAGGCGAAATCCTTGTCGAGCGCGATGAGGTCGTCTCTGCCGCCGTCCATCGCCAGCGTGGCGCGGATTTTGTGATAGCCGGGGTCGCTGTAGGGGACGACAGCGCCCAGCCCGTCCATCGCACCGCGCAGGATGACGAGCAGCAGGCGCCTTTCCGTCGGCGCCGCCGCGAGGGCGAGGCGGAAGGGAAAGCTTTGCGCGACGGTGAGGAAACCAAGCCCCGCGATGAACGAGCGGCGGGTCAGAGGCGGCAAATGCAGTCGGGTCATGGCGCTTACCTTCGTTGCAATTCGGGGCTGAGGAGCAGGAAGGCCAAGCCGTCCTTGCCCGATGCCGCCTGCTGTATGGTTTGCGCCGTGGTCTCGCTCAGCGCGCCGAGATGGCTTTGCGCCAGTACAAGCGGGTCTGTTTCCGGGGGCATGCGCTGGACGAAGGCATAAGCCCAGTCGATGCGTTTCATGACGGCGTCGGGATTGGCCCAGTCGGCCACGGTGTCGCCATAGCCGGCGGGCGAGGGGGCCGAGAACGGGCGGTAGTTGAGGGTGTTGAGCGCCTGCATGCCCTTGCGGTCTTCCATGCGTTTGCCGGTCAGGCGGTGGACGGCGATGAGGTACTGGTAGGGGTCCCGGAACTTGGTGAGTTCGTGGGTCCATGCGCTTTTCAGGGTGACAAGCGTTTCGGCGACGCCGGCCAGATTGCCGTTCGTGTCGCGGAAGGTTTTTGCTATGGCGTCGATGTCGCTTTGCGCGGGCGTGTCCGACAGGAAATGCCGCGCCAGTTTTGTTGCGATGTGTCTGGCGGTGGCCGGATGGGCGCACAGCATGGCGATGGCGTCCACACCCTCCTGTTCGCCCGCTTCGGCGATGGTTTTGCCCAGCAGCGTTTTGGTATCCGGTTCGTGCGCGGCGGGGAGGAAGTGGTATTGCCAGTTGTGGTCCAGCGTCCAGCCGGTGAGGATTTTTGCCAGCGCGATGACGTCGTCTTGCGTATACCCGCCGCCCACGCCCAGCGTGTGCAGTTCCATCAGTTCGCGGGCGTAATTCTCGTTCAGTCCCTTGTCGCGGCGTTCCCCCCGTTTTGAGCCGGGGCCGACGGAGCGCGCGTTATCAAGGTACATCAACATCGCCGGGTGGCGGGCGGTGGCCAGCACCATGTCGTGGAAATGGCCGGTGACGTGGGGGCGGATGGCTTCCACCTCATACCTGTTCACAAGGGCCGCGACGATGGGTTTTTGCACCGACACGGTGAAATGGTTGGACCAGAACAGCACGAGGCGTTCGATAAAAGCCTGCCGCGTCTGCGCCTGCGCAATCAGCCGCGCGCCGCTTTCCTGCAAGTACACTTTGCGGATGCCGGTGTTGGCGGTGTTGGGCATGTCTTCGGGGGCGGTATCCGGCACGTCGTTTTTGCGGGCGGCGCGGTCGGCCATGCGCTGGGCCAGCGCTCTGCGCCCGCCCCAATCGGCCTGCACGCCTTCGGGAATGGCGGCGTTGCGCAATTGGTTGAGCAGATATCCGCGCG
>JAMIFL010000116.1:0-4304 GCA_035906295.1 Alphaproteobacteria bacterium | reverse complement strand
GTCGGATGAATTCCTTACCGTCGCGCTGAACAGCGTGGAAAACCACATCGCCCGCCGCCACGAAATGGCGGCCCCCGGCTCGCCCGCCGCGGAACAGCTGGAACAGGGCCTGTTCGGCATTCGCGACAGCCTTGAAAAGCGCCTAGGCGCCATTCTGTGCCGTACTTTGGGCGACATCATCGACGATTACGCCGCCATCCTGCGTGACCCGGCGCTGACCAACGTGGGCCGTTTTTCCACCTACATGGGCGCGGGTGACGCGGTGCTGGACTTCTGGAAGGGCCTGAACGGCATGCGCAACTGGGCCGGGCAGGTCAGCCCCGTGCAGGTCAGCTTCGATGGCCCGAAAGGCCCCGGCACCGGCGGTGGCCGCAGGAAAGAGCGCCGCAGCCTCGTGCCGAACATCGCGCCCCTGCCACAGGGCATCTGAGTTTTAGCCGACGCTGAACGACGTGCCGCAGCCGCAGGACGACTGGGCGTTGGGGTTCAGGACCTTGAAATGCGCGCCCGACAGGTCGTCGATGTAATCGAGGGTCGAACCCAGCATCAGGGGCAGGGAGGTTTCGTCCACCACAAGCTGCGCGCCGTTGAGTTCGAATACCTTGTCGTCATCCGCCGCGTTTTCCGCGAAGCCGAAAACATACTGGAAGCCGGAGCAGCCCCCGCCTTCCACCGACAGGCGCACCATGGCGGCATTGTGCTGGGTGCAGAGGTCTTTGATGCGCGTCGCGGCGCCTTGGGTCAGAATAATCTCCATCCCTCTAAAATGCGCGTGTTGGAAGGGGTTTTCAAGTGATTGGCATAATTGTATCCTGCCGGTCCCGAAGAGATGTGACGATGAGCCCCGAAGAAGCGAACAGCGAATACAATTACTGCGCCCTGCCGCTGGCCGTTTACGCCTGCCGCCCGGACGCAAGCCGCGGCCGCCTGAAGCCGGAGCCGGACAGCGCGGTGCGCACGCCCTTCCAGCGCGACCGGGACCGCATCATCCATTCCTCCGCCTTCCGCGCCCTGAAGGGCAAGACGCAGGTGTTCGTGAGCCACGAGGGCGACCTGTTCCGCACCCGGCTGACCCATACGCTGGAAGTATCGCAAATCGCCCGCACCATGGCCCGCGCGCTGCTGGTGAACGAGGATTTGGCAGAGGCTGTGGCATTAAGCCACGATTTGGGCCACCCACCCTTCGCCCATATGGGCGAAGACCGGATGAAGGACCTGATGAAGGATTACGGCGGGTTCGAACATAACGACCAGTCCCTGCGCATCGTAACCGCCCTTGAGGAGCGTTACCCCGAATGGAACGGCCTGAACCTGAGCTGGGAAACGCTGGAAGGCATCGTCAAGCATAACGGCCCTGTTTCCGGCGACTTGCCTCACACGCTGAACGGCGTGCAAAAGGATTGGGATCTGAAGCTGGGGCAGTACGCCTCGGTCGAGGCGCAGGTGGCGGGCATTGCCGACGACATCGCCTATAACAGCCACGATATCGAGGACGGGCTGTTTCAGGGCCTGTTCACGCTGGACGACATCGCCGCATCGGTGCCGCTGGTAAAGCAGGTGATGCGCGAACGCCATAACCGCTGGCCTGATTTGAAGGGCGCGCGGCAGGTCCATGACGTGGTGCGCGAATTGTATGGCCGCTTCGTCACCGACGTGCTGGAAGAAAGCCGCGCAAGACTGAAAGCCGTGAAACCTCAAAGCGTGGAAGACGTACGCGCCGCCGGTAAACCGCTGGTGGCCTTCAGCCCCGCTATGGGCGAACACATCAAGGCCATGCGCGCCTTCCTCATGCCGCGCATGTACCACCATTCCACCGTACGCCGCATGCGCGCCAAGGCGGAACGCATCGTCGGCGACCTGTTCAGACAGTTCATGGACGACCCGCTTTCCCTGCCCGAAGCATGGCAGGCGCGCTTACCCCAAACGGCGCAAACGGGCGCTGGCGATAAAATAACCCGCGCCCGCGTGGTCGCGGACTATATCTCAGGCATGACAGACCGTGCCGCCATCGTCGAACACGAGCGGATTTTCGGCCTGTACGACACTTTGAAGTACGGATAAAGACAATGAACATTTTCAAAGACATCCAAAAAGACATCCACACCCTTGTCCGCAGCCTTTTCCCCAGCGTGACGGACGCCACCCTCGTACGCCTGACGGTGGAGCCGCCGCGCGACGCCGCCCACGGCGACATGGCGACGAACGCCGCCATGGTGATTGCGAAAGAGGCGGGCATGCCCCCGCGCGCCGTGGCCGAAAAACTGGCCGAAGGCCTGCGCGACTTCGACGGCGTTACCAAGGTGGATATTGCGGGGCCGGGGTTCATCAACCTCAGCCTAAAACCTGAACGCTTCAAGGCTGTGCTGCCGCATGTTCTGAATACCGGCGCGAAGGCGTTCGGCGACAGCAATCTTGGCAACAAATTGCCGGTGAACGTGGAATACGTGTCCGCCAACCCCACCGGGCCGCTGACCGTGGGCCACGCGCGCGGCGCCATCTTCGGCGACGCGGTGGCGAACCTGCGCGCCAAGGCGGGCTTCGCCGTGAACCGGGAATATTACATCAACGACGCTGGCAAACAGGTCGAGGTGCTGACCGACAGCGTCATCCTGCGCATCCGCGAAGCGGGCGGCGAGGACATCGGCGAAATTCCCGCCGGTCACTACCCCGGCGAATACCTGAAGGACGTGGCCCGCGCCTATCACGCCAAATACGGCACCGACACCGGCGAACGCAAAACCGTGCGCGACTTCGCCATCCAGTTCCTGATGAACGAAATCAAGACCGACCTGGCCGCCATGGGCGTGAAGCACGACATGTTCGTGTCCGAAGCCGCCATTCTTGAAAGCGGCGCCGTGAAAGACGCGCTGGACCAGTTGACCCAGCTTGGCCTGATTTACGAAGGCGTGCTGGACCCGCCGAAGGGCAAGACCCCGGACGACTGGGAACCGCGCGAACAGACGCTGTTCCGTTCCACCGATTTCGGCGACGACGTGGACCGCCCTTTGAAGAAAAGCGACGGGTCCACGACCTATTTCGCAAACGACATCGCGCATTACTTCTTCATGGCCAAGAAAGGCTACGACACGCTCATCAACGTGGTCGGCGCCGATCATGGCGGGTATGTGAAACGCGCCAAGGCGGCGGTGAAGGCCATTACGCAGGGCAAGGCGGAACTCGATTTGCCGCTGGTCGCCATCGTGCACGTCACTGAAAACGGCCAGCCGGTGCGCATGTCCAAGCGCGCGGGCACCTTCATCACCCTGCGCGACATGCTGGACCGGGTTGGCCCGGGCGTCATGCGCTTCATCATGCTGACGCGCGAAGCGGGGCAGACGCTGGAATTCGATTACGCCCGCGTGACCGAACAATCCAAGGACAACCCGTATTTCTACGTCCAGTACGCGCATGCCCGCTGCTGTTCCGTCATGAAGCACGCGACCGCCATGTTCGGCGCGCAGGGCGATGCCGATTTGGCGCAGGTCGACCTGTCGCCGCTGAAGCGTGACGAGGAAATGGCGCTGGTGAAACTCATCGCCACCTTCCCGCGCGTAGTGGAACAGGCTGCCATGGCGGAAGAACCGCACCGCATCGCCTATTACGCGCAGGACGTGGCGGCAGCCTTCCACGGCTGGTGGAACAAGGGCCGTGACGACGGCACGCTGCGCTTCCTGATTGAAGGCGACAAGCCGCTGTCGCAGGCGCGTCTGGCGCTGGTGCGCGGCGTGGCCGTGACCATCGCGGCGGCGCTGCATGTCATCGGCGTCGAGCCGCTGAACGAACTGCGTTCCGAAGTTGAGGTGGATGCGGCCTCCGCCAACCGCGGAAACGCAAAATGATGGTTCGCCTGCGCACACTTGCCATGGTGGCCCTGCCGGTGCTTGTCATCGGCGGCGGTATCTGGATGTTTGCCGCAGGCACGCCCAATGGGCCTGTGGGGGCAGGGGGCCTGCCGCTGATCAAGGCCGATACCAACCCCGTGAAACTTCCGCCCGACGACCCGGGCGGCGAAATCATGCCGAACGCCGACAGCACCGTATTTTCCGCCATGGGCAGCAACGGCGAGGCCGATCCTTCCATGGAAAACCTGCGCCTGCCGGAAATTCCCAAGGCCGAGCCGCCTGCCGTGACCGCCGATTTCGCGGGGCTTAAAACCGGCTTCACCGTGCCCGCCGAACCGCAGGAACGCAAAGTCGAAAGCCTGTTCGAAACCGAACCGAAACCGGCCAACACTGCCCCCGAAATGCCGCCCGCATCGCGCTACAATTCCGGCATAGCCCCCAACGCGCTGGAAGAAGATGCGC
>JAMIFL010000115.1:0-5428 GCA_035906295.1 Alphaproteobacteria bacterium | reverse complement strand
ATATGCACGCGCGCCGTTGTTTCACGTTCCGGTCTTCACGCCTGCTGCTGGGGGCGGCTTCGGCACTTGTGCTTTCCGCATTTGCGGGGGTGGCGCTGGCGCAAAACGTTTCAACCGACGACCTGCTGGACCAGCCGCCGATGACGTCGGCGGTGTCGGTCAAATCCAACACCACGCCGCAGCGCGTGATCATGTCCACCTACAGCGCGCGGCCTGAAGCGGCGCCGACCCGTGAAACCTATGCGCCGCCCGCGTCGCAGACGATTACCGCGGGCGCAGTGCTGCCCACCGACGCGCCGGTTTCGGCGCAGCAGGCCATGGGCATGAAGGCGGGCACGCAGGCAAAGGCCGTTCAGGTGCCGTCGCCCATCGCCGCGCCGGTGCAACAGGCGGCTTATACGCCGCAGCCGGTGCCGCCAGCCGTGCAGCAGGCCATGCCGGGCACGGCGTCCCTGCCGGTGACGAATGTCAGCGCGCCTGCGATGCCGCCCGAAGGCATGACCACGCCCGAGAGCGCGTTGCCGCTGTCGCTCAGTTCCATGATTTTGTTTGCGCTGGCCGATAACCCGGACGTGCGCATGGCGATTGCGCGTGAAGAACAGGCCGACGCCAACGTGGGCAAGGCCAAATCCAAATTCCTGCCGCTTATCGATTTCGTCGCGGAAGGCGGCAAGTCGTTCGACGAGCCTTCGGCTGGTGTGGAAAGCGGCAACGGCAATACCGTGTGGACGCGCCGCATGGCGCTGAACGGCACGCAGCTTGTTTACGATTTCGACAAGGCGCAGCTGGCGCTGGACCAGCAGAAGCAACTGGTGGGGTCAGCCAAGCTGGATACGCAGGTCAACGTCGAAGAGACGATGAACCGCACCATCGAAAGCTACCTGCAGATGCTGCAGTTCCAGTCGACGCTCAAATCGGGCAGCGAGTTCGTGTCGCGCATGCGCGCGCTGAACGAAACCGTGAACCAGACTTACGAGGCGGGCGCCACCAGCAAGACCACGCTGGATTACGCCAATTCGCGCATGGCTTCGGCGGAAACGGAACTGAACACCATCAAGGCGAACATCAACGACGCCAAGAGCAACCTTGAATACCTGACCGGCCCGCTGCCGGGCTTTTCGGCGGTGGCGCCGGACGACCTTGACCCGGCGCGCCTTGATTTGCGGAAATACCTGGAGCTTGCCGAAAGCCAGAACACCGGCGTGCAACTGAGCACATCGGACCTTGAAGCCCTCAAGACCAAGGTCGATATCGCCAAGTCCGCCTATTACCCGACTTTCAATTTCGTGTTCAGCGCCGAAGACAAGTTCAACGACGGCGGCCGGACGAAGGAGCAGGACCAGGTCAAGGCGCTGCTGCAGATGAGCTACCGCCTGTATGACGGCGGGTCGCGCAAGCATGACATGCGTCTGGCCCGGGCGCAGGTGAAGGAGTCGGAAATCAACCAGGAGAAAATCCTGAAAGAGCTGCGCCGCCAGATCCGCCAGTCTTACAACCAGATTTTGTCCATCCAGGAATCGCGCCGCCAGACGCTGAAGGAAATCGCGTCGAGCGACGCGCTGCAACAGTTGAACCGCGAAAACTTCAAGATGGGCTCCATCAACATCATCGAGCTTATCGAGGGTGAAGAGCGCCTGAATTCGGCGCATGGCAAGCTGCACCAGTTGAATTCGGACCTGTACCTGAACGTTTACCGCCTGCTGATCACCAGCGGGTTCATGAAGCAGAATTTCTTCTGCGATTTGTGCGGCGGCAAGCCGGTCGAAACCGCTTCCCGCTAATTTTCCAGCAATCCGCGAGGTTGTGCCCGCTCCCTCATTTTCGGGGCAGGTTTTGCATTGTGCGCGCGCCGGTTTCTTGCAGCAATCCTTCGTGGCGGGTACGAGGAATGGCTGATACCGTAGCCTTAACGGGGAGAGCGCCTGATGCGTTGCAGCAGTTTTCTGCGCTTGCGTTTTTAAACCCGTGACGGGACACTGGTCGAATGTCCCGGATTTTACGATTTTTCCCTGATTATTTCCTGACCGTCATTCTGCCGGCGGTTTTCTTTGTCTGCACGGTGGTGGCGGAACAGGTGTTCCATGCCTGCGTTACCGCGTGCGAGGACGGCCCGGCGGAGAATTTGCAGGCGCTTATTCTGCTGTGCGCATTTTTGCTGGGCGTGCGTCTGCTGATGGCGCCGCGCGGGACTTACCCCAGATGGGCGCGCGTGTTCTTCCTGATCGGTACGCTGGGGGCGCTTTATGCGTGCCTTGAGGAAATCAGCTACGGGCAGCGCATATTCGGGTGGGTGACGCCGGACCACTGGGCCGTCATCAACGACCAGGACGAGACGAACCTGCACAACACCTCGGCCTGGCTGGACCAGAAGCCGCGGCTGATTCTGGAGGTCGGTGTCGTCATCGGCGGCATCATCATGCCGTTGCTGCGCCGGTTCAAACCGGATGCGCTGCCGGAGGATTTCGCCGTCGTATACCCGGACGATTTGTTATTCCCGACCGCGTTTTTCGCGTTCGGGATTCACATGGTGCAACTGGTGACGGAATGGACGCACAGGCAGGACCTGTACATCATCCAGCGCGGCAGCGAAATGCAGGAGACGTACCTGTTCTGGTTCATTCTCCTGTATTTCTTCTTCAAGCGCCGGCAGTTTACTTCAGCAGCGCGCGGGCGGTGACGGTCAGCGTCACTTCGGTTTCGCCGCTTTGGGCCGCGGGTGAGGCGACCGATGCATCGGACGCCATTTCAGCGCGCATGGCCATGGCCTTGTACATCACGGGTTGCGGCGGCTGGGCACCTTCGACGCTGACGTCGACGATTTCGTAAGCCGATTTACCGAGGGCTGCCTGCGCGATCTTGGCCTTGGCGCCGAGCTGGCGCAGGGCCTTGTCCAGCAATTCGTTCTGGACCTTGTCGCTTTGCTCGTTCGAGAGGCTGTAATCAAGCCCGCCCATGACGAAGCCCATATCCTGAATTTTGCCGGCGAGTTCGAGAAGGCGGGTCGGTTCTTTCGATTCAAGCTGGATGGACTGGCTGCCGCGCCATTTCTTGACGGCCTTGGTCGGGCGGCCGGTGTTGGGGTCCGGGTTCTGTTCGTCGTACTGGTAGACGTAGTAGCTGGTGGTCGAGGTTTTGACCGTGGTGGCCTTGTTGGCTTCGGCCAACGCCTCGGTCATGGCTTTGTTGATGGCGTCCTGCAAGGCGCGGGGGTCGGTGTTTTCCTGTTCGATGCGCAGGGTGGCGTTGAGCGTGTCCTGATTGAGTTTCAGGCGCTCGGTGGCGGCGAGGCTTACGACGGAGGTGCCGCTGGGGGGCAGGACGTACATGCATTCTTCCGCCTTGGCGGCGGTGGCGGCGGTGATGGCCAGAAGGCTTAAGGCAGTCAGCAGGTGGATGCGCATATCGTCAACTCCGTCTTGGTTTGAAACACGGCTTTCAACCTAGCGTGTGAGCGCGGCTAAGAAAAGGCAGAGCTGTGGCGAAATTTCAGACGGTTTCGTCGATGGTATCGAGCAGTTCTTTCTGCATGTCCCCGGCGACGCGGGCGACCACGGCGTTTGCCTTGTAGGCCTGCGCGGCCTGTTTCAGGTCGATGATTTCGCGGGCCATGTCCACATCGGGGGCCGCGACATAACCCTGTTCGTCGGCGTAAGGCGCGTCGGGTTCGTAAGCGGGGATTGTAGCGGGGTCGCGGTTCACGGCCTGCGGGCCGGAGCCGGTATCGACGATGTCTACGGGAGTGTAGGGCTGGCGCGCGTCGTCAGGATTGCGGGAGCCGGTGGTATTGGCATTGGCGATATTGGAGGCGGCGGCGTTTGCACGCGCCGTCGCGGCAGTCATGCCCTGAAGGGCAATGGACAGTGGACCGGTCATATGTGAATGGTATCATGGAAAGCGTTATAAAACCGTGAAGCGTTATAGGTTCATCATGAAATCCAGATATATCATAGGCTTGGCCGCATGCGTCCTCGCCCTTTCGGCTTGCCAGGGGCAGACCTACAAGGAAGACGAGCAGGATTTCAAACCGTATATCCTGAACCAGCAGGACACGATTCCGGGGGTTTACCCGAAAGACGCGTGGATTTACCCGGCGGGTACGCCGACGCGGGAAATCGTCACGCGGTGGAAGAACGCGGGGCTTATCCAGAACGCCTATTCCAACAAGGACAACGTGCTTGAAATTACGGCTGGGCCGCAATTCTACAGCCTGCCGCAATCGAGCCAGCAGGGGCTGGCCGATGCCGTGGCCAAGATGTATGGCGGGCGGCAGTTCCGTTTGATGGACTGGAAGACCAAGCGCGTGATCGGCACGTATACGGCCGAAGGGTTGCAGATGTATTGAGTGCGGCGGGCGGCTTTGAAGGCCGCCCGTTTCTTATAAGGTTTCGTCGGCGCTGATCTGGTGGCGCAGCCATGTGCGCTGGCGTTTAGTGTACTGGCGGGTTTCGATGACGGTATCTTCGAGCGCGTCTTCCAAAGATTTTTCACCTTTCAGAACGGCCCGCAGGCTGCGGAAGCCGTGGGCGACGACGACGAGCGCGTCGGCGGGGACGTGGCCTTCATCGATTTTATCGGATAGCGCGCGGACTTCGTCCATCACGCCCATCTGCATCATGCCGTGCAGGCGGGTGCGGATGTTGCGTTCCAGCGTTTCCTTGTCAGGGTTCAGGGCGGTGACGTGGTAGGACCAGCCGTCGCCGGGTTTTGCGGGGGTGTGTGATTGCCACGCGGTGATGCCTTCGCCCGTTGTTTCCAGCACTTCCATGGCGCGCAGGATGCGCTGGGTGTCGCCGGGCTTGAGGCGGGCGGCGGTGGCGGGGTCGCGGGCCTGTAAGTCGGCGTAGACCGCGGCCAGACCTTCGGTTTTTTCACGGGCGCGGACGTTGGCGCGAATGTTCGCCGGAATGTCCGGCATGGGGGCGAGGCCCGCCATGAGCGCCTTGATGTACATGCCGGTGCCGCCGACGACATAGGGTGTCCGGCCCGCGGCGAAGGCGGCACGGATTTCATCAACCGCGCGGTCGACCCATGTGGCGGCGGTTAAAGATTCAGTGGACGGGAGGACGCCGTAGAGGCGGTGGGGGAGGCCGTTCCGGTCAGCCGCCGAAGGCTGGGCGGTGAGGATGGGCAGCGCGTCGTAGCACTGCATGGCATCGGCGTTGATGATGACGGCGTTGTCGGTTTTACCGCGGGCCACCGCCAGCGCGGATTTGCCGCTGGCGGTGGGGCCGATGATGATTTTGACCTGCAAGATAGGGGGCTTACGGGGTCGGGATGGGATCAGCCGGGAGGGCGGGGGCGAGTTGCGCGCCCGGGTCCTTCGGCGAGGGTTTCGCATCCTTGTCCTTCGTCTTCTCGGTCAGCTTCACGGCGATGAACTGGATGTCGCCCTGACGGTTGATGAGCATGAGGATGGACGATTTCTTGG
>JAMIFL010000114.1:0-6343 GCA_035906295.1 Alphaproteobacteria bacterium | reverse complement strand
GATCGGCAAGATGTCGGGCCGCCAGTACCCGGAATGGATGGGCAAGATTCACTTCTGGACCACGTTCATCGGCGTCAACCTGACGTTCTTCCCGCAGCACTTCGCGGGCCTGTCGGGCATGCCGCGCCGTTATGTCGACTACCCGGCCCCGATTCCGGCCGAGCTGTCGGGCGGCTGGCTGGACCGCACCAAGTTCATGATGCATGAAACCTGGATGAAAATGACGGATTCCGCCTATGTCAGCCCGATCGACTGGGGCCTGCACGGCTGGAACTTCCTGTCGTCCATCGGCTCCTACATTTCGGGCGCAAGCACGGTGTTCTTCATCTTCGTGGCCTTATACACCATTTTCTTTGGCCGCCGCGTCGGGGCCAATTACTGGGATGTTGCGCCGAATACGATGACGCTGGAATGGACGCTGCCGTCGCCGGTGCCGTTCCACCAGTTTGAAATCCAACCGCAAGTCAAATAAGGTTTTGTCCCAAGGACATGAAACCCGCCGCCGGGAACGTCCCGCCGGCGGGTTTTTTTATTCAACATGTGCATTTTGAGGGGACACAACATGAAATACGCATTGATGCTGGCCGTTGCGGCCACGGCCTTCGGCGCCACAACCTTTGCAACCACCCCGGCGCATGCCATCGAAGACTGGCGCTCCAACCTGTATATCCGCGGCGGTATCGGCTGGAACCACGCGCAGGACCAGGATTTCGCGGCGGGCAGCGAAGCGTCCCTCAAAGACGGGTATGCGGCCACGGGCGCGGTGGGTCTGGATTTCGCGGGCGCACGCATCGAGGCCGAGCTTTCCTACCGCCATGACGAGGTGGACGAACTGACCGCCGCGGGCGCGCCCTTGCCGACGCCGGAAGGCACGCTGGTGGGCAGCGCGTTCATGATCAACGGTTACCTCGACATGCCGACCGATACGCTGTTCACGCCGTATATCGGCGTCGGCGTCGGCGTGGCGAAGGTGAAGGTGAACGAGTATACCAGCGCAGGGACCATCCTGATCGACGACACGGAAAACGTGATGGCGGGGCAGGTCATGCTGGGGACCAATTACACGGTCATGCCGAATTTCGACCTGTACGGCGAATACCGTTATTTCATGACGCAGGACGTGGACGTGTCGGGCACGGATGCCAGCTATCGCAACCACGCCATCATGGTGGGCGCCAAGTACATGTTCCAGTAAGGGGTAACCTTTCTTAAGATTTCAGGCCGCGTGGAGAGACCCTCCGCGCGGCTTTTCTTTTCGGCATAAAGGGGCTAAAGCTTTGGCCCATATGGATACTGCGCCCGTTACAGAAACCAAGATTGCCGACCACATCGCGCTTCTGAAGCCGCGGGTGATGTCGCTGGTGGTGTTTTCGGGGCTGTGCGGCATGCTGGCGGCGCCGGGGCATATCAACCCCTTCTTGGGCGCTGTCGCGCTGTTGGCACTTGCCATTGGCGCGGGCGCCGCGGGCGCCATCAACATGTGGTACGACCGCGACATCGACGCGGTGATGAAGCGGACCAGGAACAGGCCCATTCCCGCGGGGCTGGTCAATTCGTCGGAGGCACTGGGGTTCGGGGTGGTGCTTTCCATCGTCGCGGTGATGCTGATGGCGCTGGCGGCGGGGTGGGTGGCTGCGGCCATCCTCGCGTTCGCCAACCTGTTTTATTCCATCGTCTACACCATGTGGCTGAAGCGGCGGACGCCGCAGAACATCGTCATCGGCGGGGCGGCGGGTGCATTCCCGCCCATGATCGGGTGGGCGGCGGTGACGGGCGGGGTGGATGCGGCATCCATCGTGCTGTTCCTGCTCATCTTCTTCTGGACGCCGCCGCATTTCTGGGCGCTGGCGCTGTTTTCGTCGGACGATTACCGGCTTGCGAATATTCCGATGCTGCCGGTCATTAAAGGCCCGCGTGAAACCAAACGGCAGATGCTTGCGTATACCATTGTGTTGTTCCCGCTTGCCGTGGCGCCTTACTACCTTGGTGTTGGGGGGGTGGGGTACCTTATCGCGTCGGCGGTGCTGGGGTTGCTGTTCATACTTTCGGCCTTACGCGTGATGAAGGAACCGGACGGGCAGACGCGCGCGGCGCGGCAGATGTTCGGGTATTCGGTGTTTTACCTGTTTGCCATTTTCGCGGCGCTGGTCGCGGATGGCACGTATGTGACTTTTTTCTGAGGGAGTGAACATGCCGCAAAGCGAACTGCATGACCGCCGCAAAACCAAGAACTGGGTGCTGATGGGGGCGCTGGTCGCGTTCATCACCATCGTGTTTGCCGTCACCATCATCAAGATGGCGGTTGCGCCGTGAACGGGCATACGCCCGGCACGGTGATGATTACGGGCGCCACGGGGGATTTCGGGGCCGCGTTCGCGCAGCGTTTTGCCGCCATGGGGTGCAGGCTTATCGTGCACGGGCGCAATTCCGAAAAGGTGCAGGCGCTGGTCGAAAGCCTTGACGCCGATGTTTACGGCATGGTGTTCGACATGGGGGATGTCGCGGGTATCGAGCGCGGTATCGAGAACATTCCCGACCATTTCCGCGATATCGACCTGCTGGTGAACAACGCAGGCGGGGCGCTGGGGCTGGACAAGGCGCAGGACGCCGACCTGAACGACTGGGACGCGATGGTGGACATGAACGTGCGTTCGCTTATCCGCATCACGCGGCTGGTGCTGCCGCAGATGGTGGCGCGCAAATGCGGGCATATCATCAATATCGGGTCCATCGCGGGGAATTACGCCTATCCGGGCGGGAACGTGTACGGGGCGTGCAAGGCGTTCGTGAAGCAGTTTTCGTATAATTTGCGGGCGGATTTGCCGGGGACGGGGGTGCGTGTCACGAATATCGAGCCGGGGATGGTGGAAACGCAGTTCAGCCTGTCGCGCTTCAAGGGCGATGCGGACAAGGCCGCCAAGGTTTACGCCGACACGACACCGCTGACCGCCGACGACATTGCCGAAAGCGTGGTGTGGGCCGCGACGCTGCCGAAGCATGTGAACGTCAATTCCATCGAGATCATGCCGACGACGCAGAGTTTCGGGCCGCTTGCGGTTGAGCGGTTTGCATGAGCGACGACCTTTCCAGAAAGAACCGCAAGGTTTTCACGATTTTCGTGGCCGTAGTGCTGGGCATGGTGGGGATGAGTTTCGCGTCCGTGCCGCTTTACAAGCTGTTCTGCCAGGTTACGGGGTATGACGGCACGCCCAAGATAGACCCCAACGCCAAGGCGGACCGCATTCTGGACCAGACCATCGTGGTGCGGTTCAACACCGACACTGCGGGGGGCATGCCGTGGATTTTCCGCCCCGATACGCCTGCGATGGAAGTGAAAATCGGCGAGAAGGGGTTCACGTCGTTCTATGCGCGCAACACCTCGTCCAAGCCCATCGAGGGGACCGCGATTTTCAACGTGCTGCCGGAGACGGCGGGCGTGTATTTCCACAAGACGCAGTGTTTCTGTTTCGGGCGGCAGGTTTTGCAGCCGGGGGCGGATGCCCATATGCCGGTCGTGTTTTTCGTCGACCCGAAAATCGCCGAGGACCCGGACCTTAAGGACCTGAAAACAATTACACTTTCCTATACGTTCTTCAAAGCGGACTCGGAAGAACTGGACAAGGCGCTCGATAGTTATTATCAACAATAACGTATGAAAATCCCAAATTACAGCGCGGTGCCGATTACCGAGTCCAGCGAGCCGCTGGTCGAGCTTGGCGCTTATCCGTTCCTTACAGAGGCGGTGCAGTTCCGCCGCGGATTCACAGCCAACCCGCAATTATGGGTGCGCCAGACCGTGGCCATGAAGCTGGAGCAGGTGCAGCGCGACGTGCTGGACGACAAGGGCCTGCGTTTCAAGATTTTCGACGCATGGCGCCCGCGCGACGTGCAGGACAAGATTTACGCCGCGTGCTGGAACGAAATTGCGCAGGCCAACCCCAAGGCCGCGCGCGGGGCGGTGGACGCCGCCGCATCGCGCTACGTGGTGCGGGGGCAGGACGAGGATTTCATTCCGCCGCACACCACGGGCGGGGCGGTTGACCTGACGCTGGTGCTGGACGCCACGGGGGCCGAACTGGAGATGGGGACGCCGTATCTGGGCTGGCACCTGGATAAGACGGTGCCGGCTGAAATCGCGGCGCAGAACCTGCGTGAACTGGTCATCGCCATGAACCATGCCGGGTTCACGCAAGACCCGGACCAATGGTGGCATTTCGATTATGGCAACCAAAAATGGGCCGCGCAATCCGGCGCCGCTATCGCCGTGTATGGCGAGGTGGATCCGTCCATGGGATTCATGAAAAAGGGGACCGCGCTGGGGCATGGCGTGATGCTGCCCTACGAGCTGCGTTAACCACTTCAATGTTATTGTAAAGACTGGTCAAAATCACGGCTTCGGAGTAAAACCGTGGCAGCCTGATTTTCAAGGAGCGATTCGAATGTCGAGTACGGTTGAGTATACGTCCAGCGGGAAGCCACACCCCTATCACATCCTGCGTCCCAGCATCTGGCCGATGGCCGGTGCGTTCGCAGCTGGGCTGCTGGCCATCTGCACCGTCATGTACATGCACAAGGCGGAGTGGCAGGGCATTCATATCGGCCTTTGGGCGCCGGTCATCGGCCTGCTTGCCGTCGTCGGCACGATGTACGGCTGGTGGAAGGAAGTGGTGCACGAGGCCGTGGTCGAGCAGGCGCACAGCCCGGTCGTCAAAATCGGTTTCCGTTTCGGCATGACCATGTTCATCGCGTCGGAAGTGATGTTCTTCGTGGCGTTCTTCTGGGCGTTCTTCGACAACGCGTTCTACCCCATGGGCGGTGTTTGGCCGCCTGAGGGCATCCACACCATCAACCCGTTCGACCTGCCGTTCCTGATGACGATGATTTTGCTGCTTTCGGGCTGCACGGTCACGTGGGCGCACCATGAAATGGTGGCCGGCAACATGAAGGAAGCGGGCCGCGCGCTGGGGCTTACGGTGCTGCTGGGCGTTATCTTCCTCGGCTTCCAGGCTTATGAATACCACCATGCGCCGTTCCTGTTCAAAGACGGCATCTTCCCTTCGGCGTTCTACATGGCGACGGGTTTCCACGGTTTCCACGTGCTGGTTGGAACGCTGTTCCTGGCCGTGTGCTGGGTGCGCACCAACAAGGGCCATTTCACCGCCGACAGCCATTTCGGCTTCGAAGCCGCGGCATGGTACTGGCACTTCGTTGACGTGGTGTGGCTGTTCCTGTTCATCGCCATCTACTGGTGGGGCGGTGGTTCTTCGGAACATTACGCGGTTCACGGACTGATTTGATTTTGGGCCCCGCAACGGGGCCCAACTTCTTGGAGGATGCATATGATGCAGGCATTTCAGACACACACGCCGGTTGAAACCGCCCTGCGTTGCGCGTGCCCGCGCTGCGGCCAAGGCAGGCTGTTTCCCAACCGCTGGACGTTGAGCGTGGTGGAACGGTGCGCGGTTTGCGACCTTGCGCTGGCCAAGAACGATTCCGGCGACGGGCCTGCGGTGTTCATGGTGTTCGGCCTGGGGGCGCTGCTGGTGCCGCTGGCGCTGCTGACGGATGCGGTTTTCGCGCCGCCGTTATGGGTGCATGCCGTGCTTTGGACGCTGGTGGCCCTTGGCATTTGCGGTTTCACGCTGCAGCCCATCAAGGCCTACGTGATTGCCCTGCAGTTTAAACATCGCCCGCAGGCCTGGGAAAACTGACACCAGCGCTTCGCGCAGGGCGCTGCGCCGTTCTATCCATGGCACCGGCTGCAAATCCTGCGCGGTCATGCGGCCGGTCATCAACTGCGCCAGCGTGGTGCGGGAGGCCGTGGCGCGGTCGTGCACGTGGCCCAGAAAGCCGGATTGCGCGGCCACGCCCATCCATGTGAAGGGCAGGTCGGTGTTGCGGCCATAGAGGATGTTCGCGGGCATCGCCGCGGTCTGGTTGTCCAGCCCCAGACGGGGAGTGGGGACGAGCACGCTGAAATCGGGCATGCCGTTGACCATTTCGCTGGATACATCCTGCGCGCCGCCGAAGGTGACGAACAGGCGCGCGCCGGACTGGCGCAGGCGGGCGCGCCATTTGGCGGGCGTGTCCAGCGGGCTTACGGCGTTGGCGAAGGGGTCGCGCAGGCGTTTGCCGTTTTCGACCAGCGGTGGCGGCGGACTTGCGGTGATGTCGTGCAGGAAGCGTTCAGGCATGTCGCCGTGCAGGACGCGGGGGACGAAGACCATGTCGGCCCGTCCCCGTTCGCGCAGGAAGTCGCGGCCATCGGCGAAATTGACGTTATCGACCCGGAAACGCGGGTGGAACAGGATACCCGACGCCTGAAGGTAAGACATGGACATGC
>JAMIFL010000113.1:0-5064 GCA_035906295.1 Alphaproteobacteria bacterium | reverse complement strand
CATCTGCGCGGTGGCGTTCATAGCCTCCTCGAAGCTTTCCTGAGCAATGCGGTTCTGGGTTTCGGCGACTTCGTTGATGGTCTTGCAGGCCATCAGGGATTTCCAGACATTGGCGTTTTTCTCGCCGGCGGTCTGTGCGTGGGACATGCAGGCTTTCATCATGTCTTCCATGCCTTTGGCGAAGATCGAGCCGGATTTCATCACGGCGTCGGTCTGTTCTTTGCCCATGGACATCATGTCGCCCATTTGCTTCATGCCGTTCTCCGCGAATTTATCCATGGAGTAGGCGTTATTGTTCATAGTCGCTTTCATTGTACTTCTCCTTATATAGCGCTGTCGTCCAGCCGGGTTCTTTCAACTCTTTGCAACCTAGGTGGGCAACGGCGCTGGAGAAGTGACTTCTTCCAGCGCCGCTGAACTTATTTCTTCTTAGCTGCTTTTTTAGCCGGCTTCTTCTTAGCAACCGGTTTTTTCTTGGCAGCAGGCTTCTTAGCAACCGGCTTTTTCTTGGCAGCCGGTTTCTTTTTAGCAGCCGGCTTCTTCTTAGCAGCCGGTTTTTTCTTGGCAGCAGGCTTCTTAGCAGCCGGCTTTTTCTTAGCAGCCGGCTTCTTTTTAGCAGCCGGTTTTTTCTTAGCGGCCGGTTTGGCGCTAGCCGCCGGCTTCAATCCTTCAAGTGCCTGGAGAGACACAGTTTGAAGTTCATTCATGGTTAAACCCCCATTGTTGCAGTGCACAAAATAGGACAAATTCCTATTACAGTCAACAATGATACCTAAATGTGTGTAGGAGTCGAGTGCGTGTGTAAAAAGATGGACAACGCGATTCAAAAATTTCTACACTGACGATGTATCTCATTTCTTCCAACCTCACAGAAACCCAAGCGCCAGAGGAAAACGTGGAATCAAAACCGACGTCAATTTCTTCGGTTGTGAAAAAGTCGCGCGGCATGCGTTTTTTTGCATTTTTATTCCTGTTACTCGCGACTCTCTCGCTCGGATTCGCGCATGCGGAGGCGGCTGAAAAGAAGAAATCAAAGTCGAAGTCGACCACCTCCAAAGCCGCGCAAACCAAGCCTTACGCGGCAATCGTGGTGGACGCACAGACGGGTGAGGTTTTGATGGCGCGGCAGGCCGATTCGATTCGTCACCCCGCTTCGCTGACCAAAATCATGACTCTGTACATGCTGTTCGAAGCCATCGAAGACGGCCGCCTGCGCATGAACGACACCATCACCATTTCCTCCCACGCGGCGTCGATGTCGCCCAGCAAGCTGGGTCTTCCGCCGGGCCGCACCATCCGCGTCGAGGACGCGATCGGCGCCATCGTCACCAAGTCGGCGAACGACGTGGCGGCGGCCGTGGCCGAAAAACTCGGCGGCAGCGAACGCGCCTTCTGCAACCGGATGACGCGCAAGGCGCACGACCTCGGCATGACGCGCACCACCTTCCGCAACGCGTCAGGCTTGCCCGACCCGCAGCAGGTGACGTCGGCGCGCGACATGGCGAAGCTGGCCATGGCGATGCTGCGCGACTACCCGCAGTATTATCATTACTTCGGCATCCGTAACTTCGAGTTCCAGGGCCAGAGCATGCGCAACCACAACCGCCTGCTGGGCGAATACCCGGGTCTCGACGGCATCAAGACCGGGTATATCAACGCGTCGGGCTTCAACCTTGTGGCGTCGGCCAAGCAGAACGGGCGCCGCCTTGTGGGCGTGGTGTTCGGCGGGCGTACATGGAAGTCGCGCAACGACCATATGGTGACCTTGCTGGACGAAGGCTTCGCCGAAATCAAACGCCGGGGCAACAACGTGCAGGTGGCGTCGGCCCCTGCCGTCATCGCGCCCATTCCCCTGCCCCCGCCGATGGCGGACGATTTTACCCGCGGGCCCGAAATCGCCACCAGCGCGGATGAAACCGACAGCGCCGAGGACGCCCCGGTGTATAGCGACGCCGACACCCGCACGCTGGAAGCCGTCATCGACCGTGCGCAGGAAGAAGACGTGGCCGCCAACCTGCCCATTCCGGCACCGCGCCCTGCCTTCAACGTGAACCCGACGGCAGCCGCCATCGCCCGCCCGAACAGCGCGGCTACCGATGCGGCGCTTGCCGCCGTCAAGTCGCTGCCCATCCAGACCGGGGCGCGCAGCACGCCGCAATACGGTACGCGCACCACGGCCCCCACGGTCATGCAACTGCGCCTGCCGCGCAGCCAGGTGCCTTCGGGCATTCCGTCTTCCCAGATTGCCAGCGCGGCCAATGGCGGCTGGTCCATCCAGGTGGGCGCGTTCCAGAGCCGGGCCATGACGGACCAGGCCCTGCGCACCGCACAGTCACGCCTGCCGAACAACCTGCAACACGGCCAGCCGGTCATCGTGCCGCAGAACACGAATGCCGGGATGATTTTCCGCGCAAGGCTGCAAGGCTATGACGAGCTTTCGGCCAACGCGGCCTGCGCGCATCTCGGTTCCTGCCTCGTGGTCGCCCCCGGGTCCTGAGGGAGCTTTATCTCTGGTCGGCTTTGCTTACCAAAACCTCCGTGGCTTGTAGTGCCCCAAGGTTCGTGACAGTGTTGGGGCCTGTTTACGGGAGGCCCGGATGCTGAAGACCCCTTCTAAAGGGAATGCGCTGTTCATGATCCTGATCGCGATTACGCTGATCGCGGCACTGACCTACGCCATTACCAAGTCCGACGGCGGCAGCGCCAACATGACGCGCGAACGGGCCAGCATCGCGGCGGACGGCATGGCGGCCTTCGCCGTCAACCTCAAGCGCGCGGTAGACAACATGACGCGCGGCGGCATCAGCGAAAGCGCCATCAGCTTCGCGTCTGCCAGCCTTACGGGATACGGCATGCCGGACACGGCCCCGCGCAACGAAGTGTTCAACATCGGCGGGGGCGGCGTTTCATACCTCGACCCGCCGCAGAACGTGAATGACGGCAGCCAGTGGGAGTTCAGCGGCACCACCGCCGCGCCCGGCGTGCGCGACGATGCGACGCCGGACCTTATGGTCGTATTCCCGCACCTGACCGAAAGCGTGTGCCGCGCGTTCAACCGCAAGGCCGGTTATACCGACTCCACGCCGGTGCCGACCGACACGGGCGCATGCGTGTACGACACCGGCGCGCGTTTCAGCGGTACCTTCCCCACCACGGGCATCAACACCATGGATGCAGCGACCTTCCGCACCCCTGCGCCGTTCGCCTGCGTCCAGTGCGCGGACGATACGTACAATGCATATTATGTACTGCTGGAACGCTGAGAGACGGCCAACTCGATTAATACGGATGATTAAAAAATGAATTTGAACTGGGACAAGCTGCGCATCTTCCACGCCGTCGCGGAAGCGGGCAGCTTCACACGCGCCTGCGAGGTGCTGAACCTTTCACAATCCGCCATATCGCGCCAGATCGGGGCGCTGGAAGACCAGCTGGGCGTGCCCCTCTTCCACCGCCATGCGCGCGGGCTTCTGCTGACGGAACAGGGCGACCTGCTGCTGAAAGCGACCAAGGACGTCTACGAGAAACTGGCGTTGCTGGAGGGGCGCATATCCGACACCAAGTCGGTACCTGAAGGCCCGCTGAAGGTGACGGTGCCGGGGTTCATCGGCAGCGCGTGGCTGGCGCCGCGCATCGACCGGTTCCGCCGCAAGTATCCGAAGATGCGCCTGACGCTCATTCTCGACAACCGCATCCTCAACCTCGGCATGCGGGAGGCGGACGCCGCGGTGCGTCTTTACGAGCCGGACCAGCCGGACCTTATCAAGCGCAAGCTTTCGACCATTCGATTCCATATGTGCGCGTCGAAAAAATACCTTGAGGAAAACGGCATGCCCAAATCGGCCGCCGAGCTGCGCCGCCACTGGCTGGTGGGGTACCCCGCAGGCGTGCCGGTGCCGCACGAGCATACCGACTGGCTGTTCCAGGTCGCGGGGGTGGAGAAGGACACGGCGACCAACGTGCTGCTGATGAATTCCATGCAGGCGATTCACAGCGCGGTGGAGCAAGGGTGCGGAATCGGCTGCCTTCCGGACTTCATGATTAAGCATAACGACAGTTTACAAATCGTGCTGGACCAGTATCCCGCCCCGGAAGTGCCCATTTTCTTCGTGTACCCGCAGGAACGCCGGAACAGCACCAGAATCCAGGTTTTCCGCGACTTCATGATGGACGAAGTCGCCAGCCTGACGTCTTAATCCTTTAAAATTTCAGGGTTAATGGCCATAGATATGCATTTTATGCATATCTGCCATGTTCATTATTTTGTGGCTGGGGAGTCAACGAAGCATTACACAGACCTCGCTGACGTTCGCGTCAGCTTTACGTCTCCCAGACGTGAAACCTCCCTGTTCAACTCGCCGGACCCAAAAGGTCCGGTTTCTTTTTACCTGAAACCCGACTTTTGCGGGTGTTTCAGGGCGTATGAGCAGGCACGCCCAGATAGCCCCACTCAACCCCGATGCCCGCATTCGGATATGGCAGGATAACCATGCCGGCCCGGGGTGCGACTTGTTCGCTGCCGTCATCGAAACGGGCGAAGGCCTGGCCCATGGCAATGGTGTCGAGGTGTTGCCAGTTTCGCGCGTGGGCGCCGGGGCCGGTTTTCACGAATACATGGTTCATGCGGATATGGGCGGGTGCCGTTGCCGCCGGTTCGCCGACGGCGAGGCCCGTGTGCACCAGCGCGGCGCGGATGGCGGCGATGCCGCTTGCGGTTGCATCCACATCCCGGTGCTGGCCGCATTCGTAGGTGAGCGCGACGCAACCCCGGCCACGCGCGTATTCGGTGGTGCCCATGCCTGCGTTGTTTACGTTCGGGAAGGCGCGGGCATAGCAATCGGCCCAGCCCGTCACAATCGCGACGGCGGGCAGGCTGCGGGCGAAGGCCATGGTCGCGGCGTCTTCCGCCCCGAAGATGAAGGGCGGGCCGCCCGCGGTGTAGGAGTGAAGGTCGAGCAGGTAGTCGGCGCGGTCGAGGATGTCGCGCAAGGGCTGGACCAGACGGCCTTCATACGTCGCCGCATCCGGCGCGCCCATGATGCGGTTGAGGTTTACATCCACGAA
>JAMIFL010000112.1:0-10097 GCA_035906295.1 Alphaproteobacteria bacterium | reverse complement strand
CGCCATCCACCCCGTTCCCGCCGAATGGGCGCCGCAGAAACGCATCTACACGGCGTTCCCGTCGCACGGCGATTTGTGGCTGGAAAACCTTGAGCCTGCGCAACAGGAAGTGGCGGCCATGATACGCATCCTCGCCGAAGGCACGCCGGTGACCGTGCTGGCCATGGGTGATGAGGCGATTGCGAAAGCCAAGGAACTGGTGGGCGATGTCGCTACCGTCATCCCCGGTAATTTCGGCGACATCTGGCTGCGTGATACCGGCCCGATTTTCGTGAAAACCGATGACGGCCCGCGCGCCGCGCGCTTCCGGTTCAACGGCTGGGGCGGCAAATACGACCTCGAATTCGACGACACGGTCGGCGACGAAGTGGCGAAGGATGCCAATGTCGAAATCCTGCGTAACGACTTCATCATCGAAGGCGGCGCGCTGGAACATGACGGGCAAGGCACCCTGCTGACCACCCGCCAGTGCGTGCTGAACGAAAACCGCAACGGCTGGACCGAGGAACAGGCCGACGAAGCCCTGAAGGCCGCCTTCGGCGCCAACAAGGTGCTGTGGCTGGAAGACGGCATGCTGAACGACCACACCGACGGCCATATCGACAACATCGCCCGCTTCGTGGCGCCCGGAATCGTGGCCTGTCAGGAAGCCTTTGGGAACGACGACCCCAATAAGGCCGTGTTCGACAAGATTGCAGCCGACCTGACGCTGTTCGGCCTCAAGGTCGAACGCATCCCCTCGCCCGGCCGCTATGAGAACGAGGACGGCGATGTCGTCCCCGCATCGCATATGAACTTCATCATCGGCAACACCACCGTGGTGGTGCCGACCTACGGCACCGAAAGCGCTGATGCTGCCGTGGCCGCCATCCAGAAACTCTTCCCCAGCCACAAAGTTGTGGGAAGCCCATCCAATGCGGTATTGTCCGGCGGTGGGTCATTCCACTGCATTACGCAACAGGAGCCGAAATAAATGTCACGCAAAGTCACAGTTGCCGCCGTTCAGGCTCATTACGGCACCGATATGCAGGCCAACATCGCCAAGACCGAAAAACTGGTGCGTGAAGCCGCGGCTAAGGGCGCACAGATCATCATGCCGTCCGAACTGTTCCAGAACATCTATTTCTGCAACAGCCAGGACAGCCACTGGTTCGGCGAGGCCTTCCCCGCCGACACGCACCCCTGCGTGGTCGCCATGCAGAAACTGGCGAAGGAATTGAAAGTCGTCATCCCCACCTCCATCTACGAGCGTGACGGGCAGGAATATTACAACTCCATCGTCATCATCGATGCCGATGGCACCAACATGGGCACCTACCGCAAGACCCACATCCCTGACGGCACCGGCTACATGGAGAAATACTTCTTCCGCCCCGGCAATCTCGGCTTCAAGGTGTGGGACACCAAATACGCCCGCATCGGCGTCGGCATCTGCTGGGACCAGTGGTACCCGGAAGTGGCCCGCGCGATGATGCTGAAAGGCGCGGAAATCCTGTTCTATCCCACCGCCATCGGGGCCGAGCCGCACAAGCCGGAACTGGACACCAGCAAGCAATGGCAGCGCGCCATGCAGGGCCACGCCGTCAGCAACATCGTGCCCGTGGTGGCGTCCAACCGCGTGGGTAAGGAAACCAACCCGCGCATTAAAGACGCCGCACAGGCCACGACCACCTATTACGGCCACAGCTTCATCACCGACCACACCGGCGAACTGGTCCAGTCGTTCAACCGCGAAGCGGACGGCGTGCTGGTGCACACATTCGACCTCGACTTCCTTGACCGCCACCGCGCGGAATGGGGCTTCTTCCGCGACCGCCGGACGGATGTCTATAAAGGTATCATCTGCTAAACCGCCGGTTTAGCGTGGCGTCATCCGCTGAAAAACAAAGGACCCCGGAAAGGGGTCCTTTTTGATTGGGTCGTATTTTGTTGCGGGCCGTGCCCTCGCCCTTATTTGGGGCTGGCGCCCGCGGGACCGGCCATGTTGATGCCCGCGTAGAAATGGGTGTCGCGGTGCGAACCCTGCGGCTTGACGCCGAATTTCTGCATCAGCACGTCCTGCGGGGACTTGAACACCTCCGGCGTGACGTTGGTGCCCATCTTGCCGGTACCGTCCATATCCACCATCACGGCGTTCAGGCCCATGGAACGCGCAGCGTTCAGGAAGGCCGGGTTATGGTCGACGACGGTGATGTCCCTGTAACGTTCCTGCGGCACGCCGGCGAGGACGTTCTTCAGGATTTTCACGCCGTCGCGGCGCTTGGTGACGACACCCGGCTGATCGTGGTTCACAGCGTCCACGCCGTAGATGCGGCCTTCGAAATACTGCGTCAGCGCCGAGTAATGCAGGCAGGTCTGGGCGAAATTGGTGGACGAGCTGGTGATGAGCACCGGGCGGATGCCTTCGTGGCGGGCCGCTTCGAAGTAGTTGAGCAGCCCCTGGTCGGCCATGCCGTATTCATACGGTTGCAGCGCAATGTCTTTATACGCCACGAGACCCACGGCATTGGCCATCAGCATGCGTTCGTCGACGCCGTATTCCCGGGCCACCAGATGCGCCGGCTGGCCGTTCTTTTCGTAGGATTCGGTGACCAGCGCCTTGATGACGGTCGCATCCGCTTCGGTGAACTTCGTGCCTTTGGGCAGCGTGTCTTCCAGCGCCTCGACCATGCGGGTGCGGTAGGCTTCTTCGATTTTCGGGGAAATCTTCATCAGCACGTCGTCCAGCCCCCAGATGACCAGGTGCCTGGCATCCGCCGGGAACAGTTCGGGCGTCGCATAAGGGGCGATGGCGTTGAAGGCTTCGGAAGCTTCGTGTTCCGACTCTTCGCGGCCTCCCATGAAGTCGCTTTGGGAAAGGGCAATATGAACAGGTTCAGATTTAAGCGTCGCGTCTTTGCGGGGCATTCGTGTCTCCGTTATGTCTAATCACGCGTAGTCTTAAAGAAAAACCATGAGATTTGCAATTTTTCTTAAAGAGCGATGTCCAGCCCAATATCCAGTGCCGGGGCCGAATGGGTGATGCACCCGGCTGAAATGATGTCCACCCCGCTTAAAGCCGCCAGCCGCACGGTATCGACCGTGATGTTGCCGGACGCTTCCAGCGTGGCCCGGCCCTGCGTCAGCGCCACGGCCCGGGCCATGACATCGGGCGCCATGTTGTCGAGCAGCACATACCGGGCGCCTGCGGCCAGCGCCTCGCCCAGTTGCTCCATGGTGTCGACCTCTATCTCGGCGTCCGCATGCGCCCCCACCGCGCCCAGCGCCATGGCGACACTGCCCGCGACGGCGATGTGGTTGTCTTTAATCAGCACCCGGTCATACAGCCCCATGCGGTGGTTGACCCCGCCGCCGCAGCGCACCGCGTATTTTTCAAGCGCGCGCATGCCCGGCGTGGTCTTGCGCGTGTCGGTGATGCGGGTATGCAGGCCCGCCACGGCTTCCACCAGCCGGTGCGTCTGCGTGGCCACGCCGGACAGGCGCTGCACGAAGTTCAGCGCCACGCGCTCCGCCGTGAGAATGCCCCGCGCGGGGCCGGATACACGCAGCAATTCCATGCCCGGGGCCACCATGTCGCCGTCACGGGCCAGCAAATCGACCCTGAGCGCGGAATCCACCATGCGGAAAGCCGCCTCCGCCACCACGAGGCCGCAGACGACGCCCTGCCCCTTGGCCAGCATGACGGCCTCAGCCGTGCGGTCGGCGGGCACGGTGGCGATGGTGGTGACGTCGCCGTCGCCCACATCCTCCGCCAGCGCGAGGCGCAGTATGTCTTCATAGGCGGAAGGGTGCAGGCTCATCGGCTCAGCTCCAGCATGCGTTCGATGGGGATGCGCCCGCGCGCGATGATGTCGGGCGGCAGTATCACCGGCGTCGTCATCGTCTCGAGGCTTTTTAGAATCTTGGGCAGCGTGATGCGCTTCATGTGCGGACACAGGAAGCAGGACCGCACGAATTCCACCTTCGGGTTCGCCGTTTGCAGGTTGTCGCCCATCGAACACTCGGTAATCAGCAGCACGCGGGACGGCTGCTTATCCTCGATAACCGCCTGCAACTGCGCTGTGGACCCGCTGTAATCGCTCGCGGCAATCACCTCCGGGTGGCATTCCGGGTGGGCGATGACGTAGATGTCGCCGCCGAAACGCGCGCGGATGTCGGCGATGTCGGCGGCGCGGTATTGCTCATGCACCATGCATTTGCCGGTCCATGTCAGCACGCGCACTTCAGGCACTTCGCGCGCCACGTTCTGCGCGAGATATTCATCGGGGATGAGCAGCACGGTGTCATGCCCCTGGCGTTTCAGCCCGCGCACGATTTTGGCGGCGTTGCCGGATGTGCAGCACACGTCCGACTCGGCCTTCACGTCCGCCGAGGTATTCACGTAAGTCACCACCGGAACGCCGGGGAATTTCTGTTTCAGAAGCCGCACATCCGCCGCGTTGATGCTTTCGGACAGCGAACACCCCGCCTCCATGTCCGGCATCAGCACGGTTTTATCGGGACACAGCATCTTGCTGGTTTCGGCCATGAAATGGACGCCCGCCTGCAAAATCACGGCGGCGTCGGTCTTGGCGGCTTCCACCGCCAGTTTCAGGGAATCGCCGACGATGTCGGCCACGCCGTAGAAAATATCCGGCGTCATGTAGTTATGCGCGAGGATGACGGCGTTACGTTCGCGCTTGAGCGCGTTGATGGCGGCGATATAGGGCGCGAGCCCCTCCCACGCCGCATCGCTGTACTGCGTGCCGAGACGGGCGCGGACCGGCGCGGTTTCTGCCGCGATGGCGGGGGTCATGTCCATGGATATAGATATGCCCCGCAGGCGGCGCCTGTCAAACCGGGCGCAGCCCATGGCAGACCGCGCGCGAAAGGCCTAGGCCACCCGGGGCGGCGCGATTTTCGGGTATTTCACTTTCACCACCGCCTCGACCACGCCGCGCACCGTGGCGGGCGACAGCAGGCGCGGACGGAAACCTGCTGCATCAAGGCATTCGGCAAGGTTGGAGGCGTTGCCCAGCCGCGGGAACAGGCGAACCGCGCCCTCCTCCCCGCTGTAGCGCAGTGTCTGGTCCAGCACGGTTTCGAAAGCGTTGAAACGCACCTGATGGGTATCGCGCACCACCTGCCGTTGCAGCGTGGTAAACATGCCCCCGGCTACGAACCCGAACCCGCGCGACAGCATGTTGCCCCGGCGCAGCAACGCGCGCAGGTCGGTAGCGTCATGCAGTTCGGAGTTGGAGGTATCGCCGAAACGGGCCAGCCCTTGCGTCATCAGCCCGAACACGCGGTTCAGGCGGGAACGTGAAATCTCGTTTTCAGGCGGGTCGTAATCGATATAAATGGGCGGCACGCCGATAACGGCATTATCGGCCTGCATGGCATGGCCCCATTGGCCCAGATCGCTGAACGCGCGTTTGAATTTACCCATGAGAAAACCCCTGTTCTTTTTTTATACAACAGGGGCAATCCTATCGGTGCGGTTTCAGCCAAGTCAAAAGAACGGCTAGCCGCATCGCACAATGAAAGATGTCAGGCGGCGCTTTGCGCCGTCATCGCCCCTGCATCCGCCGCGCGTTGCAGCGGCAGGCCGCCAAGGCGCAGCTTTTCAGCCTGCAAAAGGCGTTCAAGCCGCTTGCGGCACGGGCGGTGGCGCAGATACGACAGCACGATGCACGGCACGAGCATCAGGAACGCGGAGAGCAGGTATTCCGGGTGGCGCTCGCCGAAATTCAGCGCGTAAATGCCGCCGAAATACAAAAGCGGCCCGGAAATACCGAAACGCACCGCCTCGTCCACGGCGCTGGAAATAGCGGCG
Organism: Alphaproteobacteria bacterium; assembly: GCA_035906295.1. Lineage (GTDB taxonomy): Bacteria > Pseudomonadota > Alphaproteobacteria > Micavibrionales > UBA1664 > UBA6145. Next base: position 4,282 of record JAMIFL010000112.1, on the reverse strand, counting down.
CGTTGGATATGCGTTTCGCCCGTGGTGTTGTTATGCGTGATAGCGAGGTGCTGGAATTTGGGTTTGTCGGCCTTGCGCGTGGCGCGGACATACACGAACGTCATGCGGTGCCCCTGCCGCATGGCCACTTTTTCGTCGCCGGTGTATGACATTTCGAACTGGCGGCCGTTCTCATCTTCAATCCACACGCTCTGCTTCTGGACGGTGCTGGATTTGATTTTGTCGATATGAATGTTGCCCAGCGGCGTGGTGCCCCCGCCCCCGCCTGAAATATGCGTTTCAGACCATTGGCGGTTTTCGATCACGCTGCCGGTGACCGTGGTGAAAACGAATTTTTCGTCCTTGAGCATCATGCCTATCCCTTTGGTGACACGCTTAAGAATACCCGAGGGAAATTAAGGAAATGCTTTTAATCAACGGCATTTGATGCAATGGCGGGAACCGCCGTCACACCAATTAACTTATTGAAAATATAGGATTAATTACAGCGCGGCGCGTTTGGCGCGGGCGACGTCGAGGCGTTTTTCCATCAACGGGCGGTCGGCGTCGGATGCGGCGGCGACAAGCCCTTCGAGGTCGTGAATCTGCGTTTCCAGCGCGGTCACGTCCACCAGCGCAAGGTCGTGCGCTTCCTCGGCCAGCAGCGTGCAGTGGCCGGGGCCGACATCGGCGAAACCGCCCGCCACGAATACGCGGCGGGGATTGTCGTTGAGGGCGTTTTTATAGATATGCACGACGCCGGCCTTGACCGACGACAGCAGCGGCGAGTGACCGGCCAGCACGCCGAATTCCCCCTCCTCACCCGGAACGGTCACCATGGTGACATCTTCCGAAATGAGCTTCTGCTCAGGCGAGATGAGTTGGAACGTGAACATGCCGGCCATGGTCTTTATCCTTTAGATTAAGCGGCTTCGCGGGCCAGTTTTTCGGCTTTGGCGAAGGCCTGCTCGATAGTGCCGACCATGTAGAAGGCGGCTTCCGGCAGGTGGTCGCATTCGCCTTTGACGATCATGTCGAAACCTTTGACGGTATCGGCTTTCTCGACGAACACGCCCGGGGAGCCGGTGAACACTTCGGCCACGTGGAACGGCTGCGAGAGGAAGCGCTGGATTTTACGGGCGCGGGCCACGACCAGTTTGTCTTCTTCCGAAAGTTCGTCCATGCCCAGGATGGCGATGATGTCCTGCAGCGCCTTGTATTGTTGCAGGGTTTTCTGCACCGCCGTGGCGACGCGGTAGTGGTCTTCGCCCACGACCTGCGGATCGAGGATGCGCGAGGTGGAGTCGAGCGGGTCCACGGCCGGGTAAATGCCCAGTTCGGCAATCTGGCGCGACAGAACGGTCGTGGCGTCAAGGTGCGCGAAGGTGGTGGCCGGGGCCGGGTCGGTCAAATCGTCAGCGGGAACGTAGACGGCCTGAACCGAGGTGATGGAGCCCTTGTTGGTCGAGGTGATGCGTTCCTGCAGTGCGCCCATGTCGGTCGCCAGCGTCGGCTGGTAACCCACGGCGGACGGGATACGGCCCAGAAGTGCGGACACCTCTGCACCGGCCTGCGTGAAGCGGAAGACGTTGTCCATGAAGAACAGAACGTCCTGGCCTTCGACGTCGCGGAAGTATTCAGCCTGCGTCAGGCCCGACAGGGCCACGCGTGCGCGTGCGCCCGGCGGTTCGTTCATCTGGCCGTAGACGAGGCCCACTTTGGAGCCGGTGCCGTCCAGCTTGATGACGCCGGCTTCAATCATTTCGTGGTACAGGTCGTTGCCTTCGCGGGTACGCTCACCCACGCCTGCGAACACCGACACGCCGCCGTGCGCCTTGGCGATGTTGTTGATGAGTTCCTGAATGGTGACGGTCTTGCCCACGCCGGCGCCGCCGAACAGGCCGATTTTACCGCCCTTGGCATAGGGGCAGATGAGGTCGACGACCTTGATGCCCGTGACCAGTTGTTCAACCGTTGCCGACTGGTCGACGAAGTCCGGCGCTGCGCGGTGGATGGGGTAGTGCTGCTTGGCGCCGACGGGGCCGCGCTCGTCAATCGGCTGGCCGATGACATCGAGGATGCGACCCAGCGTTTCCGGACCGACCGGAACCTGAATGGCGTTGCCGGTGTCCGACACGTCCTGACCGCGGACCAGACCGTCGGTCGAGTCCATGGCGATGCAGCGGACGGTGTTCTCGCCCAAATGCTGGGCCACTTCCAGAACCAGCTCGGCATTGTCGTTGCCGGCGTTCTTGGTTTTCAGGGCGTTCAGGATTTGCGGAACCGCACCGTCCTCGAACTGCACGTCGACGACAGCGCCGAGTACCTGCGTGATTTTTCCGTTCGTTTTCGCCATTGTCTTCTTCCTTCTTTCAATTCAGGCGCGTAAGGCGCTGTGTTTCTTAGTTGTTTTCAGTTTTGCCGGCGATGCAGTCCTGCACCGGGGCTTTGGTCAGGCCCACCGGGTACAAGGCGGGGTACATCTTGATGGCTTTTACGCGCTGCGGGTCCATGCCGTCGAAACGGGTTTCGTCGAAGTCGGTCCCCGGCTTCGCCGCCACGACGTCGGCAATCAACGGCCAGTCGGTTGCGGTGAAAATGCCCGGATTGTCCTTCTGCGCGTCGTCGAACAGGCAGGCGCAGGTTTTGGCAAGCTGCTCCGCCGTCAGCGTTTCGCCCTTGAGGCCGCGCGGCGGCATATTCGCCTCGCACCCTTTCACGAGTTTGGCCTTGGTTTCGTCGTCGAAACCGGCAGCGGGCTGGGCGACCGCCACGGGCGCCGCTTCCGCAGGCGCCTCAACGGCAACCGGCGCAGCGCGCTTGGCAGCTTCCTGTTCAGCCGCAGCCAAAGCCGGAACGGCCATGGCGGTAACAAGCAGCAGGGTCCACAAAGCTTTCATCAGACAGCCTCCGCACCGGAAATGATTTCGATGAGTTCCTTGGTGATGAACGCCTGACGTGCGCGGTTGTATTGCAGGGACAGCTTTTTAATCATGTCCCCCGCGTTGCGCGTGGCGTTGTCCATCGCCGTCATCTGGGCGGCGTAGAAACCGGCTTCCGAGTCCAGCATGGCGCGGAAAATCTGGATGGACAGGTTGCGCGGCAGCAGGCGTGCCAGCATCTCGTCTTCATCCGGCTCGAACGTATACGGCACTTTCGGCGCGTTGTCGTTCGCGCCGCCTTCCGGCAGCTTGAACGGCACGAGTTGCTGTGCCGTCGGCACTTGCGTCAGTACGTTCTTGAATTCGTTGTAAATAAGCGTGGCGACGTCGAAACCGCCTTGCGCGAATTCACCCAGCAGGAACTGCGCGATTTCATCCGCCGTGGCGAACGAAACCTTGCCCTTCACGCTGACTTCGGTGCGCGACTTGATGATTTTTTCCTTGTGGTCGCGGCGCAGGAGGTCGCGCGCCTTACGGCCGATGGTCACGACCTTCACGGTCTTGCCCTGTGCGGTGAGCTCTCGGATTTGCTGACGCGCGAAGCGGATGAGGTTCGAGTTGAACCCGCCCGCAAGGCCGCGGTCCGCGGTCATGACGACCAGCAGGTGCGTCTGGTCGGCGCCGGTGCCAATCAGCAGCTTGGGCAGCGTCGGGCTGACCACAATGTTGGCGGCAACGCGGGCCAGCATCTGCGACATGGCCGATGCATAGGGCTGCGCCGCCTCGGCATTCTCCTGCGCGCGGCGCAGTTTGGATGCCGCGACCATTTTCATGGCCGACGTGATCTTCCGCGTGGATTTCACGGAAACGATGCGGTTGCGGTAGTCCTTTAAGCTGGGCATCGGGACGAGACCTTAGGCTGCCTTCGCTTCGCCGGTGCCGAAGCCCTGGACGTAGCCTTTGAGGTAAGCGTGCATCTTCTCTTCCACCTCTTTCGACATGGCTTTCGCGGTGCGGATTTCGTCCAGCAGCGCTTTACCCGTGCCGCCGGCGCGTGCGTCACGCAGCAGACCGGCTTCGAACGCGTTGACGCGGTTGGTGGCGATGCCGTCGAGATAACCTTTGACGCCCGCGAAAAGCACGAGGACCTGTTCTTCGATGGTCAGCGGCGAGTATTGCGGCTGTTTCAGCAGTTCCGTCAGGCGCGCGCCGCGGGCCAGCAGTTTCTGCGTGGACGCATCGAGGTCCGATGCGAACTGCGAGAACGCTTCCATTTCGCGGTACTGTGCGAGTTCCAGCTTGATGGAACCGGCAACCTGTTTCATCGCCTTGATTTGGGCGGCCGAACCGACGCGGGACACCGACAGGCCGACGTTGATGGCCGGGCGGATGCCTTTGTAGAACAGCGAGGTTTCAAGGAA
>JAMIFL010000111.1:0-2551 GCA_035906295.1 Alphaproteobacteria bacterium | reverse complement strand
GGTCAGGCCACACCGCAGGACGGCGACACGCTGATGCAGCAAAACATCGTGCCGCTGCCGACCACGCCGCCCACGGGCAGCACGCTGGAACGCCAGCCGCAGGTTCTTGAATTCGGCGGGGAAAAAGCACAACAACCGGCGCCCGCCGCCAGTGGTGAAAACCGTGGCGCCACACAGGGGAACGGTGCGCCTGTCGTCAACAGCGGCCCGCCGCGCATCACCACGCCCGTCTTCAACCTGAACGAACGGGGACAGGGCGGCGGCACCGCCACGCAGGCCGTACCGGCAACCCCCGCGCCGACAAACCCCATGGCGGCACCACGCCCCGAACCGGCCCCGGCCCCCGGCGGCAACAAGGAAATCACCTTCTAACCGCCCCTAAATTTGACTGGGCGCCCCGCGATTTCCTAGCATGCGGGGGCATGAGCAGAGACCCTTCATCCGCCAGCACGTTTATGACCGCGGCACGGGATTGCGACCTGATCGCGCCCCTCACCCCCAAGCGGCAGATGCTGGCGGTGACCGCGCGCGAAAGTTTTTCGCTGGCAGCGCCCTTCGTCCGCCAGAGCGCCAACGCGCAGGAGGCGGAGGCCCTACTGCGCAACGGGTTCTTCCCACGCAGCGACGGGTATTACGAACGCAACGCCTGCCCCGCCTGCCATGTGTGCGCGCCGTTGCGTGTGCCGGTGGCGCTGTTCCGTGAAAACGCCGAACACCGCAGGGTGCGGCGGCTGAACCAGCATATGGCGTTCGAATACGGCGACGGCGTACCCAATATCGACCATGGCGGCCAGCAGAACGACGTGGTCATGCTGTACCAGCGTTACCTGCAGGCGCGTTTCCCGGACAAGCTGAAGAGCAAGCCCAACGCCATCGCGCTCGACCCCTATGTCGCGCTGGGTGAACTGCGCGACATTACGGGGCTGTCGGCACGGCACGCCCTCATGCGCGACGACGCGGGCAAGGCCATGGCCGCCATCATCTATCATATCGGGGAAAAGCACGGCGCTTACGGCACCGTGTTCTTCTACGACCCCGCATTGCGCAAACAGGCGCCGGGGCATTTCATGGTGTTGCGCGCCATCGACGATTTGAAGAAAAAGGGCGTCGATTACTTCTATCTCGGCAGCTGGACGCGGCAGGCCAGCGCGTATAGCTGGAAAATCGCCTATACGCCGGTCGAACTGTACCTGAAGGATAAATGGACCGCGCCGCTGGACCGCGAAGGCATCCGCAAAATCCGCGACCGGGAGCAGCAGGCCCATCACCCGGCCCCGCGCAATCTTTCGATTTAAAGCGCTTACGCCTTACACGTTGAAGCGGTTGTCGCGGCGGAAGCCTTCGGGCGGCAGCTTGCCCTGCGCCGCGCGGGCGGCGAGCCACAATTTGGCGTTCGCCGTTTTCTTCGTGCCGCGGCCTTCGGCGTAGGGCATGCCCTCTTTAAGCGCGAAGGTGATGGCGTCGGCCAGTTTGCCGCCCTTGTATTTTTGCAGGCTCACGCCCTTGCCGCGGGCCATTTCGGGCACCTCGGAAAGCGGGAACACCACCAGCTTGCGGTTGGTGCCGGACACGGCGACGTGGTCGTCGTTGGGTGCAATGGGGCGGACAATGACAGCGGGCACGCCATCGTCGAGGTTGAGGATGATTTTACCGTTCTTGGTCTGCGCCATACAGTCGGGCGCCCTGACCACGAAGCCGCGGCCATCTTCACCGGCCACGAGGTAGCGGGTGTTTTCGTTGTAGATGAACAGCGCGATGATGTCGCTTTCCGCGGGCATGTCGATCATGAGACGGATGGGTTCGCCGAAGCCTCTTCCCGAGGGCAGCTTGTCCGCGCCCAGTGTGTAGGAACGGCCATTGGTGGAGAACACCAGAATCTTGTCGGTCGTCTGGCATTCCATGACGAAGCGGTTTTCGTCGCCATCCTTGTGCTTGAAGGCGGATGCGTCGAGGCCGTGGCCCTTGATGGCGCGTATCCAGCCCTGCGCGGAGCAAACCAGCGTGACGGGTTCCTTCTCGATGAAGTCTTCTTCCGACACCACGGTGATTTGCGAGGGTTTGCCGATTTTGGTGCGGCGGGCGCCGAGCGCCGTGTCCTTGCCGAATTGTTTGCCCAAGGCCGCAATCTGCTTCTTGATCATGGTCCACTGGCGGCGTTCTGAACCGAGCAGGGCTTCGAGCTCCTGTTTTTCTTCCAGCAGCTGCTTGTTCTCGGTGCGGATTTCCATTTCCTCGAGCTTGCGCAAGGAGCGCAGGCGCATGTTGAGGATGGCGTCGGCCTGCACGTCGGTCAGCTTGAAGGCCTTCATCAGCTTTTCCTTCGGCTCGTCCTCGGTCCGAATGATTTTGATGACCTTGTCGAGGTTCAGGTACGCGATGAGGTAACCGGCGAGGATTTCGAGGCGGTGCTCGACAATGCCCAGGCGGTTCTTCGCGCGGCGGACCAGCACGTCCTGCCGGTGGTCGAGGAAGCATTGCAGCGCTTCCTTGATGTTCATGACGCGCGGGGCGCGGCCGCCTTCCAGCACGTTCATGTTCAGGCCGAAACGGA
>JAMIFL010000110.1:0-6829 GCA_035906295.1 Alphaproteobacteria bacterium | reverse complement strand
GGCCTGCGCCATCATCGATTCCGCGATGGCTTTCATCTCTTCCGGGCTTTTGGCGCTGGCCATGGCCCCGGCCACGTTCTGCATCTGGCCCGAATAATCTTCGGTTTTCGCGTGCACGGTGGCGGCGGCGGACGAAACATTCGTCATCGTCTCGGCAACCAGCCCTTCGGCCTTCGTCAGCGCCTCTTCCGAACGCAGGTTGGTGTTCAGGAATTTGTTGTGCAGCTCGATGCAGCGGTCTTCCGTCAGCTCGAAATTGCCCTTCATGATGATGTCGATGGCGCGCGTGATTTCCGCGTCCTGCCCGCTTTCATAAACATACCAGAGTTCGTAAATCGACGGCGTCGGCGGCAGGCCGAGTTTGGTCACGCGCGCCATCGCTTTTTCAGCGAACGTTTTGGCTTTGGGAATGGAATGATTGTATTTCAAGACGGAACTCCCGATAGCAGAAAACTACCACATATCATTCAGTGATACAGGCCAATTCTTACCCTGCGGTTAAGGGAATGGGCGTGAACGCCGTTTTGATTCCCCAACCGTCGAAAACCAAAAATTATGGTAATTAAATCCACTTGGAAGACGGGTCGAACGTCTCGCTCGGCGCCGTTGTCAGCGTGGCGATGACCGAATCGATGCTGCCCACTTCCGTGATCAGGCGGCGGTCTTCCTCGCGCATGAAACGCTCTTTAATGACGTTGTCGATCATCTGCAGGAACGGGGTCCAGTAATCCCCCACGTTGGCGATGATGATGGGCTTGTCGTGAATGCCAAGCTGCTTCCACGTCATCACTTCGCACAATTCGTCCAGCGTGCCGATGCCGCCCGGCAGCACCACGAAGGCGTCCGATTTGTTCACCATCATCTGTTTGCGGGTATGCATCGAATCGACGACATGCAGCTCGGTCAGCTCTTCGTGGCTGATTTCGCGGCGCGAAATATGCTCGGGAATGATGCCGATGACCTTGCCGCCGGCTTTCAGCACCGAATCGGCCAGAATGCCCATAAGCCCCACGCGCCCGCCGCCGTAAACCAGCGTCATGCCCGCTTTCGCCAGCATTTGCCCGAAATCGAAGGCGGTTTTCTTGTGGTGGTCCGCGCATTGCCCGGATGACCCGAGATACACGCAAACCGTGTTGATGGTGGGGGTGCCTTTGGCGGCTTTGGTGGCTGAATCTGTCATGAACGGTTGTTTTAGAAGGGAATGCCTTTCCCTTCAAGGGTCTGTTTGCTACATAAACCGTTTAAGGTGAAGGTGAAAATGACAAACGAGAACGCATCCCACTGGTCCGACCTGTACGAAACCATCCGTCGTACGGTCTTTCTGCCCATCAACCCGGCGGGCTGGCCGTTCATCGCGGCCTTCGCCGTGGCGTCCATCCTGCTCGCCATCCTGGCGGAGCCGCTGGGCTGGATGGGCCTCGTGCTCACCCTGTGGTGCCTGTTCTTCTTCCGCGACCCGCACCGCGTGATTCCCACGCGCGCCGGTCTCGTGGTCTCGCCCGGCTGCGGCCGCGTCGTCGCCGTCGTGCCGGACGTGAAACTCCCGCCGGAACTCGACCGCGCCATGGATACGGGTCCCAATTTCACCCGCATCAGCGTCTTCCTCTCGGTCTTCGACGTGCACGTCAACCGCGTTCCCATTGACGGCGAGGTGGTGCAGACCGCCTACCGCCCCGGCAAATTCGTCAACGCCGCCATCGACAAGGCGTCGACCGACAACGAAATGTCCGCAACCCTGCTGAAAGCCAGGAACGGCGAAAAAGACGTCGACGTCGTCTTCGTGCAGATCGCAGGCTGGGTCGCCCGCCGCATCATCAACGACCTGGCCCCCGGCCAGATTGTCCGTACCGGCCAGCGCATGGGCCTCATCCGCTTCGGCTCCCGCATCGACGTCTACGTGCCGGATGACTGCGTTCCCATGGTCGCCGTCGGCCAGACCGTCATCGAAGGCGAAACCGTCCTCGCCGATTTCCGTTCCACCGACAAGGCCCGCGAGGGTGAGGTACGATAAATGACCAACGTGCAGATGGAAGACAGGCAGGTCCCGAACGAAACCCTCGATGAATACTTCATCGAAGACCCGCAGAGCGAACGCCCGAAGCCCGGCTTCCGCCTGCGCCGCTTCCTGCCCAATTTCCTGACGCTGTGCGCCTTGTCGGCGGGCCTGCTCTCCATCCAGCGCGCGGTGAACGAACAATGGGACCACGCGGTCCTGCTCATCACCTTCTCCGCCATCGTCGACACGATGGACGGGGCCTTGGCCCGCCTGCTGCGCGCCACCTCCAAATTCGGGGCGGAACTGGACTCGCTGTCCGACTTCCTCTCCTTCGGCGTCGCCCCCGCGCTCGTCCTTTATCTCTGGACGCTCGATAACGCCGGTCCCGTCGGCTGGGTCGCCGTGCTGGTCTTCGCCATGTGTTCGGCCCTGCGCCTCGCCCGCTTCAATACCATGTCCGACATCGACCCCCGTCCGGTATGGGCGCACAAATTCTTCATGGGCGTTCCGGCGCCGTGCGGGGCGGGGCTTATCCTGCTGCCGCTTATCGCCAGTCTGCAATTCCCGGAATTCACGGGCTACCCCATGCTGACCCCGCTGCTCGGCCTCTGGGTCATCATCGTCGGTGGCCTCATGGTCTCCAAACTGCCGACCCTGTCCAGCAAGCAGGTCAAGCTGCCCGCCGCCTCCGCCGTACCGGCGCTGGCTGCCGCGGGCCTGTTCTTGGCGGCGCTGGTGCACATGCCGTGGGCCACGCTGCTGGTGGCGGGCACGGTCTATGCCGCGTCCATCCCCATCGGCTGGCACAAATACTTCGGCCTTAAAAAGGCCAACGCCGCGCCCGCGCCGGTAACCCCGCCCACGGCCTGATAAAGCACCCCGACAAAACAAAGCCCCGCGAAAGCGGGGCTTTTCGTTAAGGGCCGTACCCTTAAATGTCGTACCCGGGCCGCCCGTAGCGGGCTTGGTAAAGGAAGGTGCGCGACACGTCCGGCTTGCCGTCGGCCAGGTCCGCGCGGTTGACGTTGAAGCGGTTGGTCAGCATGCCCGCCACCATGATGGCGCGGCTGCGGTTGCGCAACACCTCCAGCAGGTCGATGGTCGGCGCCACCGGCTTCTGGATGCGCGGCGCGAAACCGGCGACGCTCAGTTGCTGCGGGCCCGCCATCAGGAAGCGCGACGCCATGCGCGTATCGCGCGCGGCAAAGGCGCGGCCCGACTGCACGGAAAACGCCCGGCTCATGTCGCGGCTGTAAAAGCGCGAGGCGCCCGAACGGCGCAGGCGGACGATGTTGCTGTTGGCCACCTGTTGCGGCGTACGCCTGAACCGGCGCTGCATGCGCGTATCGGCAGCCCGCACCACCGGCGCGCTCTGCGCGATGACGGCATGGGCCGCGCGCAGCATCTCAACCGCGTCGAGCAAAGGCTCGTTCGGGTCGATGCGGCGCATGAGCATGGCGTTGGCGTTCATACCTTTTATATAGCACGACTCGTTGATTTTTTCCATGCGCCCGTAAGGGCCTCATGTATTCAGATACTTATGCGGACGATATGACAAAGCCTCCGCCAGATGCGCCCGCGCGATAAGGTCGGGCGCCCCGTTCAGGTCCGCAATCGTCCGTGCCACCCGCAACAGGCGGTGATACCCCCGCGCCGAAAGCTTCATCGTCTGCGCCGCCTGGTCCAGAAGCTGCTTGGCGTCACCGGCCAGCCCCGTAACGGTTTCCAGCACCGACACCGGCACACTGGCATTGGTGCCCTCGCCATACCGCGCCCGCTGCGCAGCCCGCGCCTGCGCCACCCGCACCGAAATCTGGTCCGACGTCTCCCCCGTCTTGGGTGCGTTCAAATCCTGCATCGAAACCGCAGGCACCTCGATATGCATGTCGATACGGTCCAAAAGCGGGCCGGACAGTTTGCCCTGATAATCCCCCGCGCATTTCGGCGCGCGCGTGCATTCCTGTTCCGGGTCGCCCATGTACCCGCAGCGGCACGGGTTCATCGCTGCCACAAGCTGGAAGCGCGCGGGCCATGTCGCATGCGCATTCACCCGCGCGATGACGGCGCTGCCCGTCTCCAAGGGTTGCCGCAATGCCTCTAGACTCCCGCGCGCGAACTCCGGCAACTCGTCCAGAAACAGCACGCCGTGATGCGCCAGTGAAATCTCCCCGGGTCGGGCCTTGCCCCCGCCGCCCACCAGCGCGGGCAGCGATGCCGAATGGTGCGGGTCCCGATAAGGCCGGGTCCGAACCATGCCCCCCTCTGGCAAATTGCCCGCAAGGGAATGGATCATCGAAATCTCCAACGCCTCCTTCGGCGTCAGCGGCGGCAGAATGGTCGACAGCCGCTGCGCCAGCATCGACTTGCCCGATCCCGGCGGCCCCATCATCAATAAATTATGCCCGCCCGCGGCTGCCACCTCCAGCGCCCGCTTGGCCGATTCCTGCCCCCGTATGTCTGAAAGGCAGGGGCGTACATACCCTGTATGTACGCCGTTTTCTGCCGTTTCCGAAGGCAGTACAGCCTGCGGCGGCGACAGCACCTGCGTACCTTTGAAATGGTTGATAAGCTGCAACAGATCGTTCGGCGCCAGTATGTCTATGCCGCCTGCCCACGCCGCCTCCGCCCCGCATACGCCCGGGCAGATAAGGCTCAGTTCCTCGGCGCTGGCATGGATGGCCGCGGGCAGCACACCGCTGACCGAACGGATGCCCGCATCCAGCCCCAGCTCCCCCAGCACGCAGTAATGCGCCAGCTCTTCTTTCGGCAAAATGCCCATGGCCGCCAGCGTACCCAGCGCGATGGGCAGGTCGTAATGCGACCCCTCCTTGCTCACATCGGCAGGCGCGAGGTTGACGGTAATACGCTTGGGCGGCAGCGACAGCCCCATGGCGTGCAGGGCGCTGCGTACACGTTCGCGCGATTCCCCCACCGCCTTGTCCGGCAACCCCACTATGGTGAACGCCGGCAGCCCCGATGCAATCTGCACCTGCACCTCAATCGGCAGTACGTCGATTCCTGAAAACGCAACGGTATGAACGCTGGCGACCACTATTGCTCAACCAGGTCTGTTATCGACCAGTCCTCAATCACAAAGTCTTTGGATGTCGTGCTGCCGTTCACGGTCAGGTTGAGTATGAACTTGTCTTTACCGCAGTCAGAATCATGATCGCTGGAAGCAAAGCAGTATTTGTCCTTGAACTGAACTTTGGTGAGGCCGTTGCCGTCCGGGGCGTATGCCCATCGCGTATCTTCAAAGAAAAAAATGTCAGCTTCCACGCGAGGGGTATAGTGAGGGTTTATCTCAAGCATTTCAGGTGTAATTTTGGCTTGAAGCGCTGCTTTCCATTTTCTCACATACGCCATGTACTGGTCGTAGGCATGGTCCGAGAAAAATTTGCGCCGCGCTGTCATATCGATAGTGCTCTTGCCATAGCCCATAAATGTATCGTTATGCGCTATGGTCAGCAGCTCAAGGATTTGGGACTGAAAAGGCGCATGCTCTTGTTCTGGAGGCGAAACGATTACCCGTTGCGGAGACGTACTTTGGACAACATTCTCGGCCTTTGCGGGCGCGGGTAACATTAAAAAAACGGCAGCAACAAAGGTAAACAGGCGCATCGCAAAAATCCCCCTCCAATGTAGAAAATCACGTCTTCTACCAACGGGTTATAACGTATTATCCACTTCCCGCAAATCATGTTACGCTTTGTTTGTCGTAACGATTCTCTCGCCCTTTCCCTTGATGTCCCCACAGCAGCAACCCCGTCTGTCCGAACAGGATCTCGCGCAGTTATACCGGCAGACCGCGGCGCCCTGGCGCCTCGACGACCTGTTGCAGAACCGTGCCGAAGGCAATGACGGCCAGGTCGCGGTGCATGACAGCCTGACCGGGCAGACGCCGGACCTCGCGCTCATCTCCCTCTCGCTGTGCGGCCTCATCGTCGCGCGCGATTTTCCGGTGGAACTGAAAGACGCGCATGCAGGCCCGGTCCTGCGCGAACTGGTCATGGCCTGCGATGAAAACCTGCTCACCGTGGGCCGCCTGTGGCTCGATACGGTCTGCCACGGCATCGCCCCCGCCAGGGCCGACCGTGAAACCATCAAATCCATTCCCGACGGCCTGCGCATCCTGCTCTCCATCTTTCAGGAACTGCGCGACGTGCTGGACGGGCATGAAAACAGGCCGATGCGCGACGCGCTCAAATCCCTCTACTATCAGGCCGAAAGCCATGCCGACCTGGCCGACCGTTTCGTGGCCGAACTGACCGCCGCCGCCAAAAAGGCCAAACCCGGCAAGCCGGTCAAACGCCCCGCCGTCGATACCGTGCCGCTGCCGTTCGACCTGTCGCGCCCGCGCCAGCCGGGCGGGGCCGACATCGTGGCCTTCAGCCTGTTTCGCCCCAAGGGGCCGACCAAGACGCACGTATAAATTCCATAAGTAAGGGCACCTGGGCTAAGGTGCGGCCATGGCCATCATGCCCGCCCATACTGCACAGCCTGCCCAGCCCACAATGCCGCTGCGGACAGCCTTTCACCGCGTCACCGTCACGCCGCAGGTCGAAGACAGCCTGCGCCGCCTGACCGGCTTCGACCGCCAGACGCTGGCCGCCATCGCCACCGGGGACCTGCCCGACCTGCAAAGCGTCAGCATCGACTTCAAGGCAGAGGAGGAACACGGCCTTTACGAAATCGCCTATAGCGGTGCCGGCTACTACGATTCGTACACGCTCGATTTTCCCAACCGCATCGTTGCCCCCGGCAACCTCAAAAACGGGCGCAACGACCGCCTGACCGGGCGGCGCATGTTCGCCAACCGCGTATTGATGGGTA
>JAMIFL010000109.1:0-8914 GCA_035906295.1 Alphaproteobacteria bacterium | reverse complement strand
CTTCAGGCCGAAATACGGGCCGAGCGCGGCGACATTCTTGAACGTTACGTCATGGCGCAGCGCCGGTTGCTGGCGGTGGCGGGGCCGATTTTGACGGCCAACGCCGCGCTTTGCCCGCGCCGCGCGTTTACGCCGGGCTTTGCCGTGTTCAGCGATTTCGACCTGCCGGAGGGTTTGCGCGACGTGGCTGGTACGCGCATGGGCATCACGCGCGACGCCATGGTCAAGGCGGTCATCCCCTACAGCGATGCGTGGCACGCGGGCGTGCGGCCCGGCGATACGCTGCTGACCATCAACGACCACGCGGTGCGCAACGCCGCCGATGCGCGGGCGCAGTTGCGGCGCAGGCAAAGCGGGCCGATGGTTTTCGGGTTCGTGCGGCAGGGGCGGCCTTACAGCGTGCGGCTTGCGCTTGCGCCCATCTGCAATTACCCGCTGACATACATGGAAGGCGTGCGCGACATCAACGCCTTTGCCGACGGATCCGGCATCATGATCACGCAGGGCATGGTGGATTTCACCAGCGACCGCGAACTGGCGGTGGTGGTGGGGCATGAGCTTGCGCACAACATCATGCACCATATTCCCAAGGGCGACATCAACCAGGGCGGCATCATCATCGCGGGCGCGATCATCGACGGGCTTTTGACCGTGGCGGGTTTCGATGCGGACATGACCGCGAAAATGATGGCGGCCTATACCCACGCGTTTTCAGCGGCGTTCGAGAAGGAGGCGGATTACGTGGGCCTTTACCTCGTCGCGCGCGCGGGGGGCGATACCGGCGCCGCCGCCCCCTTCTGGCGGCGCATGGCGGCGGAACACGGGGTGCAGGCGGTGGAGCTGCCAGCGCATCTTGTACGGACGCACCCGGACAGCCCGGCCCGGTTCGTGGCGCTGGAACAGGCGGCACGGGAAATTGCGGAGAAACAAAAGCGCGGGGAAGACCTGATGCCCAACCTTGAACGCGGGTTCACGTTCGGGCGCAAGTTCTGGCCATGGGAATCGCAGGACCCGTCGGACGTGGAGCCGAACGATGCCGACCTCAATCATTGACCGCGCGGCGCGGGCCGTTATCTGAAGGCGATGCAAAACCCTGTTCTGCCCGACCTGCTGGTTCCCGGTCTCGATGTCGTGTTCTGCGGCACGGCGCCGGGGCATGTGTCGGCCGCGCGGCAGGCTTATTACGCGCACCCGCAGAACAAGTTCTGGCGCACATTGCACGAGGCGGGGTTTACGCCGCGCCTGTTCCTGCCCGCCGAGTATGCGGGGCTGACGGCGCTGGGGGTCGGGCTTACCGACATCGCCAAGTTCGACAAGGGCATGGACCGCGATCTTGCGCGCGGGGCGCTGGGGCTGGCCGCCACGGCGGCGCTGGAGGCGCGCATCCTCGAACACGCGCCGCGGTTCCTGGCGTTCACCAGCAAGACGGGCGGCGAGAAATTCCTGAAAACCCCGCGAGCTTACGGGGCGCAGCCGGAACGGGTGGGGGCCACGCGGCTGTGGGTCCTGCCCTCGCCCTCGCCTGCGGCCATGAATTTCTGGGATGCGGGGCCATGGCATGAATTGGCCCAGGAAATCCGCGGCCTTGCGGGTAAAACGCAGACAAGAATTGACGCGTCCGCGCTTTCCCGGTAATTCTAGCCACCTCAAGAGACGGAGGGGTGGCAGAGTGGTTGATCGCACCGGTCTCGAAAACCGGAATAGGTGCAAGCCTATCGGGAGTTCGAATCTCCCCTCCTCCGCCACTTTTGTTTGCTCGCTGCCGCCAAACCAACCCTGCTCGCGTGGCTCCGGGTTCGGACTTCGTCCTCCCTCCTCCGCCATTTTTGTTTGCTCGCTGCCGCCAAACCAACCCTGCTCGCGCAGCTCCGGGTTCGGACTTCGTCCTCCCTCCTCCGCCATTCTTGTTCGCTTGCTGCTACTACGCCAATCCTGAGCGCGGTTTTGGGTTTGAAGCGCGCCTGTATTCTCTCCGTTATTTTCGCGCTGCAGGGTTTGGGCGGATGACCAGGTCATCCATGGTTTCTACAAGCAAGACGGCTTCTGACATGTAATTTCCGGGAAATGCCCGGGGCATTGGCGGGTTTTCAAGGAGGGCGTTGGGGATGCTTATAGTCGTCCTGTAGTTCGGTATGCCGTGGGCGTGTACGGACGTGGACACGTAAGCAAGGCATTCGGCTTGGGTGGGCAGGTATTTGTGGTCGCTGATTGCGCGTTCCAGCTTCCTGCCGGACATTGAGACGGACCATTGTATTTCCTGTCCGTACTGCGCGGGCTTTATGTTGAATTCCATGAAATCTTCAAATTTCATTCCGAACAATTTTCGGATAAGCGTCGGAGATGCGCGTTCAGGCTCGACCGCGAAAGAATGGGCGACCATGCGGCAGATGCCTTTCGAGCGCCAAAGGCCTTTGTCCGACTGCTCGTAGGCTATCCTGTCTTTTTCGGCCTGTTTTTCTTCCTCATGTTTCACCGCGAGCTGCGCGAGTTTCTCCCTTCTTTTCAGTTCATTTTCAGCGCGGGAGGCAAACGCGCCATCCATCAGGGATGCTTTTTCGGGATAGAGTTTTGCAAAGCTGCCGATGCAGGCGTCTTTGGCGGTTTCGAGAGAAACCCGGAAGAATTCCTTCCCATGGCGGGATTTGGCGAGGTGGGCATGGGCGCTTTGTTCGACGGCCCGGGGGTCGCCATAAACGGGCAAAGTCCATTCCACTTTAAAGCCGGTCGGAATGCTCGTGACCCTGGACAATTCTTCAGCCCGCCGGGTCGCGGAGCCGGTGGTGTAACCGACTTTCAGCAATCCGGGCATGGAGGGATTGCTGAGGATGTAAACAAGGCCTTCGACGGACTGGCCGATTTCGGCAGGTGCCTGAATGACCAGCGTGCCGGAAACCACGGCGTTGTATCTGGCACGGTAGCCGCTTTTGAGGGTGCGTTCCTCGTAATCGAAAATGACGTTGTCGCCCTCGGTTACCGGCGAGAGATTGTCGTCGGAAAAAACCGTGTAGCGCTTTTTTCCGAGGAGGAAGCTGTGCGCGTGGCTGCCGCTTCGCGCAATTCTGGAAGAGCATTGGGAGACAATGCCCTGAGCCTGTTTATGTTTGTTTTTTCCCCGGCGCATGCCGCGTTTTCCCCTTATCCCGACACTATAGAAGAAGAGGCGTTTGCGCGCCAACCCTTGAAACCGCGCTGTATCAGCCCGCCATTTCAGCGCGGGGTTTCTTTATCCGATGCGGTTTTTCATCAGCGCCAGCGAGGCGTTGTAGGTTTCAAGGATGGCGGTGCGGGGGGTGAGTGCGGGGTTGAAGTAGTCGGTCCCCTTCCCCGTTTTCGCTTTTTTGAAGCGGACGAGCAGGATGGTGTTGTCGGCAGCGCCTTTCGGCTTATCGTAGCCGGTGAACCACTGGCAGATTTCGGTATACATCTGTTCGGGTGATGCGAAGCCGTGGTCACGGGCGAAAGCGGGGTCCACCCTGCCGTCGGCGTAGCGTTTTTCGAATTCGGCCAGCGTCATGCTTTTGGCGGATTTGAGGGTAACGCCGATTTCCCAGCCGGTTTCGTGCATCTGGCCGTCGGTTTCGCGCAGGCGGATCTTGTCGCCTTCCTTCAGGTCGTAGCCGCGTTTGGGTTCATACCCGTAATCGGGTATGGCGAGACCACTCAGGCGTTTTTCGTAGTCGCCTTTCCTGTCCTGAAAACCGGCCATGTCGGGGGTCAGCAGCGCGCGGAAGCGATGCTGGCCGATGACGGGGACGGTGAAATGCGGTTCCACCACGCGCACACCGGGCAGCGGGAAACAGCCTTCGGCGCTGACCATCATGACCTGCTGTTTGTCGGGTTCGATATTGGGCATGCCCGCATCGTTGAAGAGCTGTCGCACCATCTGATAATGGTAGCTGCCGTATTCCAGCGTGGTGGGGGTGAAACGCGCCTTGGGGATGAGGTAGGTGCGGCCCGAACGCGGCGTACGGAAAATGCAGTTGGCCTGACGGGCCAGCTTGCCCGCGGTCCAGAGTTTGCGCACGGCGCCGGTGATGGGGACGGGGTAAATCATCTCCCCCTCCACGTCGCTGCGCAGGGGGTTTTCGGCGACGCTTTCGGGGATTTCAAGAATGGTGGCGGCATCGAACACGTCGCGGGCGATAGGGTAGGAGATGTTTTCGAAGCGGCGCAGGCTTTGATGGTCGTAGCCTGCGTATTCCAAAGTCTCCTCGGTCCAGCGGGAGTCCTTCAGGTCTTCCTGCGCCTGACGTTCGAAGCTGTCGAGAATCTGTTCGCGGCCCGGCAGGCCGTCGATGAGTTTGGCGCGGATGCTGGCGGCGTGTTCGGGGTCGTCCGCGAAGATTTTCAGGTCGGACTGCGTCATCACCGTGCCGGCGCGGATGCGGCGGATGATGGAGAGGTTGCGCGCGGCGGTGGGCAGGCGCTGGGCGTCCGCATCAACCAGCGGGGAACCGTTGTGACCGAAGGCTTTTTGCGCCTTGTACCATTTTTTCCAGTCTTTATCGATTTCGTACAGGTCGCCTTTGCGGTCGGCCAGCACGAAGAGCTGGGCCAGAAAATGCTGCTGGTGGTTGAGGCGTTCGAAGTGGATGTCCCACGAGCCTTTTTTGGGGTCCATGCGGTCGCGGAAATGGCGGATGTCCATTTCGGCCAGACGGTTGAGGGGAATTTCACGGCCCGTCGCTTCGTCCACCACGCGGTAGTGGCTTGAGGATACGTCGATGAGCCAGTTTTTCTTCAGCGCCTTGGCACGCAGGGCCCAGAGGAATTTGCGGACCTGTTTGTTATCCTCGAACTTCACGCGTTTGTATTTGGGGACGTTGATGCGGGCGATTTCGTTGCGTTCGCGCCTGGTCAGCCTCGTGCCGCGCATGAGGCGTTCGTATTTGGCCAGCGTTTTTTTGAAATGGCGTTCGTAAGTAAGGTAGGATTTTGGGTCTTCCCCCTCACCTTCTATTTCGGGGTAAGGGCGCAGCAGGATGCGCAAATAGTGGTTTCGTTTGGAGTAGAAATCGGTTTTCGATTTGGCGCGTTCGTAGATGGCGCGCTGCATTTCGCGGCGTTCATCCATGTCCTTGCGGTCTATCTGCATCATCGGCGGGTCGCCGATTCCGGCGAAGACGTATTCTTCGGGGCGCGGGTCGTGCACTTTTGATGCCTGGTCCTGCCGGGTGCGGGTTCTGGCGTAGGCTTCCATGACCCGGTCACGCAGTTCGACGTTGTGGCCTATGAGCTGGGCGCGGCGGTTCAGAACCTCGGGCGTGATGCCCTGCAATGCGCCCGCCTCCAGCGCCGTTTCCAGTTTCTGGATCATGGCGGATTTGTTGAGACTGATGATTTCCACCGGGCTTGTGCGGTCGGTGTGGCTTTTCAGCAGCAGGTCTATCCATTCGTCATGTGTCAGGTCGAACAGGTTGCGGCCATCGGGCAGCAGCAAAGTGTGCGGGTCTTCCGGGTCTTCGCGCAGGACATCGAGCGCCAGCACCACGGCTTTCTTGAAAGCGCCGTAGCTTTTATCGAGGTTCAGGGTCAGGCCCGCGTGGGTGTCGAGGTGCGGGTAGCGCGCGCGGATGAACGCGAAGGGCGCGGGGGAGCCGTCAGGCAGCGGGCTTGTGATGGCGTCGCCGATGAGGTCGTGGTCAGACAATTCTTTTTTGTAGGCGACCATGTCCGGCGCGATGTCCTGACAATACCAGTAGAGGCCCAGCGTTTTCAGGCAATCGTAAGCGGGGCTTACATGGCCCATGCGGGGGTCTGCCTGCGCGCCGCCCGCGATGCGCACGCCTGCGTTGAGGTGCAGCCGCAGATTGGCGATGCGGCGGTTGGCGGCCATGATGGTATCAAGCGAGGTGCTGGAAACGAGGCCGAGCGCTGGGTCCACCCGCGTGCCGAGTTTCAGGCCGTTGCGGCCCTGCGGGCCCATGAGCGCCACTTCGCGCGCCAGCGGAATGGTGTCGAGCAGGTAGGCGCGGTATTTCTTGGTGTGGGTGATGAACTGGTCGGGCAGCAGGTAGCTGTGGCACCATTCCCATATCCAGTTATTGTCGGCGCGCTGGTTGTGGACGATGACTGTTTTCTTGGCTTCCGTGCGCTGCCACAGGCCGTTTTCGCGCCAGTAGGCGAATTTACCGTCGGTTGAGATGGCGGCGTCGTACACCACCTGCCCCGTTTCATCGCGCATGGGGATGAAGACGATGTTGGCGGCGGCGCGGGTTTCCTTGGGGTCTTTTATGCGTTCCTCGCGCTCCTTCCGGGTGCGGCGGTTGGTGAGGTATCTGTAGTGGATGACCGCGTCGTCGCCTTCGGGGGGTAACGGCAAATCATCGCCGGTTTCGGCATTGTGGGCGCGGATACGTGTGGGCAGGTCGGCGTAGTGGTTTGCGATGTGCAGCGGCGCGCCGCGGATGAGGTCGTAGAATTCGGCCATGGCCAGATCGGGGCGCATGCCGTCTTTAAAGGTTTCGGGGCTGCGTTCGGTGACGAGGCCCGCGACAACGTCGAACGTGGCCATCTGGGCGGGGAAGCTGACTTTGCGTTCATGCACGTGGATAATGCGGCGGGTGAAGGGGTCGGCCAGCACGGCGCCCAGGGCCGCAGGACGGGCGAAATACTTGCTGAGGTCGGATGTTTCGGTATCCACCACAAGGTCGCAGATGTCGCCGCGGCGCAGGCGCGGCAGCATGGTTGCGCGCAACGGTATTTCCGCCGATACGTCGCCATTGCCAGTATGGGGCAGGATATGGATGTTCATATCAGTTCGATGCCACGGTGACGGGGGGTTGAGGAGCCGGGCGCCGGGACCGGGGTGACGGCGGGGCGCTGCGCCCATGCCTGCGATTTTTGGGCCTGCGATTTTTGGGCCTGCGATTTGTGGGCCTGCGATTTGAGGCCGAACATTGTCATCATGTCCGACGGTGCGGGAGATGTGCCGGGGCGTTCTTTTGCAGTGTCGGTCTTGCGGATGTCGCCGTCGTCCGCGGGCATGACGGGGCCGAAGTCGCGCGTGAGCGCCGTGCGGGTGCGGCAGCCGGCCATGAGGGGCTGGAGCATGCCGGCGTCGGTATCAGGTTCCAGCACCACGACACGCTGGCGGTGAATGACCGGGCGATAGGGGCGCTGGTGCGGCGTTTCCGCCCGCAGCACCGTAATGGCGGCAGGGATGGCGCCGCGCACGCAGACCTTTTCCGCCGGGGTTTTTGCAAAACGGTCGATGGAGGCGACCTGAAAATCCGTCACCAGCGGTACGGTGCCCTGATGCAGGCTTTTGGCGAGGATTTCGATTTTATCGGCCGCTTCCGGGTCGTTGATGTGCTGGGGGGCGTTGACCTCGGCATTCGTGCGGGTCATCCAGCGGCGGATGTCTTCGTAACGGCCATGGCCGCGGTAGCCCAGCGGCAGCGGGCTCAGGACGGTCAGGCGCCTGTCGATATGGTCTTCACGGAAGATGACGCCGCGTTCAAGCAGGTCGGCGCGGATTTTCTGCAGCGCGGGCGCGGGCAGTTTGTGGGTGTTATACAGTTCGAACCCGTCATGCGTGGCGTTGACGACGACGAGGCCGAATTCACGCACCGCCTTCTGCACCAGCCGGTCACGGCTTTTGGCGTTGTGGACGATGGCGGGCTGCGTGATCATCAGCACCGTGCGGTCGGTATCGACGGGGCGCGCGGTGTGGCGGTAGCGCGGGTCGAGGTTGAGGAGCGCGCGCTTTTCCAGGAATTTCATCAACTGGGCTTCGACTTCCACCTCGTTGTTCTGGGTTCCGGTGATGGGGATATACATGCGGTACATGTTTTCCGCGAACATCATGGCGGAGGTCATGGTCGCGCGGGTGATGGCCAGCGGGCCCATGTCTTCGATGTTCACGGCATAATGTTCGGCGTATTCGCGGCGGCGGCGGAAGCGCCAGTAATTGTTGGAATAGCGGGTCAGGCGCAGGTGCAGCGCGCAGGTCAGGTCGGCTTTCAGGTGGCGCGCGAGTTCGGCGCGGCCATTGCGTTCGGCCCAGCGGCGGAAAAGATGCAGGCGATGGACATCAGCCTCGACTTTATCGTCCTTGCGCTCCGCCTTCTTCCATTTGGTGTGGTGGTCGAATTCCTCGACGGCCTCAGGTCCCTCGTCTTCTTCAAGGCTGGTGCGGAATTTGGGGCGCACGCGGCCCAGACGGGTGTAGGCGTGGCCGTAGCGCTGCTGCATGTCGGCCTCGAACGCGGCGATGTCGGCGTCGGTCGGCCTGGTCATGATGTAGGCGCGTTTTTCCTGGAGTTTCAGGGCGTGGACGCTGTCCATGTGAATCTGGTTCTGGTGGCCCTGCGCCCATGGCTCGTTCAGTTCGTCATAGCCGAAAATGTTCTGGATGCGCTGGGTCGTCTCCATGTTCTTGCCGAAGGTGGTGAAGTCGCGCTGGTTGGCGGCTGCCGCCTGCACCATGATGTCGAACTGCACGTCGCTGGAGGCGAGGTGGGCGTTCAGGATGGTGTAATCGTTGAACCAGCCGGTCGCCATGACCATGTTTTCCAGCACTTCGGCCTTGGTGGGGGTTTCGCCTTCGTAGCGGACGGAGGTGCTGTCCCATTCCACAAAAGTGGGGCGGGACGGCAGGTCGGCGATGTCGAGGTCGGGGTGGGCCTGCATCAGGTATTTCTGCCAGCCGTGTTTGAACCACCAGTAGGATTCCTCGTGCCGGTCTTTGCTGAACTGGTCTTTCACGTCTTCATCGTCGCGCACGTCGCCGAAATTGCCGTAGACGCCCTTGATGATTTTTCGGCCTTCGGGCGTTGTTTCGAATGCCGCATAGTAAAATGGCGTGCAGTAGGACGAGTGTTTGGTGGCGTTGGGCGAGTACAAAATGGTGATGCCTGATTTTCTGCCGTCTCGGCTCAGGGTATGGAAGCCGTTTTCTTTCAGGGGTACG
>JAMIFL010000108.1:0-7914 GCA_035906295.1 Alphaproteobacteria bacterium | reverse complement strand
GCCGATGGCGCTTCTGACCAAGTCCATCCTTGAAACGTTCGGTATCGGCAACGTGCTTCTGGCCAAGCACGGCGAGGAAGGATTCGAGCTTTTCTGCCGCCATAACCCGGATATCGTGATTGCGGACTGGATGATGAAGCCGATGGACGGCATTACCCTCACCCGCATGATCAGGACGGAGCCGCGCAGCCCCTCGCCTTTCGTGCCCATCATTCTGATGACTGGATTTTCCGAGAAAAAACGTGTGGAAGAAGCGCGCGATGGCGGAGTTTCCGAATTCCTGGTGAAGCCGTTCAAGGCGCGGGAGCTTTATAAACGCATTGCGCAGGTTATCGAACGCCCCCGGCAGTTCGTGCGTTCACAAGGGTTCTTCGGACCGGACCGCCGCCGGTCGCGCACCGAAAACGACAGTTTCGCGGGGCCGTGGCGCCGTACGGGCGACCATACGCTGGGCACGGGCGAGAGCGAGAAGGACTAAGCGATGATGGAACGCGAAAAACTGCGCCGGGCGGAGTTCATTACCCCGCCCAATACACTGAAACTCAAGGCCGGCAACGGCGGCCTCGACGAACGCATTCTCGAAAAAGCGCAGCGCATGATCGAGAATTCGGAGGTCGATTTCCTGCCCATCGGGCAGCGTTACCTGACCGCCTTGCAGGAAGGTATACGCATGAGCCAGACGCGGCGCGGGGAAATCGAGGACGAAACCCTCATCGTCACCATGCTGTACCCGGCCATGCAGTTGAAGGCCAATGGCGGCATGTTCGGATACCCGCTGATTACGGCGGTGGCGGCACGTCTTATCCGCTTTCTTGAATATTTACGCGAACCCAATCAGGACGCGCTGGACATTGTGGGCGGGTTCTTCAATTCGTTGCAGGCCATTATGCTGATGGGCGAGAAAACGCAGGAAATCAGCGAGCACGGGTCGGAGCTTTACACGGCGCTGGACGAGGCGTGCGAACGGTATTTCGAGAAATATGGTTAAACAAAAGGCCCCATCCGGGGCCTTTGTTTTGCCCCTCAGGCGCCGGTGATTTAAGGGAAAAGGATGACGCGCGTAGGGGTGACGAGACCGTCCAACCGGGCGTCGTGGGCTTCGGAGGGGATGGGTTCTTCGGAAACCTGCCAATCGTAGGCGATGCCGATGGCCAGTATCTCACGCCGGGCGCGAAGGGGGCCGATGGTGGCGTCGTAATGCCCTGCCCCGCGGCCAAGGCGGGTGCCGTGCAGGTCAATCATGACCAAGGGCACGAGCAGGATGTCCGGTTCCATCTCCTTCGCGGTTTCCAGCGGTTCCATGGTGCCAAATTTGGATTTCATCATCGGCGCGCCGCGTTTCCACTGGCGGAAGCACAGGCCGTGCACGTCGCGCCTGACGACGGGGAGCATGACATCCATGCCGCTGTCGTGGCAGGCCTCGGCAATGGGGCGGGTGTCGCACTCGCGCGCCATGGGCCAGAAGAAGGACAGGCGGCGGGTGACGTCGGGCGGGAATGCGTTCAGGAAGCGTTCGCAGAGTTCACGGTCGAGGTGATGGCGTTCGACGCTGCTTTCGGCGGCGCGGGAGTGGGCGGCGCGGCGCAGGCGTTTTTTTTCTGTAGGGTGTTCGTCCATGCGGATAAGAATCTACCCCGTGCCGGGCGACCCGCCAAGGGGTGCGACGCTTTTTCGCTGGTATGGAAGAAAAATAAAGCGAAGCCACGAATGCCGTGGGTATGCATCAAATCCACTACTAGCCCGGTTGACCAGGTGGGCGCCATATTGTTGCAGGCAAGACCCGCACAAGGGACAGCTCCCGTAGTAGACAATTATCGGCCCGAGGGATTTTGGTACCAACACCTGCCCCGCAGCCTCGCAGTTCAAATATAACCTATCAAATTGAAAAATCCATTAAATGGTTATAATCGGCAGGATATTGCCAGCTTCAGAAACATGCGCTTTTACGGGGATTGATATGGGTGAAAAGGAATTGATGAAACTAAGATTTGAACAAAGTCCGCAGTTTGGAACAGAGGTTGCCGCCGCTCGAAAAAGGCAACTGGAAGAGACCGGAACATCCGAGTTAACGAGTGAAGAGTTCTACCGAAGAGGAAAAATCGAGTGGCGGAAGTTCCGCGCCTCCGAAACCACCAACTATGGCTCTGCTAACAATCCGCCCATAACCAGAATTCAAATCATTCTCGTTTTATTGGTGGCGGTCTTCGCGTATTGCTTCCTTAAACTGCGCCTGCTCTTCGCGGGCTGAAGCCCGGCATACAGACAATAAAAAAGCCCGCGAGGCAGGTCGCGGGCTTTTTATTCAGCGTCCCCTAGGATCAGGCGCGCTTAAGCTTTTTGACGACGGTTTCGAGTTTGTCGGTCAGGTTGTCGACGGCTTTCGCGATTTCTTCTTCGCGGGCTTTGACGATGGCGTCGGCTTCTTCCCGGGCGCGGGTCATGTCGGTGACGTTGGAGGAGTTGCGCGCGGATTCACGGCGCAGGCGGTCAACTTCGGCCTGCAACTGGGCGATGCGGTTTTCGTAGCCCTGCGCAAGCTGGTTGATGTGGGCTTCGACCTGTTCCTGCGTCGGGCCCTGCTGCTGTTGGGCGACCTGCGCCTGTTGCTGAACTTGCGTCAGTTCAATGGCGGCTTTTTCGGAGGCGTCGCGGGCGTCGAACATGTCGTCGGAGATGACCAGCGCGGTGAGGACGAGGCCGTATGCCTCGTTCGGGGCGGCGCCGGCGGCGTTCAGTTCGCGGAAGCGTTCGTCGATGTAGCGGCCGAGTTGCTGGACGCGGGCTTCCTGCCCGTCATCGCAGGCGATGGTGAAATTACGGTTGTTGACGGTGATCGTGGTCTTGGACATGTCTTAGCGGCTCCCCACCTGCAGAAGATTTTCGATGCGTTCGATCGTGCGATCCAGCGTTTTGGCGACCAGGGTATTTTCCGTCGCAAGCTTGCGCTGCGGCTGGTTTCCGAAGAGGTCGATCTGGCGTGCCTTGACGTCGTTGTCGGCGTTGGCAGCGATTTTTTCCAGTTCACCAACGGCCGCTGACAAGCGGCGCAGGCTGTCTTCCAGTCCCATAGGCCCAGATACTCCGTATAGCGATTTCAAAAGCTGATAAAGAAAACGAATAACGGCGGCCAAGAGGCTTGTCCAGAAAAGAAAAGTGTTCGTGCACGCGTTTTTGCCCCTCAGGCGCCGGGCGGCATACTTGGTTTTGCCCCTCAGGCGCCGGGCGGCGCACTGGCGTGCGCCTTGGCTTCGCTGCGCTTACGCTTCGCGGGCCCTCAATGGGCCAGTTAGCAGAGCGTTTGGCCTTTGGGTTTGCTTACGCGGGGGACGTAGATTTCAGACGTGGGGGTGACGCCGAACTGTTTCATGGTGCGGTCCATCAGTGGCTGGATGAGGCCGAAGCCGGAGATGGAATAGACCTGATGGCGGCAGATGGTATTGAAGAAGAAATGCAGGGACTGGGGCCTGCACGGGGCGCCCTGTTCCTTTGCGAGAAGCGCGGAATTCTGACCAGTTAGGCCGAAATCGATGACGCTGGCGGCGATGTCGGCGTCCTGCAGCATGAGGGCCGTGTCGGCCAGACGGAGGGATTTGAGGGGGCGCAGTTCGGGCCAGAGCTTCGCTTTGCCGCCGGAGGCGACATAGGCCTTTACCGTGTCGGCGGCGCTTTTGGCGGTGGGGTCCGAAAAATCGCGGCTGACGTCGGTGGTGTAGACGAAGGCGCGGATGTGGCGCAGGTCGGTTTCGGTGAAGCCTGCCTTGCGCAGGGGAGTTTGCGCGCCTTCGAACGCTTCGCGTTCAAGCCGGAAGCGCTGGCCGCGGTTGTTGGTGCCGTCGTGGCGGTAGTCGTGGATGAGGGCCGCGGCCATAAGGTTGCGCAGGCCGGTATTGTCGAGGCGGTCGTTGCGGCGGGCGTCGTTGCCCAGCAGGGCCGCCATGTAGAACACTTCCAGAAAATGCGCGTTGCCGTGGTAGGGGTTGGCGGCGGGTTCGGCGGCAAGCTTTGCGGCTGCGGCCAACATGCGCCGGTCGCGGGCGGAGAAGCCAAGGTCTTTCGCAATTTTTTCGACGGTCTTTGGAATATCGACCGACTGGCCGCGCCAGTTGACGAAGGTTTCGATGGCGGCGTCCATGTCGCCATCCAGACCGCGCAGTGCGGGCGAGATGAGATGCGCGAAAGTCTGCGTTTTCGCGGGACGGTTGAAGGGGGATTTGGCAACCGGCTTGTCCATGCTTATGGAATTATACAGACCTGCCCCCTGCCCCGCAAATTCATGCGCGTTATATGTGGTTGACCGGGCAGCGTGAGTTCGTATTGTAGGGTCCGTTTTCCACTCTGTTTCAGGATTTTGCACTCCATGGCCTCCACCAATTCCGCCCAAGCAAACGCTGTCGCCAAACTGGTCGACCAGCACCCGATGCGCCAATACGCCAACGCCATTCGCGCGCTGTCGATGGATGCGGTGGAAAAGGCCAATTCCGGCCACCCGGGCATGCCGATGGGCATGGCGGACGTGGCGACGGTGCTGTTCACCAAGTTCCTGCATTTCGACCCGGCGGCCCCGACATGGCCCGACCGCGACCGTTTCATCCTGTCCGCCGGTCACGGGTCGATGCTGCTCTATTCCCTCGGCTACCTGCTGGGATATGAGAAGATGACGCTGGAGCAGATCAAGAATTTCCGCCAGTTGCACTCCATCACCCCCGGCCACCCGGAACGCGACCCGGCTATCGCGGTTGAAACCACCACCGGCCCCTTGGGCCAAGGCATTTCCAACGGCGTGGGCTTTGCTTTGGCTGAGCGCATCACCAATGCCCGTTTCGGGGACGAACTGGTAAACCACTTCACTTATGTCATCTGCTCCGACGGCGACCTCATGGAAGGCATCAGCCACGAGGCGTGTTCGCTGGCCGGGCACCTGAAGCTGTCGCGCCTTATCGTGCTGTATGACGATAACGGCATTTCCATCGACGGGCCGACCTCCCTTTCCTACACGGAAGACCCGACGGGGCGTTTCGAGGCTTACGGCTGGGACGTGCAGACCATCGACGGGCATGATTTCGAGGCCATCGAGGCGGCCATTGCTAACGCGCAGAAGACGGACAAGCCGTCCCTCATCCGCTGCCAGACGACCATCGGGTACGGTTCCCCCAACAAGTGCAACACGTCAGGCTGCCACGGCTCCCCGCTGGGGCCGGACGAGGTTTTGGCCGCGCGCGCGCAACTGACCTGGCCGCATGCGCCTTTTGAAGTGCCCGCAGAAATCCTGACGTGGTGGCGCGAAGCCGGCACGCGCAATGCCGCCATGCGTAAGGCATGGCAGGTGCGGCATGAGAAATCGGCCAAAAAAGGCGCGTTCGACGCGGCGTTCAACCCGGACGTATCGGGCCGTGTACGCCCCGTTGTTGATAAGATTGTGAAAGAACTTGTTGATAAACCTGTGAAAAACGCAACCCGCCAAGCATCGGGTGAGACGCTGAACGCCTTGATTGAGGCCGTTCCCGAGCTGGTCGGCGGTTCAGCGGACCTGACGCCTTCCAACAACACATACAAGAAGGGTACGGACGTGGTGAAAGCGGGCGCTTACGGCGGCCAGTACATCCACTACGGCGTGCGCGAACACGGCATGGCCGCGGCTATGAACGGCATGGCGCTGCATGGCGGTGTTATTCCCTATGCGGGCACGTTCCTGACCTTCTCCGATTATTGCCGCCCGGCCATCCGCATGGCGGCGCTGATGCGCCTGCGCGTCGTGCATGTCATGACGCATGACTCCATCGGCCTTGGCGAAGACGGGCCGACGCACCAGCCGGTGGAACACCTGGCCGCGCTGCGCGCCATTCCCAACTGCTATGTCATGCGCCCGTGCGATGCGGTGGAAACCGCCGAGTGCTGGGAGATTGCGCTGGACCGTATCGACGGCCCGGCGGTGATGGCCCTGACCCGTCAGGGGCTGCCGCAGATGCGCACTGAAAAGGCATCCTCCAACCTCTGTGGAAAAGGCGGGTATATCCTGCGCAAGAACTTCGAGGCGGGCACCCCGGATCTGGTGCTTATGGCAACGGGTTCCGAGGTTTCCATTGCAGCCGAGGCGTACGACAAACTGCAATCCTCAAGCATTAAAGTTCAATTGGTTTCAGTGCCTTGCATTGAACTTCTTGAGAAACAGGATGAAGCGTACAAGCGCGAGGTCATCGGGCCTGAGTCTGCCAAGCGCATCGTGGTCGAAGCGGCGCTGCGCCAGCCTTGGGATAAGTACATGAAACCCACCGATATCTTCATCGGCATGAAGGGCTTTGGCGAGTCTGCTCCCTACCAGAAGCTGTATGAACATTTCGGCATTACCGCCGCCGCCATTGCCGGGGCTGCGAAGAAGGCCGCTTAATTACATATTGCAAAAATATCGACGCCTCCCTATTGGTTCACCACCAAATCCGGGAGGCGTTTTTTTATGACCCTGCATGAACAGTTTGTCGATGCCGCGAAGGCCGGCGATTACGCGCACATCATTCGCCTTGCGAAAGAGAACGGGCTGACCCGTGATTTATCGACCACGACCAATATCGGTGAGCGCACCTTGCGCGGCATGTATAACGGCAACATCACGCCGTCGAAGAACCAGCAGAACAAGATTCGCGATTTCGTCAGAACGCTGACGGCTTAACGCTTCAGGCGAGTTTCAGGCTCAGCACCTTGGCCAAACCGGGGTTGTTGGCGCGGACCCACTGGCTGATGGCCTGATAGCGTTCCAGTTCGAAGGCGGCGTCGTTGACGGCGACGTGGTCGGGCGTGGACTGGACCGGCATGGCGAGGCCGGTGCACATGCGGCTGACTTCCTTCATTTCCCGGAAATTGACCTTTTCGATACCGTGGCGGGCTTTGAGCGCGTCACGGAAGGCGAGCTGGTTGTCCCAGAGCTTGTAGAGGACGAAGAAGTCGGTGGCGCCGTTATAGGCCCAGATGTCGATTTCCTTCGCGGGCTCGATGAAGGCTTCGAGGTCGTCGCGGATTTTCGCGTGGGTTTTGCGGTCGCTTTGGGGCGGCAGTTTTTTGATGACGTGGTGTTGCAGCCCTTCGAAGCGGCCCGCCTCGTTGAACGCGGCGGAGACGCCGTAGTATTTTTTGCCGGTTTCGCTGACGAGGCCCCACGAGATGGGGTCGATGCTGAAGGCGTTGGTGCGTTCGTCGAATTCGGTGTCGAGGAAGTAGTTGTGCTTATTTTCCATGGCCGCTTGATTCCGGGTGTCGTTTGGGCCAATTTCACATGCACCACGCAATTAAACAATATGAAAAGAGGATTCCATGACGGTACGGGTTGCCATTAACGGGTTTGGACGCATCGGCCGCCTTGTCGCGCGCGCCCTTTATGAATCGGGCCGCACGGATATCGAGATCGTCGCCATCAACGATCTGGCGGACGCCGCGACCAACGCGCATCTGCTGAAATACGACAGCGTGCATGGCCGCTTCCCCCTGCCCGTCGAACTGGATGGCCAGGACCTCGTCATCAACGGGAAGAAAATCAAATCGGTCCAGCAGCGCGACCCTGCTGCCCTGCCGTGGAAAGACCTCGGCATCGACATCGCGTTCGAATGCTCGGGCATTTTCACCGCCCGGGACAAGGCTTCGCTGCATTTGCAGGCGGGCGCCAAGAAGGTGCTGATTTCGGCGCCGGCGACCGATGAAGACCTGACGGTGGTTTATGGCGTGAACCACGACAAGCTGACAAAGGACCACACCATCGTGTCCAACGCGTCGTGCACGACCAACTGCCTTGCGCCCGTGGCCTTCGTGCTGAACAACGCCATCGGCATTGAAAAAGGGTTCATGACGACCATCCACTCCTACACCGGCGACCAGAACACGGTGGACACGGCGCACAAGGATTTGCACCGCGCCCGCGCCGCCGCGCTG
>JAMIFL010000107.1:0-5442 GCA_035906295.1 Alphaproteobacteria bacterium | reverse complement strand
CCTGAAGCTGACGCCGCGCCATTACGCCTACCTGAAAATTTCCGAAGGCTGCAACAATCGCTGCACATTCTGCATCATCCCGAAACTGCGCGGGGACCTTGTTTCCCGCCCCGCCGCGCATGTGATGTATGAAGCCGAGAACCTTGTGAAGGCGGGCGTGAAAGAGCTGCTGGTCATTTCACAGGATACGTCGGCCTACGGTCTCGACATCAAGTACGCGGAAAGCCAATGGAAGGGTAAGAAGATTCAGGCGAAGTTCCTGGACCTTGCGCAAGCGCTTGGCACGCTGGGCGTGTGGGTGCGCATGCATTACGTTTACCCCTACCCGCATGTGGACGCCGTGATTCAACTGATGGCGGACGGCAAGATTACGCCTTACCTCGACATTCCGTTCCAGCATGCCGCGCCGAACGTTCTGAAGGCCATGAAGCGCCCGGCCATGCAGGCCAAGACGCTGGACCGCATCAAGGCGTGGCGCGACATCTGCCCGAACCTGACCATCCGTTCCAGCTTCATCGTCGGCTTCCCCGGCGAGACGGAAGAGGATTTCCAGTTCCTGCTGAACTGGCTTCAGGAAGCGCAGCTCGACCGCGTCGGGTGCTTCAAGTATGAGCCGGTGGATGGCGCAACGTCGGAAGACCTTGGCCTGCCGGAAGTGCCGCAGGACGTGAAGGAAGACCGCTGGACCCGTTTGATGGCCGTGCAGCAGGAAATTTCCACCGCGCGCCTTGCCATGAAGGTTGGCCGCGTCATCCCTTGCATCATCGACGAAGTGGACGGCGAAGGCGGCGCAAACGCCCGTTCCCAAGGCGATGCGCCCGAAATCGACGGCGCGGTTTACCTGCGCGATGTGCCTAAAACGGTGAAACAGGGCGACATCGTGAATGTCGAAATTGAAGACGCGGATGAGTATGACCTGTATGGCGTGATTGTGGATTAATTTGACTTTTGCGTTCGAAATGTAGTTTATGGGGCCATCATTTGGTTTTGGATGCCCTTTGAGGCTCCACGAACGGCGACTTCTCTCCTTCTTTTGAATGGCGTGATTTTTCTCCGGTCAACCGGTGGAAAAGAAACGGCGATGGTTCCGACGGCACATGAGGTGCCGGTCTTCGGGGCACGCTTACATTTGAGAGTTTTTACATGACTGAGATTGAAACGACCGAAAACGGCTTTGCCGCTTTTAACCTTCCGCGCGCTTTGGCATCCAGCCTTGAGCACATGAAGTACACGCAACCCACCCCCGTTCAGGCGCAGGCCATTCCCGCCGCGCTGAAGGGCAAGGACGTGCTGGGTTCGGCCCAGACGGGCACCGGCAAGACCGGCGCATTCATCATTCCCGTGCTGGCACGTTTGATGACGGACAGCCACGCATCGGCCCTTATCATGACGCCGACGCGCGAACTGGCGGCCCAGATTTTGACCGTGGCACGCCAGATGCTGCACAAGAACGACAGCATTAAAAGCGCGCTGCTTATCGGCGGCGAGAGCATTGGCCGCCAGCGTGCGCAACTGGCCGCACGCCCTCGCCTGATCATCGGCACGCCGGGTCGTATCAACGACCATTTGCGCGATCGCACCAACCTGTTCGCCAACACCAACATGCTTGTGCTGGACGAAGCGGACCGTATGCTGGACATGGGGTTCACGCCGCAGATCAACAACGTCATCAAGCACATGACGGCGCCGCAGCGCCAGACGCTGCTGTTCTCGGCCACGTTCGAGGCCAGCGTCATCAAGCTGACGCAGAACTACATGAAAGACCCCGTGCGCGTGACCATCGAGCCGGAGCGCACCTCCGCCGCGACCATCGTGCACGAAACGCTGAACACCACCGAGAAGACGCGTTACGAAGACCTGATGAACGAGCTGTATAACCGCAAGGGCTCCATCATCCTGTTCATTAAGACCAAGCACGGCGCAGACCGCATGGCCAGCAAGCTGGACGGCGACGGCCACAGCGTGGACGTCATTCACGGCGGCCTGAGCCAGCGTCAGCGCGACCGCGCCATCGCCAGCTTCCGCAACAAAACGACGCGCATCATGGTGGCGACGGACGTGGCCGCCCGCGGTCTCGACGTGCCGCATATCGAGCACGTCATCAACTATGATCTGCCGCAGGTTGCGGAAGATTACGTGCACCGCATCGGCCGTACGGGCCGTAACGGGGCCGAAGGCCGCGCACTGAGCTTCCTGATGCCGTCCGAGCGCGGTAAATGGAACGCCATCCAGCGCATTCTGAACCCGGATGCCAAACCGGAACGCGGCGGCGCACGCCGTGGCAACACAGGTGGCCGCAACATGGGCCACACCGACCGCGAATTCGAACAGGGCGGCGAACCGCGTTCGATCCATCCCGGACCGCGCCGCAACACCTGGGGCAAGAAGCAACGCCCGCAGGAAGAGCGGAGCGAACGTTCGGCCCCGCGCTTCGACCCGCGCAATGACGTCGCGACGCAGCAGGACCCGGATATCGTTGCCGCCGTGGCCGAGGAAACCGAGCGTCACGAGCGCAAACAGGAACGCCGCAGCGAGTTCAAGCCGAAACAAAGCAAGCCGTTCAAGAAATTCGGTGAGCGTGGTTCCAAGCCTGCCTTTGGCGAACGTGGTCCCAAACCCGCCTTCGGCGAGCGCGGTCCGAAGCCCGCCTTCGGCGAGCGGGGCCCCAAGCGTTCCTTCGACAAACCGTTCCGCAAGCCTGAAGGCGAGCGTGACTTCAACCGTCAGGACGGGGAGCAAAGCTTCCAGCGTCTGGATGGCGATAAGCCGTTCCAGAAGCGCGAGCGCAGCTTTGATCGTCAGGACGGCGAACGTTCGTTCCAGCGCCCGGAAGGCGAAAAGCCTTTCCGCAAGCGCGAAGGTGGCGAGCGCAGCTTCAACCGTCAGGACGGCGATAAACCGTTCCGTAAACGTGAAGACGGCGAGCGTCGCTTTGGTCGCCCGGATGGCGATAAACCGTTCCAGAAACGCGAAGGCGGGTTCCAAGGCCGTAAGCCGTTTGAGAAAGACGGCAATTTCAAGCCGCGTGACCGTGATGGCGCCGAGCGCAACTTCAACACCGAAGGCGCCGGCGGGGAAGACCGTTTCCGCGACGACAAGCCGTT
The DNA here is from genome assembly GCA_035906295.1 of Alphaproteobacteria bacterium. Classification (GTDB taxonomy): domain Bacteria; phylum Pseudomonadota; class Alphaproteobacteria; order Micavibrionales; family UBA1664; genus UBA6145. The sequence continues at coordinate 2,338 of JAMIFL010000107.1, read as the reverse complement.
TGGCGAGAAGAAGAAATTCTTCGGCAAAAAGCCCGGCGGTTTCAAGGGTAACGGCGGCGGCTACAAAGGCGGCCAGAAATCCGGCGGTTTTAAATCGGGCGGGTTCAAGTCGGGCGGCGGGTTCAAGGGCAAGCGCCGCGCCGAAGGCTGATTAAACCATTTCTTCCGGGGGGTTGACCCCGGGGCTTAAAATTTGTGCAATGCGCGGGATTTCACCAACAGGAGTCCCGCGCATGCCGTTTCCGAGCCTTTTGCCCAAGAACGACCAGTTCCTCGACATGATCGAACAACTGGGACAGGCGGTATGCGCCTGCCCCCAGCACCTGAAAACGTATCTTGAGGCGAAGGACAGCGCGACGCGCGCGCAGGCGTCGCAGAACATCATCGACGCGCGGCTGCGTAGCAAGGACATTGCAGCCCAGATTACCGCCGAGCTTTGCCGCAGCTATGTGACGCCGTTCGACCGCGACGACATTCAGGATTTCAGCGCGACGCTTTATAAAATCCCGAAAATCATCGAGAAGGTGAAGGAGCGCCTTGACCTGCATGGGCTGGAAGGTGCGGATTTCATGGGGCAGGTTGACGTCATCGTGCAGGAGGCGGCGGCGATGAACGACCTTGTGGGCGACCTTGTACGCAAGACGGATACGCGCCGCATTCAGGACAAGGTGCGCGTGCTTTACGACCTTGAAGCGCGCGGCGACGCTATGCTGGGGCAGAACCTGGCGCAGTTGTTCCAGACACATACGGAAGCGCGGGCGCTGATTTTGCGGAAAGATATTTACGACATGCTGGAAAAGGTCATCGACCGTTACCGCGACGCGGCGGGCGTGGCCTTGCAGATTGTTCTGAAGCATGGCTGATACGCTGTTCATCGCGCTGGTCATCGTCGTCGGGCTTACGCTGATTTTCGATTTCATCAACGGCTTTCATGACGCGGCCAACGCCATCGCCACGGTTGTTTCGACACGGGCGCTGTCGCCGGGGTGGGCGGTGGCTTACGGCGGTATCCTGAACCTTATCGGGGCACTGCTTTCGACCAAGGTTGCGGCGACCATCGGGTCCGGCCTCGTGGACCGGGAGGCGCTGACCATCTACACCGTGATGTGCACGGTGCTGGCGGCCATCATCTGGAACCTGATTACGTGGTACAAGGGTTTGCCGACCAGTTCGTCGCACGCCATTATCGGCGCGCTTCTGGGGGCGGCGTTCTTTTCGTCGCAGGCGGGGCATGACGCCATTCACTGGGCGAAGTTTTCGGAAAAAGTGCTGGTGCCTATGCTGCTGTCGCCGGTTCTGGGCATTGTTTTCGGCTTTGCGGTGATGAGCGTGGTGCTGTGGATTGTGTGGCGCATGTCGCCGGCCACGGTGCGGCGCATCTTCGGCAAGCTGCAGATTGTTTCGGCAGGGTTCATGGCGCTGAACCACGGCACCAACGATGCGCAGAAATCCATGGGTATCATTGCGCTGGCACTGGCGCTGGCCTACCCGGCGGAAGAATTTTCGGTGCCGCTGTGGGTGGTTTTGACCTGCGCCATCGCCATGGGGCTTGGCACCATGTGCGGGGGGTGGCGCATCATCCGCACCATGGGGTCGAAGATGATACACCTCGACCCCGCGCAGGGTTTCGCGGCGGAGACGACGGCGTCGGCCATCATCGCGGGGGCGTCGCATTTCGGCATTCCGGTCAGCACCACGCAGGTCATCAGCACGTCCATCATCGGCGTTGGGACCACCAAGGGGTTTTCCGCCGTGCGGTGGGGCGTGGTGGGCAACATCGTGTGGGCGTGGGTTTTGACCATTCCCATCACCTTCCTGCTGGCAGGCGGGCTTATGGCCGTTTTCCGCATGTTTATGAACTAACCGGAACTTTTTTACGGGTTCGGCGTTCGTATCCCTGAAAACCTACGAAAGGGATACGAACCATGACTACGAACAACTCCAAAATGCTTATCGGTGCGCTGGTTCTGGCGCTTGTGGCCGTTGGGGCCTATGCCGCGCTTAACGCGCCGGACCGCCGCAGCCCGGGCGAAAAAGTGGGCGACGCCATCGGCCAGCTTGGCAACGGCGTGGACGACGCCGCGCGCGAACTGGAAGACCGCACCCCGGCCCAGCGCATCGGCGACGAAGTGAAGGACGCCACCGACGGCAGCCCGCAGTAATTCAATCCAGTTTACCATTAGCGTATTCTCTCCCTGACTGACGCCCGTGGCGGGTTTATTCCCGCGCACGGGCGCTTTTTTTGCGCCGCGTTTGGGCCTATGCTGGCTTTTCGAGGGGAGATTGCGGCATGCGCCTTGCGGCGGCGGTCATAGTGGCGTTGATGCTGGCGGGCTGC
>JAMIFL010000106.1:0-17019 GCA_035906295.1 Alphaproteobacteria bacterium | reverse complement strand
AACAAGTTTTCCGACGCCGTGATGGAAGACTTCGCCGACAGCTACCTGAAAGGCGAAACGCCTATCCCCTGCGTGCGCTGCAACCAGACCGTCAAGTTCCGCGACCTGCTGGCCGTGGCGCGCGACCTGAACGCCGACTGCATGGCCACCGGCCACTACATCCGCCGCGTGATGAACGATGAAACCGGCAAATCCGAACTGCACCGCGCGGTCGACGCGGGCAAGGACCAGAGCTATTTCCTGTTCGCCACCACGCAGGAACAGCTCGATTTCCTGCGCTTCCCGCTGGGTGGCTGGGGCAAGGACGTGACGCGCGCGCATGCCCAGCGCCTCGGATTGGTGACGGCGGACAAGCCGGACAGCCAGGACATCTGCTTCGTACCCAACGGCGACTACGCCAAGGTCGTCAAGCGCCTGCGCCCCGAAAGCATCCGCCCCGGCGAAATCGTGCATGTCGATGGCCGCGTGCTGGGCAGGCATGACGGCGTGGTGGGTTACACCGTGGGCCAGCGCAAGGGCATCGGCGTCGGCGGCGGGCACACTGAAAACAACGCGCCCCTCTATGTCGTGAAGGTGGATGCCGACAACGCCCGCATCGTCGTCGGCCCGCGCGAGGCGTTGGCCTGCGACATCGTTGAGCTGAAGGACTGCAACTGGCTGATGGACGGCGACAACGCCCGCATCACGGTCAAGCTGCGCTCGGTCGCCCAGCCGGTTTCGGCCACGCTGGACCGCGCCGCATCCCGCCTCGTGCTCGATACGGCGCAATACGGTATCTCCCCCGGGCAGGCGGCCGTCTGCTACAACGGTAACCGCGTGCTGGGCGGCGGCTGGATTGCCGCGACCGGCCAGTCGATCCCCAAGCAGCCCGTCTTGCCGCAAGCCGCTGAATAATTTGACATAACGAAAACAGATGGCCTAGGTTCGGTCCCATGAACGGCCCGACCCCTGATCGCATCGACATCACTTTCTTCCGCGGCATGCTGACCCGCATGTTTGAAACCGCCAACGACGCGGGCGGCGAAGCCGTAATCGCGCAGGCGGTGCAGGATTACCCGGCAGACGCGCATCTGCGGTACGAGGCGGGCATGTTCTTCGACAAGCGCGCCCTCAGCCTGCGCCAGCACCACAGCAATGACATGCAGGCCGAAGGTGACATGCGCGGCCTGCGCGCGCAGGCGTTCCTTCATTTCCGCGCCGCCTCCGACATGGTGCCGGGGCGTTACCTGTATGCCTTCCGCGCCGGCGCCACCGCCCGCCGTCTGGGTGAACAGTTAAGCGGCGCATACCTCGCCCGTGCACTGGCGGTCGAACCCGAAAACGCCTTCGCATGGACTGAACTGGGCCGTTTCTTCAACGCGCGCCAGCAACGCAACGAGGCGCTGGCCTGCTGGCGCAACGCGCTGCGCGTCGCTCCCGGCGACCGCATCGCGGGCCAGCTTTATGCCGATATGCGCGGCCCCCGCATCACCCCGGGCCAGGTCGACCGGCTGGTTTTGTCCATGCCCGTCCTGAAAATGCCGCAGGGCGCGTAAAGCCCGCCTCCTTGCCCAGCCGCTTTGCCTTGACAACAATCCACCCCGCACCCTATAACCCACGGGCCTTCAAAAATGGCGGAGTAGCTCAGTTGGTTAGAGCAGGGGAATCATAATCCCCGTGTCGGGGGTTCGAATCCCTCCTCCGCTACCATCTCCCTTAAAACAAATGATGAATGACCGTGCGCAATACGCAGGGGCATACGCTGTTTGGCCGCCGCCATGGCTGCGGCGTTCTGACACGTAAGGGCAAATCGGGGAGCCGTAACATCATTGCGTAGTTTTCAAATGCGAACATGATTTGAATGGGTTATAGTCAGGCACATACGCGGGCATTCGGTCGCGGTCACACATAAAGATGAAATTATGAAAAAAGAATCCTGTTTTCTCTGGCCGCGCTTTGCCTGTCGGCCATGCCTGTTTACGACCTGCGTGCCGAGGAAGCCCCCAAGCGCCTGAGCGGCGAAATCCTCGTCGAGCTGCAGAACGACTTCGCTTACGATTCCGATGACAGGGATGCGGAGGTCAACACCCTCTACACCACCATCGAGGCCGACCTCGCGCTGGCGCTGACCGAGCGGCTGTCGCTGCAGACCTACCTCGTCTTCGAACCCGTGCAGGCGACCGACCCGGGCGACGACACGATGTTCGACAACGAGGGCCTGTACGCTGAGGAAATCAAGCTCGTCTACAACGGCGACGACTACACCCTGTTCGCCGGTAAATACGACCCCGCCTTCGGCACCGCGTGGGATCTGGCCCCCGGCGTTTACGGCGTCGATTTCGCGGAAGACTACATGCTGACCGAGCGCATCGGCGCGGGCGGCAGCTACACCATCAGCACCGAAACGACGGGCGACCATACGCTGACCGCGGGCGCCTTCGTGCTCGACACCAGCCTGCTTTCGGATTCCGCCTTCACCCGTCGCGGCAACATCGACAGGCGCGACGGCGGCGTCAGCAACACGCAGGACCTTGCATCCTACACCGTCACGCTGGACAGCCGGAACCTTGGCGGCATCACCGAACTGAACACCCATGTCGGCTACCTGCACCAGAAAGCGGGCGACGCCGATACCGGCTTCGACGATGAACAGGGCTATGTGCTGGGCGTCAACTATACCCTGCCGCTGTCCGAAACCGTCAGCGCCACGGCGCTGGCCGAATGGGCGGGCTTCCGCAACGCCGGCGGCACCGCCGATGATGTCGATTACCTGACAACGGCTTTGTCTTTCCACATCTACGACAACTGGAACGCCGCCCTGTCCTACACCAGCCGCGACACCAGCGTGGGCGGCGCGCCGGACATTGACGACCACCTGTTCCAGATTTCGGGCGGTTATACGTTCGAGAACGGCATTTCCGCCGACATCGCCTATCGCGCCAGCGAGGAAGGCGGCGTCGATACGGATATGATCGGCGGCCTTATCGCCTACACCTACGCGTTTTAAAGGAAGGGGCGGCCATGCGGCTCGGCAAACTCGCCAGATTTTACGATACCGCGCTGCGTGACGCCCTGCTGGCCGCCATCATCGTTCTGGTGGTGTCGGCGGTCACGGGGCTGGTCGTCTACACCGTCGCGTCCGGCGCGCTGAAAAGCGAGGTGCAGGTCAACCTCAGGAACATCGCGCTCAGTGCGGCCAATCTGGTGGATGCGGACCGTCACCGCCAAATTACGAAGCCGGACCAGAAATATTCCGAACTTTATGAATCCGTGCGCCGCCCGTTCTACGCGCTTCTGCGCGCCAATCCCAACATCGCCTTCATTTATTCCGTCATCCGGAAAGACGACGGCAAAATCTATTTCATCCTCGATTCCAAGATCTTCAAGCCCGGCGAGGAAGACGACACCTCCGACGTGATGGAGGAATACACCGACGCCACCGACGAAATGCGCCACGCCTTCGAATCCCGCGCGGCGCAGGTGGAGGACGAAGCCTACACCGACGAATGGGGCACGTTCCTGAGCGGCTACGCCCCCGTATTCGACGAAAAGAAACAGTTCGTGGGGCTGGTCGGCGCCGACATCCGCATCACGGATTACCTCGAAAAACTCGCGCGTATCCGCATGGCGCTGATGTGGGCGGGGCTTCTGGCGCTGCTGGCGTCCGTGGCGTCCGGCACGGGCGTGTGGTTCGTCCGCAAATCGGCCATGAAGGCGGAGGCGCTCTCCCGCCGCCAGCAGGAAGAAATGGCCGCGATGGAACACAAGCGGCTGGCCCGCGAGGAAGAACAGAAAGCCACGGCCGAAGCCGCGCGCAAGGCGGCCCTGCGCCAGATGGCCGACACGTTCGAACAGGCGGTGGGCGGCGTCATCAACACCGTGTCGGCGTCCGCCGCGGAAATGAAGCTGGCCGCGCAATCCATGTCTGTCAATTCCGAGCAGACCATCACCAAGGCCGGCATCATGGCGGGCGCCGCTGCGGCCGCGTCTTCCAGCGTCGATACCGTGTCCGAGGCGTCGGGCCAGCTCGTGCATTCCATCCATGAAATCAGCAGCCAGGTCAAACGCTCGGCGCAGGTGTCGGGCAGTGCGCGGCAGAAAGCGGTCGAGACGTCGGAGAAGGTGCGCAACCTTGTCACCTCCGCCGAAAAGGTCGGCGAAATCGTGACCATGATTTCCACCATCGCCGGGCAGACGAACATGCTGGCGCTCAACGCCACCATCGAGGCCGCGCGCGCGGGCGAGGCGGGCAAAAGCTTCGTCGTCGTGGCCAACGAGGTGAAATCCCTCGCCGCCCAGACGGAAGGCGCGACGCGCGACATTACCAGCCAGATTCAGAACATTCAGGATGCGACGCGCGATGCCGGCGTCGCCATCGGCGAAATCATCGACGTCATCCGCAGCATCGACGAAATCTCGGGTACGGTCGAAGCCGCGGTCCAGCAGCAGAGCGTGGCCACCGCCCAGATCGCCCGCAGCGTGTCGGAAGCGGCGCAGGGCATGGACAACGTAACAGGGAATATCGAGCAGGTAACAGGCGCCGCCGATGAGACGGGCCGGTCCGCAACCCACGTGCTGGGAGCGTCGAACGAATTTTCGCGTCAGGCGACCATTTTGAAGGATGTGGTGGGCAATTTCATCGCCTCCATCCGTTCCTGACCAAAAACCGCCCCAACAATTTTTAAAATCATCTGGGGAAAACTCGTGACATAAAGTTGCGCGAGATGGGGTAATTACGACAACGAATAATAGAGCGGTTCAAGTAAATTCATTCAACTGAATGAACAATGATAACATTGATAATATTAGGGATTTTAGGGTACAGATGTCCACCTCCTTGCGCCCTTTGGGCAAAACGACGAACGAACGCAGCGACGCCACCCGTAAACGTTTGATTGAAGCCGGCCTCAATTTGTTCGGCCTTCACGGCTACGAAGCCACCACCACCCGCGCCCTTGCCGAAACGGCTGAAGCCAATCTCGCGGCCATCCCCTACCACTTCGGTGGCAAGGACGGGCTGTACCGCGCGGTCGCCCAGACGGTGCTGGAAACCCTTTCGGAAAAGATGAACGGTTTCATCGACGCGACCGAGAAGGAAATCGAAACCGGCATCCGGACGCCCGAACAGGCCATCGTGCTGGCTGAAAGCCTGCTGGCCGAATTCTGCGAAATGGTCGTGATGGCGCCGGAGGCCGACCGCTGGATCCGCTTCATGATGCGCGAGCAGATGGAACCGACCGAAGTGTTCGACATGATTTACGATGGCCCGCTGGTGCGCCTGCGTCATGTGCTGACGAAACTGCTGGCCGTCATCAGCGGTCTGGAAACGTCGCATGAGCGCCTGCGCGTGACCGCCATTCAACTGGTAGGCATGATTTACATTCTGCGCACAGCCCAGACCTCCGTCATGCGCGAGATGGACTGGGACTCGGTCAACCAGACCACTTACGGCACCGTGCGCCCCATCGTGCTGGAAAACGTGCGCATCGTCCTGCGCGGCCTGCAATCAAGGCAGCGCGGCTAAATCCAGGCCGCGTTCAGCCGCACATTTTCATGTGCGGCGGCAGGTCCGCGTCCGACAGCGGCGCGTATTGTTCATAAATTTCAGACGGAAACCGGAAATCCCACCATTCCGAAGGCAGCGGCAGGATGGGCCGCCCCGTGGCGTGCGCCGCGTCCATCATCCACCCCTCCAGCAGAATGCGGTTGGCCGCGATGGCGGGTGGCATGCGGTAGTCCCGCGCCGCCGGGTTGTCCGCCGGGTCTTCCGAGAAATGATCGAGCTGTGTGCCCATGTCCAGTTCCACGCCTTCCAAAGTCTCCACCAGAATATCCACGGCCATGCCGCGCGGGTGCGCGCCCGCGCCCGGCGGCGACAGAAGCATGCCCGGCCCCGGCGCGGTCCAGTGCGGGTTGGCGCGTACGATGGGCGTTTGCGCCATGCGCGCCTGCGCGTCGGTGGTGCGTAAGCAATCGGTCAGGACAAAGCGATACCCCGCGTCGTTGGCCCTTGCCGCGGCCTTCAGCACCACGGGCGCAAGGTCGCGGTGCATCCACATGCGGGCGTCCGGCCTGTAAATGGCGGTGCAAAACGTCTGGTTGAGGGGGTGCGCCGCATCGGCGTAAATCAGGTCCGTGCGCAGGTCCACCCCGCTATCGTGGGCGCGCGCCGCTATATCGACAAGGTCGTCAGGCTTGATTAGTTTCATGGGCATGAATCTTAGTGCGAATGCGAAGCCAGATAAACCCGTCGTCGCCATCGGCAATTTCGATGGCGTGCATAAGGGCCATGCCAGCCTGCTGGCCCATGCCCGCGCCATTGCGGACAAGGAAGGCCGAAAACTCGTGGCCCTGACGTTCGAGCCGCACCCGCGCGCCTTCTTCAGGCCCGGGGACGCGCCCTTCCGCATCACGCCCGAAACGGTGAAGGACCGCCGCCTCAAGGCGCTGGGGTGCGACCGGGTCGAAATCCTCGACTTCAACAGCATCATGGCCCAGCTCACGGCCCAGCAATTCATCGACTTCATCATCGCCGACCACCTGAACGCGAGCCATGTGGTGGTGGGGCAGGACTTCCACTTCGGCAAGGGCCGCGGCGGCAGCATTGAAACCCTGCGCGCCGACGGGCGCTTCACGGTGGACGGCGTAAGCCTTGCCACGTCGGGGGACAGCGCCATCTCCTCGACCCGCGTGCGCGAAAAAATCGCGGGCGGCGACATCGCCGCCGCCAACGCCCTGCTGGGCTGGGAATGGGAGATAGAAGGCGAGGTGCTGCACGGCGACAAGCGCGGCCGCGAACTGGGCTACCCCACCGCCAACATCGATATGGGCGAGGGCATCGTCCCCGCCATGGGCATTTACGCCGTGCGCGTCCTGCTGGACGGCCAGTGGCGCGACGCGGTCGCCAATATCGGCATCCGCCCCATGTTCGAGGCCGAAACGCCCCTGCTGGAAGTCTTCATTTTCGACTTTCATGGTGACCTGTATGGCCGGTCCCTGCGGGTTCGCCCCGTGCAAAAGCTGCGGGACGAGGCGAAATTCGAAACTTTGGACGCCCTGAAGGCCCAGATGGCCCAAGATTGCGCCCGGGCGCGGGATATTCTAAAGTCCGGCGCATGACCAAATATGATGCCGAATTCTATAAGACCACGGTCTTCCTGCCGAAAACCGATTTCCCGATGCGCGGCGAGCTGCCGAAGGCTGAACCGGAAATCCTGAAACGCTGGCAGGCGATGGACCTGTACGCGCGCCTGCGCGACAAAAAGGGCCGCAAGCAATGGACCCTGCATGACGGCCCCCCGTATGCCAACGGCAACATCCATATCGGCCACGCGGTCAACAAAATCCTGAAAGACGTCATCAATCGCACGATGCAGATGTCGGGCTATGACGCCGACTACGTGCCGGGCTGGGACTGCCACGGCCTGCCCATCGAGTGGAAAATCGAGGAGAAATACCGCGAAGCGGGCAAAGACAAGGACGCCGTCCCCATCCTCGAATTCCGCCGCGAATGCCGCGAATTCGCGCAACACTGGGTGGACGTGCAGTCGGACGAATTCCAGCGCCTTGGCGTGACCGGCAACTGGAAAGACCCCTACCTCACCATGAAGCTGCCCGCCGAAGCGCAGATTGCGCGGGAGATTCATAAATTCCTGCTCAACGGCGGCCTTTATAAAGGCGTGAAGCCGGTGCTGTGGTCCACGGTTGAAAAAACCGCGCTGGCCGAAGCGGAAGTGGAATACCACGAGCACAAATCCGTCACCATCTGGGTCAAGTTCCCGGTGGTGAAGGCAACGCGCCCTGAGCTTGAAGGCGCCGCCATCGTCATCTGGACCACCACCCCGTGGACCATGCCCTCCAACCGCGCCATCGCGGCAGGGCCTGCCATGGACTATGCGGTCTACACCGTTGAGGCCGTGAAAGACGGCGCGCGCGTGAAGCCCGGCGAAAAACTGGTGCTGAACCCGAAACTCGCTGCCGACGTGAAGGAAAAAGCGGGCATCGAGGCATGGAGCGAAAGCGCCACCATCAAGGGCGATGCGCTGAAAGGCACCGTATGCGCCCACCCGCTGCGCGGGCAGGACGGTTACGGCTTCGACGTGCCGGTACTGCTGGGCGACTTCGTGACCGACGACGCCGGCACCGGCTTCGTCCACATCGCCCCTAGCCACGGTCAGGACGACTACTTCCTCTACATGTCGCATTTCGGCGCGAAGGACATTCCCGACAACGTCGACGATTCAGGCCGCTTCCGCGCGCATGTGAACCTGTTCGCAGGGCTCCCCATCTTTGAAGAAAAGAACGGCAAGTTCGAATTCGGCGCGGGCAATTTCGCGCCGCTGAAAGCCATCGACGAAGCGGGCAATCTGCTGGCCAAGGGCAATTTGAAACACGAATACCCGCATAGCTGGCGTTCGAAAGCCCCGCTGATTTTCCGCACCACGCCGCAATGGTTCATCTCCATGGACACGAACGATTTGCGTAAAAAAGCGCTGGGCGCCATCGGCGATACCAAATGGTACCCCGCCGCCGGTGAAAACCGCATCCGCGCCATGATCGAGCAGCGCCCGGACTGGTGCATCTCCCGCCAGCGCGCATGGGGCGTGCCCATCGCCATCTTCGTCGATAAGAAAACCGGCGAGCCGTTGCGCGATGAAGCCGTATGCAAGCGCATTACCGACATCTTCGAAACCGAAGGGTCGGACGCATGGTTTACGCGGGCACCGCAGGATTTCCTCGGCAACGATTACAAGGTCGACGACTTCGACCAGATTAAAGACATCGTCGACGTCTGGTTCGAATCCGGTTCGACCCACCAGTTCGTGCTGCCGCCGCGCAATCTGCCGTGGCCTGCCGATTTGTACCTCGAAGGGTCCGACCAGCACCGCGGCTGGTTCCACTCCTCCCTGCTGGAAAGCTGCGGCACCACGGGCCGTGCGCCGTATAACGCGGTGCTGACCCACGGCTTCGTGCTGGACGAAAAGGGCATGAAAATGTCCAAGTCCCTCGGCAACGTCGTGGCCCCGCAAACGGTGATGAACCAGTACGGCGCCGACATCCTGCGCCTGTGGACCATCACTTCCGATTATTCCGCCGACATCCGCGTGGGCGAAACCATCCTGAAAACCACGGCGGATATTTACCGCCGCATCCGCAACACCTTCCGCTACCTTCTCGGCGCGCTGGAAGGATTCACTTCTGCCGAGGCCGTGGACCTGACCGACACCGCGAAACTGCCGGAGCTTGAGCGTTACATGCTGCACCTTCTGGCGCAGCTTGATGTAGACGTGAAGAAAGCGATTGCGGAATACGATTTCGGCCACATGGCCGACCTTGTTTACAATTTCTGCAACGGGCCTCTCTCGGCGTTCTACTTCGACATCCGCAAGGACCGCCTGTACTGCGACCGCGACGACATGTTCGAACGCCGCGCCTGCCGCACCGTCATGGCGGCGCTGCTGGAAGCGTTGTGCGGCTGGCTTGCGCCCATCCTCTGCTTCACGGCGGACGAGGCGTGGCAGTACCGCCCGCGCGGCGTGTTCAAAAACGATGCCGACAGCATTCATCTGGCCGATTTCGTGGCCCTGCCGGAAAACTGGCTGGACGCGGGCGTCGCGGCGAAGTGGCAAAAAATCCTCTCCGTGCGTGAGGTGGTTCTGGGCGCGCTCGAAATCGCGCGCAAGGACAAGATGATCGGTTCCGCGCTCGAGGCGCATGCCGTCATCTACATGTCCGAACAGCCGATGAAGACGGTCGACTGGGCCGAAATCGCCATCACCTCGCAGGCGACGGTGGTGGAAGGGGCGGCCCCCGAAGGCGCGTTCACGCTGGCGCATGTGCCGGGCGTGGCCGTGGTCGTCAGCCTTGCGGAAGGCCGGAAATGCGAACGCTCCTGGCGCGTGCTGCCGGAAGTGGGGCAGGACCGCGACTTCCCGACCCTCTCCAAACGCGACGCGGACGCGGTGCGTCACTACCTTCAATCAAACCAGCAGGCGGCATAGACCATGGCACGGTTGTTCGGACCTCTCTTGATTATCGCGCTGGTTATCCTCGACCAGATCGTCAAATACGGCGTGACCGAACACCTGTTCCGCCCCGCGCTGAACGCGGGCGAGCCGATGACCATGCTGGCGTGGCTGATGGCGGCGCCCGAACGTCTGGGCCCCGTGGCCTTGCAGGTTACCTCGTTCTTCAACCTGTCGATGGTGTGGAACACCGGCATCAGCTTCGGCTTCCTGGGCGAGGACATGCTGGGCGATTATGCCGACCTTGTGCTGACCGTGGCGTCGCTGGCCATCGCGGGCGGGTTCTTCTTCTGGATGATGCGTTCGCTGGTGGTGGTTGAAATCATCGCGCTGTCCATGGTGGTGGGCGGGGCTTTGGGCAACGTCATCGACCGCGTCCGCTTCGGCGCGGTTGTCGACTACCTTGATTTTTACTGGGGCGACACCCATTTTCCCGCCTTCAACGTGGCGGATGCGGCCATTTCCGTGGGCGTGGCCATCCTGTTGATACACAGCCTATTTTTTGCCAGAAATCCGGATTAGGATGGGGACCATGACAAAGATAAGACATAATATCCTTGCCTCTATGCTGGCTGCGGCCACGCTCGCGGGCTGCGCCGGTGGTGCGGACGTGAAGGAAGAACTGGGCCTTAAAGTCGCGCCGCCGGATGAGTTTTCCGTCGTCACCCGCGCGCCGTTGTCCGTGCCGCCTGATTATACGCTGCGCCCCCCGCGTCCGGGCGCTGACCGCCCGATGGAACTGTCTGTCCGCGAACAGGCGCGCAAAACCGTGTTCGGCGTCGAAGACACCGGCAAGGCGCAGGCCGCGGCCCCGGCAACGGGCGCCAGCAGCGAATTCCTCTCCAAGCTGGGCGCGGCGCAGGCCGATCCCAACATCCGTTCCTCGCTCAACAGCGAAATGCGCGAACTGGACAAGGCCCAGCAGCCGACGGCAGAAAAAATGCTGTTCTGGAAGGAAAAGGAACCGCGCGGCAAAACCATCGACCCCGCGGCGGAGCAGAAACGCCTTCAGGCTGAAGGCACCGCCGCCACGGCTGCGCCCACCGGCGCCTCCACGGTCGAAAAACGCAACGAAGACATTCTTCAGACGCCCTGATTGCGTAGCCCGTTGAAAGGGGACATGTCATGAAACTGCGCCTGTCCATGGTGCTCATGGGCCTGCTGCTGGCATCGCCGGCAGTTGCGGCTGACGCTGTGCCGAACGTACAGCCTGCACCGGCATCTTCTGCGCAGCGCGTTTTCGACGCGCAAACTGCAACGCTTCCCAACGGCATGAAGGTCGTCGTCATCCCCGTCCACCGCACGCCCGCGGTCACGCACATGGTGTGGTACAAGGCGGGCGCGGGCGAGGAGCCGACGGGCGTTTCCGGCACCGCGCATTTCATGGAACACCTGATGTTCAAGGGCACGCCCGGCGTACCCGTGGGCCAGTTCAGCAAGACCATCCAGCGCATGGGCGGCAACGACAACGCCTTCACCTCGTGGGATTACACCGCCTACCACCAGACCGTGCCGAAGGAAAAACTGGGCGACGTCATGCGCATGGAAGCCGAGCGCATGAACGACCTGACGCCGAAACTGGCCGACATCCTCTCCGAAAAACAGGTCGTCATCGAAGAACGCCGCCAGACGACGGACGGCGACCCCGGCGCCATGCTGCGCGAACGCATGAACAACGTGCTGTTCCCGAACCACCCTTACGGCCGCCCCATTCTGGGCTGGATGCCCGAAATGCAGACCCTGAAATGGGTCGACGCGCTGGCCTTCTACAAAAAATGGTACGCGCCCAACAACGCCATCCTCGTCATTTCCGGCGACACGACCATGCAGGACGTGCTGCCGCTGGCCGAGGCCACCTATGGCCGCCTGCCCGCCGAACCCGTACCCACGCGGCTGCGCCCCGTGTCGCCGAAACTGGAAGGCGCGGTCAGCATCACCTTCGCGCGCGAAGACGTGCGCCAGCCGGTATGGCAGTTTGAAATCCGCGTGCCTTCCGCCCGCCAGAACCGCGACGCGGCGCTGAAACTGGAACTGCTCGAAGACCTGCTGGGCGGCGCCACGGGCCGCCTGTACCAGCAACTGGTGGTGCGCGAGAAAATCGCGACCTCCGTCGGCGTCGGCTATAACCCCTATGCCTTCGATGACGGTAGCTGGGTCGTATACGGCACGCCCGCCGATGGCGTCACCCTCGACAAGGTCGCCGAAGGCGTGAACCGCGTTTTGAAGGAAGCCGCCGACAAGGGCTTCACCGAAGCGGAAGTCAAAGCCTCCATCGCCCGCATGCAGGACGACGCGGTCTATGCCCGCGACTCCCTGACCGGCCCCGCGATGACGCTGGGTTACGCCATGGCCGTGGGCGTGGACATCGAAGACGTCGAAACATGGCCCGCGCGGCTTGAGGCGCTGAAACCGGCGGACGCCGACGACGCCCTTAGAACCTTCGTCCTCAACCAGAACGGCGTGACCGGCTACCTTCTGCCGAAGGAAGGCCAGCAATGATGAACCGCCTGCTGCTCACCGCAGCCCTTTTGACCGTGCTGGCGGCCCCCGCCTTCAGCGCGTCGACCCTGTCGCCCGGTTCCAACGCCATTCCGCCGGCCCCTGTGGCTGCTAAAAAGCAGGACCGCGTGCTGGATATCCAGACGCTCAAAACCCCAGGCGGCATCAATCTCTGGCTGGTGGAAGACCATACCCTGCCGGTCATCGGCATCAATTTCGCCTTCCGTTCCGGCGCGTCTACGGATGCTGCCGACAGGCAGGGCGTGTCGCAGCTTTTGTCCAACACGCTGGACGAGGGCGCGGGCGATATTACGTCCGAGCAATTCCAGGCGGCGTTGCGCGACAACGCCATCGACCTCGGCTTCTCTTCCTCCCGTGACAGTTTCGGCGGGTCCATGCGCACGTTGGTGCGCCATAAGGACAAGGCGCTCGAACTCCTCAAGCTCGCCGTGACGTCTCCGCGCTTCGACCAAGAGGCGGTTGACCGTATGAAGCAGGCGAACCTGACCCGCATCCGCGCCAGCATGTCCGACCCCGACTGGATCGGCGCGCGCATCATGAACGACCGCGTGTTCGGCGCGCACCCGTATGTGCAGAATTCCGGCGGCACGCTGGCCAGCATGGCGGCGCTGACGCCCGAAGACCTGCGCGCCGCGCGCGCGCGCCACTTCGCGCGTGACAGGCTTTACGTCGGCATCGCCGGTGACGTTACCGCCGCCGAAGCGGCCCGCATCGTCGACGACATCTTCGGCGGCCTGCCCGAAACCGCGAAGACGGACGGCAAGGTCGGTGCATCCGACATGCCCGCGGCGACCAAACCCGTATTCTACGCAACCCCGCAACCGCAGACCAACCTGACAATGGTCTGGCCCGGCATCTCCATCCACGATGTGGACCATTATGCGGGTGTGGTGATGGATTACATCTACGGCGGCGGCGGTTTCTCGTCCCTTCTGATGAACGAGGTGCGGGAAGCGAAGGGCCTGACCTACGGCATCTATTCGGACATGATGAACATGGACCATGCCGACCGTTACACCGTTGCCGGTTCCATGCTGCCGCAGAATGTTGCGCCCACAATTCAGATGGTCCGCGCCATTGCCGACCGGATGCGCACCACCGACGTGACCGCGGAACAACTGCAGGCCGCGAAGGATTACCTGACCGGCTCCATGCCGCTGCATTTCGGGTCCACCATGAGCGTCGCGGGCGCAGTCACCGGCCTTCAGATCAACAACCGCCCCGCCACCGCGCTGGATGACGTCCGCGCGACAATCATGGCCGTGACACCCGCCGACATTCGCCGCGTCGCCACCCGCGTGTTCATGCACGAACCGCAGGTCATTCTCGTCGGTGCGAAGCCCGAAGGGATCGACGTGGAAACCATCACCACCCTGCCAAACGTCGAAGGCGCTCCCGGGAAATGACCGCGCTTGACCAGACCATCGCCTGGAACGCCCTGACGGAACACGCCGTTTCCGCGCGCGCGCTGGACATCAAATCGCTGGCCGAAAAATCCGACCGCGTACGCACGCTGGAAGACGTAACGTTCGATTTCACCCGCCACCGCGTCGATGCCCGCGCGATGGACCTGCTCTTCGCCCTCGCGCGCCAGCAGGACGTGGAAGGCCGCTTCGCCAGCATGCTGGCGGGCGCCCCCGTCAACAGCACCGAAGGCCGCGCCGCATGGCACACTGCCCTGCGCGACCCCGCAAACCACAAGGATGTGCGTGCAAGCCTGACGCAAATCCGCGCCATGGCCGAACGCCTGCGCACCGACGCGTCGGTGCGCGACATCGTGCATATCGGCATCGGCGGGTCTGACATCGGCCCGCGCTTGGCCTGCCGCGCGCTGGCGAAAGACCATAAAGGCCCGCGCGTGCACTTCGCCGCCAACGCCGACGGCGACGACCTGAATAGCGTACTGGGTGACCTCGCCCCCGAAACGACCATCGTCATCTGCGCCTCGAAAACCTTTTCGACGCAGGAAACCATGATGAACCTGCGCGCCGCGAGACGCTGGCTGGGCAACGACGCCCGCATGCTGGCCGTCACCATGAACGCGCAGGCCGCAAAGGCCGAAGGCGTCGCCGACGCCAACATCCTGCCGCTGTGGGACTGGGTGGGCGGGCGCTTTTCCGTCTGGTCGTCCATCGGTACCTGCATCGCCATCGCCTGCGGGTATGACGTGTTCGAAGAATTCCTCAACGGCGCGCACGCCGCCGACCGCCACGCCGCAACCGCGAAGAACGGCGACAACATACCGCTGACCATGGCGCTCCTGACCGCGTGGTATCAGAACTTCCTCGGTTCCACAGCGCACGCGGTGTTGCCCTATGCCCAGCGCCTCGCGCTGTTCACGCCTTACGTGCAGCAGCTTGAAATGGAATCGAACGGCAAGCGCGTCGACATCCACGGCACCCCGTGCGCATACGCAACCGCGCCCGTGGTGTTCGGCGCGGCAGGCACCAATGTGCAGCATTCCTTCATGCAGATGATTCAACAGGGCCCCGCCGTCATTCCCTGCGATTTCATAGGGGTTTTGGACGGCATCCCCAATGGCGATGTTGTTATGGCCAATATGCAGGCGCAGATGGATGCACTGACCTTCGGCGGCGGTGAGGGTGTGCACGCAACCTTGCCGGGAAACCGGCCCTCTACCGCCATTCTGCTGCCGAAGCTGAATGCCCGCACGCTGGGCCTGCTGATGGCGATATGGGAACATAAAACCGCCATGCTCGGCTTCTTGTGGAATATCAATTCCTTCGACCAGTTCGGCGTGGAACTGGGCAAAACGCTGGCCCGCGCCAGACTCGCCCAGCCTCTTGATAACCACCTTGCGTGAGCCCACGTTCTGACGCAGAATAAAACTTCTGATAAATCAAACGGGTAAACGCATTTTTCATACTTTTGCCGCACAGTGGTAAACAGGTAAGAAAAGGCTAAAATTTTAACAAAAAAGATGGCGACACAGACTAATCCGCAGGGCGAAATCCGGATGGCCCACCTCTCGCAGGACGAGTTGGACCATATCGTCAAGCTTCACGCGATGTATATGAAGGGCCAGCACGGCGGTTCCCGCGCGGTCATCAAGTTCAAAAACCTCTCCGGCCTGACCATGCGCGGGCAGGATTTGTCGCATGCCGACTTCACCGGCTCCTGCCTCATCGGCACCGATCTTTCCGCGGGCAAGTTCGTCTCCGCCACCTTCTTCGCGTGCGACATGCGCCGCGCCAACCTTGAACAGGCATCCTTCGTGCGCGCGGACTTCCGCGGCGCCTTCGTCGCGGGCGCCAACCTCACGGGCGCCGACCTTAAATCCGCCGACTTGCGCGAAGGCAAGATCATGGAAAAAGGACAGGAAGGGTACCTGACCGACCGCGTCCGCCGCGACGGCCAGAACATGCCGGTCGCCAAAACCGTCTTCACCGGCGCGCGCATGATGGAAACCAACCTGTCCGGCGTCCGCGCCGCATCGGCTGACTTCTCCGACGCCGACCTTTCAAACGTCCGCATTCAGGGCGCCGACTTCCGCAACGCCAACCTCGAAGGCGCGAACCTTTCGCACTCCGACCTGTCCGGCACCGACCTGCGCGGCTCCATCCTCAAGAACGCCATTCTCGAAAAAACCTCGATGGCGATGGTTGAGACGGCGGGCGCCGACTTCACCAACACCATCACCGAAAAACCGACCGGCGACGAAGTTTCGAACCTCGAACGCCCGCTTTCGGAACTGCTGAAAGAACACGTCGCATGGGTGAAAACCCGCGGGCAGGAGGGCACGCAGCTCGACCTCTCCGGCTTCGACCTGCGCGAACTGGAAGACCTGAGCAAATACTCGCTCACCGCCATGAAGGCCATCGGCGCGAACTTCCTCAATCAGGATTTTTCGGGCACCGAGATGCAGTCCTCCATCTTCGATGAATCCGACTTCCGCGACTGTTCCTTCGTCAACGCCGACGTGCGCGGCTCTTCCTTCAAGGACGCGCGCCTGTCCCGCTGCGACTTCTCGGGCGCAAACTTGTCCCCGCTGCTCTTCCACGGGCCGGGCGGTGAAATCAAACGCATCCAGCCTGTCAGCATGATGGGTGCGACGTTGCGTTATTCCGTCATGCGCAACGCCAAGATGGCGGGCATCCGCCTGACCAACGCGGATTTGTGCTACGCCGATTTTTCGGGCGCCGACCTGCGCAAGGCGGACCTGACCGGCGCCAAGCTGGAAGGCGCCATTTTCGCAGGCGCCATCCTCGAAGGCGCGATGCTCGACCAGGGCACCGAATTCCTCTGACACCCCGTCCACCCTTAAACTGGGCCATTGAGGCCCCGCGCAGCGTAAGCGAAGCGCGGGGGTAGGCGTAAGCCGGCGCAGGGGGCAAAGCCCCCCTGAAAAAACCGAACTGGGCCGTTGAGGCCCCGCGCAGCGTAAGCGGAGCGCGGGGGTAGGCGTAAGCCGACACAGGGGGCAAAGCCCCCTGAAAAATACCGATTCGGCGTTGCAATTCCGGGGCCCGATATG
>JAMIFL010000105.1:0-5762 GCA_035906295.1 Alphaproteobacteria bacterium | reverse complement strand
ATTTTGCGATTGTGAGGCCGTCGAGCACCTGAGCCAGTTGGCTTTGCACATCGGTATCGAGCGCCATGCCGCCCTGTTTCAGCACGCCGATGGAGGCGGTGTTGATGACATAGTCGGCCATGGTGTTCTGTTTCTGCCCGACGATTTTGAATCGGTTGTCCGCGGCCCTGAAGATGCCGCGCACGGGCTGGCGCAACTGGATGTCGGCCTTATAAAACTCAGCCTCGCGCGTCATGTTGGCGATGAGGGATTCGACGCCGTGCTCAAGCTGCATGCCGCCGGAGCCTGCGTCGTCGCCCCAGAATTCGTCACTGGAGACGAGGTTGGCGTGGTCCACGGCCATCCAGTTGTTGGCGCGTTCTTCGGCCACGGTGATGATGAGTTTCGATTTCGAAAGTTCGGCCAGGTCGCGCAGGGAAATATCGCGCTCCGGTTCGCGCGCTTTCCACACGGCGTAAAGTTCGAACAGGCGGTTGAGCGCCCATTCGCGCTGTTCCGGCGGCAGGGCGCCCGCGGAAGACTGGTTGAAACGGCGCGTCGCGGTGTCCACCGTAACGCGGCCCAGATCGTAATGGCGTTTACATGCCCATTGGTAAAGCGGGTTCTTTTTACCGCCGTGAAACCAGTGTGGCCCGGCATCGACCGTGACGCCGTTCGAAAGAATTTGCGTGCGTGCGCGGCCGCCGATCCAGTTGGTGGATTCCAGCACGGTCATGTCGGGGCGGATTTTGATGCGTCCGTCCTTCAGCATCTGTTCCACCCCCTCGCCTATTGTGATGGCGGCGGTGAGGCCGGTGATGCCGGCGCCGATGATGGTGATGCCGGGACGGGTCATCGCGGGGTTGCCTGTTGGGTGACGGCGGGTTTGGCCTGCCCCGGTTGATGCGCGGGCCAGAGCCCGGCCGCACCTGCCGCCGCAATCGCCAGCGCGGTCGTCGCGCCCATGAGGATGGCGCCGCGCCTTGAAGGGTTGGGACCGGCGAATTCCTCGAA
Source organism: Alphaproteobacteria bacterium (assembly GCA_035906295.1). Taxonomy (GTDB): domain Bacteria; phylum Pseudomonadota; class Alphaproteobacteria; order Micavibrionales; family UBA1664; genus UBA6145. The sequence continues at coordinate 4,769 of JAMIFL010000105.1, read as the reverse complement.
CGCTTTTTGCACCTGCGCCTCGCTCGCACGGCTGGGGCGGGTGATGGGGACGCTGGGCTGCGGCACGGGTTTGCCGTTTTGAATCAGAATGGTGACGGGCATGGGCTGAGACATAATCCCTCCCTATCCAAATAGGAAGAAACCTTTTTGCCGCAATGGGCGTTTGTCTGTTTTATGCACTTTAAAAAAGGATATGACGATGACGACCATTCTTCTGGTCATTCTGATTCTGGCGCTGGTGGGGGCGCTGCCGAGATGGGGCTACAGCCGTAACTGGGGGTATGCGCCGTCCGGTGGGCTGGGCCTCGTGGCGGTGGTGCTTATCGTGCTGCTGCTTCTGGGCGTGCTTTAAGAGACGAGGACCGGCGGCCGCAGATGCACGCGCCCGTCCTGTGCGGTGATGAACAGGCGCACGGCGGGCAGCACTTCGCCTTCCCATCTTTTTCCGCTGAAAATACCGTAATGGCCCGCGCCGTCCTGTAAGTGGTGCGCGCGCAGGCTTGGGGGAATGTTGGCGCACAGGTCATGCGCGGCAGCACACTGGCCGAGGCCCGTGATGTCGTCGCGCGCGCCTTCGACGGTCATGAGGCCCACGCGCGCAATGGCGGCGGGGTTGACGGGCGCAGTGCCGCCATCGGGCGCGGTGTATGTCATTTCGCCTTTCGGCAGGCGGTGGTTTACGAACACGCTGTCTATGGTCTGCATATAGAAGGCGGCATCGAGGTCCATGACCGATTTATATTCATCGTAGAATACGTCGTGTTTGCGCATGGCGGCGCCGTCGCCGCGGGCGGCGGCGTTGAACAGGTCCATATGCGCTTCGCGGTGGCGACCCGCGTTCATGCCCATGAAGCCCATGAGCTGCAGGATGCCGGGGTAGATGGGGCGGTTTTCGCCGGGGCGGCCCGCGGGCGCCAGCGCCAGCACGTTATCGGCAAACCACTGCACGCCTTTCGACGTGGCGAGCTGGTTTACGGCGGTGGGGCTGACACGCGTATCGATGGGGCTGCCCATGAGGGTCATGGATTTCGGCACGAAGGGGTCGCGCCGCGCTTCCATGAGGGAGACGGCGGCGAGCACCGGCACACCGGGCTGGCACACGGCCATGACGTGGACGTCGCCCTTGAAGGCGCGCATCATCGCCTGCGCATCGTCGATATACGTATCGAGCGAGAAGCGCCCCTGCGACAGCGGCACCTGCGAGGCGCAGGCCCAGTCGGTGATATAGACATCATGATCGCGCACAAGGGCGGCCACGGTGTCACGCAACAGCGTCGCGTGGTGGCCGGACATGGGCGCGAAGAGCAGCACGCGCGGCGGATTGTCGGTGCGCGGCGCATCGCTTTTGAAATGAAGCAGGTTCACGAAGGGGCGGCGCATGACGACCTGTTCGCTGTGGCCGGGAATAGCGAAAGGCGGTTTCCGGTAGGCGCGGGTCAGGCGGTCGGCCAGGGCGGCGCTGCCCGCCATGTGCGGCGCAAGGGCCGGCAACGTTGCGCGGACGAGCGGATTATCGAAGGCGGCGTGCGTGATTCTGGCGGCGGCGTTGAAAGGCCAGGCGCAGGCCTGCATGGCGGCGTACCAGTCGGCCATGGCCTGTGCGGGGGTATATGCGGAAATACCGTTCATTCGTGCCCTGCCCTGTCTTTTTATATTTTCAAAAAGGCTAGGCGGGGGTTCAGACACTGTCCAGCGCGGGACATTGTGCAGCGCAGGGTGCGCGCATGAAAAACCCGGGGGGCGCGTCACGCGCACCGCCCGGGTTTATTGAACTTCCTGCCCGCTTAATGGGGGCGTATGACGTGGCGGATAACTTCTGCCGCGCCCGGTGTTTTCCTGGAAAGCAGATTGGCAAGAGCGCCGGCCGAATCAAGGCCCTTGGCGTGCTGGCCGAAGCCCCATGCCAGATCCGAAAGCACTTTCGGGTCGCTCAGCGAACGGCCGCGCACGGCGGCGTTGAGCGCGTCGGCGGCGTCCTTCAGCGCGGCTTCGTTGGCGGTGTCGGTTCCGCCCTTGCCCACGAGTTTCGCCTTTTGTTTGAAAACATCCAGGGTGCCCGGTTTCGTCATTGTGGTCTTTTCTCCTTGTGTGACCTTTCACTCCCCATCCTACGAAAAAAGAATTAGAAACCGGTTAAACTGCAATACATTGAATTCAAAAGAAAAAGACCGCCAGATGGCGGTCTTTTCGTGTTTTCGGCGTTCTTTAGCGCATGACGGGGCGGTAATGGCGCCGGCGTGCCGCGCGGTCGCCGTGGAAGGCGTGCACCAATACGGGCGCGGGCATGCGGGCCGTCATCCAGTCTGCCGGTACGGACAGGCGGGACAGGCTTTCCTTCATCATCAGGCGCAGGCGCTTGAGACGCAGGAGGCGCATCCAGTCAGGCTTTTTACGCTGCTGTTCCGCGTCGATGGCGGTCTGGATTTTTGCGAGTTTGTAGAACAGGGAGAATAAACGGGATTTCATTATGCACCTCGAAACAAAGTTGTTTCGGGTATGGTCCCAAAGCCTTTCATGGAAACGGCATCGGGTATACCCGATGCGGTCCGACATCGTGGCGCGACCATCGCGACCACCAGAGGGGCCCGGCCCCGCATTGAGATTCAATCTAGAGCACCGGGGCGCGCCGTCCAGTGCAAACGGTTCTCATTTGATGGTTATGCGGGCAGGAGAAAGCCCACCTGCTGGATTCCGTTTGATTTCCGGGCAAACAAAAACCCCGGCTTTGGCAAGCCGGGGTTTTGAATTTGATATGTCGTGTGTCGGTTTTGAAAGCTTCAAGCTGTTCTTGGAAGATCTGGCAATGACCTACTCTCCCGTGCCTTAAGACACAGTACCATTGGCGCAGTGGGGTTTCTCCATCGAGTTCGAAATGGGATCGTGAGTGCCACCCACGCGAAAATCACCAGATCATCAAAGAACAGCCGAAGGTTAAGTGAAGTGATAATGACCAACATTATTTATTCAAAGTTTTTCTGCTGCTTGTCTTTCAACACGGTCAGTACAAGAGCTTAGCTCTGTACGCCATTCGAATAGTCAAGCCGATCGGACAATTAGTACCGGTTAGCTTCACCCCTCGCAGGGCTTCCACATCCGGCCTATCAACGTCGTAGTCTTCGACGGTCCTAATAGGGATTACTAGTTTTGAAGGAGGCTTCACGCTTAGATGCTTTCAGCGTTTATCCCGTCCGAACATAGCTACCCGGCGCTACTGCTGGCGCAATAACCGGTACACCAGAGGTTCGTTCACTCCGGTCCTCTCGTACTAGGAGCAACTCTTCTCAATAATCCTACACCCATGGCAGATAGGGACCAAACTGTCTCACGACGTTCTGAACCCAGCTCACGTACCACTTTAAATGGCGAACAGCCATACCCTTGGGAGCTTCTCCACCCCCAGGATGTGATGAGCCGACATCGAGGTGCCAAACAGCGCCGTCGCTGTGGACGCTTGGGCGCTATCAGCCTGTTATCCCCAGAGTACCTTTTATCCGTTGAGCGATGGCCCTTCCATACAGAACCACCGGATCACTATGACCGACTTTCGTCTCTGCTCGACTTGTCAGTCTCGCAGTCAGGCAAGCTTATGCCATTGCACTCGATGGACGATTTCCGACCGTCCTGAGCTTACCATCGCGCGCCTCCGTTACTCTTTGGGAGGCGACCGCCCCAGTCAAACTACCCGCCACACAATGTCCCCGACCCGGATAACGGGCCTAGGTTAGACATCAGGAAAAGTAAGGGTGGTATTTCACTTGTCGGCTCCACACCGGCTAGCGCCGGGCTTCAAAGCCTTCCACCTATGCTACACATACGTTTCCTAATGCCATTGTGAAGTTATAGTAAAGGTTCATGGGGTCTTTCCGTCTAACCACGGGAACTCCGCATCTTCACGGAGAATTCAATTTCGCTGAGTGAATGTTGGAGACAGCGGGGAAGTCGTTACTCCATTCGTGCAGGTCGGAACTTACCCGACAAGGAATTTCGCTACCTTAGGACCGTTATAGTTACGGCCGCCGTTTACCGGGGCTTCAATTCAGTGCTTTCACACCTCCTTTTAACCTTCCGGCACCGGGCAGGAGTCAGACCCTATACTTCGACTTACTCGTCTTAGCAGAGCCCTGTGTTTTTGATAAACAGTCGCCACCCCCTGGCTTGTGCCCCTCGTTTCTGGTTGCCCAAAAGCGAGGCTTGCTTATCCCGAAGTTACGCAAGCAATTTGCCGAGTTCCTTCAACATCCTTCTCTCAAGCGCCTTGGTATACTCTACCAGACCACCTGTGTCGGTTTCGGGTACGGACTATACGATGGGGCTATTTCCTGGAAGTGCATTGCTAGCCCAGACAATCCAATAAGTCTGAACCCACTTTGCCCTTCGTCACCTCCATCAGGTCACGGAATATTAACCGTGTTGCCATCGATTACGCCTTTCGGCCTCATCTTAGGATCCGACTCACCCTGCGCGGATTAGCCTTGCGCAGGAACCCTTGGTCTTTCGGCGACAGTGTTTCTCACACTGTTTTTCGCTACTCATGTCAGAATTCTCGCTTCTCATACCTCCAGCTGACCTCGCGGTCAGCCTTCGCAGGCTTAGAGAATGCTCCGCTACCACTCCAAATGTACGAATACACTTGAAATCCAAAGCTTCGGTATATGGCTTTAGCCCCGTTACATCTTCGGCGCAAAAACTATTATTAATACCAGTGAGCTATTACGCTTTCTTTAAAAGATGGCTTCTTCTAAGACAACTTCATGGTTGTGTTGGAGTCT
>JAMIFL010000104.1:0-2645 GCA_035906295.1 Alphaproteobacteria bacterium | reverse complement strand
AAGGCAAGCCCGCACTCGGGGCAGGGGGTAGGCGGCTGTGCCCCCTCCAGCGAAAACCCCGGCGAAAACACCAGCGAAAACCGTTGATGGCAGCCGCCCGCGCGCTCTATAAACAGGGCATGGCCTTCTACATCGACTCCCACTGCCATCTGAACAACCCGAAAATCGCCCATGTCGGCGACCCCGCAACGCTGGTCGCGCGCGCCAACGCCGCGCACGTCGCCGGTATGGTCACCATCTGCTGCCGCATGAGCGAGGAACCGGACACCCTCAAATCCATCTGCGACGCCAACCGCAACGTCTGGATGACCGTCGGCACCCACCCGCACGACGCCTCGAACGAGGCGGAGAAAGCCTTCACCACCGACGCCATAGTCAAACTGGCGCAAAGCCACCCCAAAATCGTCGGCATCGGTGAATCCGGCCTCGACTATTTCTACGACTTCGCCGACCGCGCCGACCAGGCCGAAGGCTTCCGCAAGCACATCCGCGCCTGCATCGAAACCGGCCTGCCGCTGGTCGTCCACGCAAGGGACGCTGATGAAGACATCATCAAAATCCTGAAAGAAGAAGGCGCCGGCAAAAAAAACCTCACCGGCGTCATGCACTGCTTCTCCTCCGGCGCGCAGATGGCCCTTGAGGCGCTGGACCTCGGCTTCTATTTGTCCATGAGTGGCATCGTGACGTTCAAAAACGCCGACGCCCTGCGCGCCATCGCAAAAGCCGCCCCGCTGGACCGCATCCTCATCGAAACCGACGCGCCGTATCTTGCGCCCGAACCGCACCGCAAGCTGACCAACGAACCCGCGCTGGTCGTTCACACCGCCAAGGTCGTGGCCGACATCTTCGACATGACGCGCGAGGAAATCGGCACCAAAACCGCCGACAACTTCTTCAACCTGTTCACACGGGCGAGGGATTCATGGGCCATGGCGGTGTGAGGGGCAGCGTCAGAATCCTCGGCTGCGGCTCCTCCGGCGGCGTGCCGCTGGTCACCGGCTACTGGGGCGCCTGCGACCCGGCGGAGCCGAAAAACCGCCGCCGCCGTGCCTCCGTCGCCGTAAGGCAGGGCGATGCCTGCATCGTTATCGACACCGGCCCCGACTTCCGCGACCAGACGCTGGAACAGGCCATCACCAAAATCGACGCCATCCTCTACACCCACGCCCATTCCGACCACGTCAACGGCATCGACGAACTGCGCTACCTCAAATTCGTCCAGAAACAGATGGTCGACGCCTATGGCGACCTCGACACGCTCTCCGAATTGCAGGCGCGTTTCGCCCACATGTTCACGGCCTCGCCCGACGGCCTCTACCAGCCCGTCGTAACCCCGCGCGCCTTCGCAACCGACGACTACGCGAAACCGCACACCATCGCGGGGCTGACCCTCACGCCCTTCTGGCAGAAGCACGGCACCGCGGGGCATTCCGTCGGCTACCGCTTCGGCAGTTTCGCCTATTCGACCGACGTGTCGGTGCTGGACGAAACCGCCCTCGACGTGCTGAAGGGCATCGACATCTGGCTGGTGGACTGCGCCCAGTACGGCACCGACTACACCATCGTCCACCCCAATCTCGAACAGGTGCAAGCGTGGAACGCCATCGTCGGCGCCCGCCGCGTCATCCTCACCCACCTGACGCCGCGGCTTGATTACAAAACCCTGATGGCCGAACTGCCCGAAGGTTACGAAGTCGCCTACGACGGCATGGAAATCGAAATCCACACCGGCACGTGATCGGACGCTTTCTCGCGCCCGCGTTCGTCCTTGTCGATGGTGCAGCCGGTGCAGCGGTCCGCCAGTTGCGGACTGAGCAGGAAATGGTCGATGCGTATGCCCATATCCCGCTGCCACGCCCCCGCTTGGTAATCCCAGAACGTGTAATGCCCGCCCTCGCGGTGGAACATGCGGAAAGCGTCGGTCAGCCCCAGGTTCAGGAAGTTGCGGTACATCGCCCGTGACTCCGGCTGGTACAGCGCGTCATTGACCCACGCTGCCGGGTCGCGCGCGTCGATGGCTTCGGGAATGATGTTGTAATCCCCCGTCACCACGAACGGCGTTTCGCTTTCAACCAGCGCCACCATGCGCGCACGCAGGCGCGCGAGCCAGTCGAGCTTGTAGGGGAACTTCTCCGTCCCCAGCGGGTTGCCGTTGGGCGCGTAGATGCCGATGATGCGCACGCCCGCGGCGTCCACCTCGATATACCGCGACTGCTCGTCCCCGATGGTGGTGGCAATCACCTCGACCGGCATTTTCGACAGCACGGCCACGCCGTTATAAGCCTTCTGCCCCACAACCACTGCGTGGTAGCCCGCAGCCTTTATGTCGTCATACGGGAACTGCTCGTCCTGGCATTTCAGCTCCTGCAGGCACACCACGTCGGGTTGCGCCCGGGCCAGCCAGTCCAGCAGGTTGGGCAGGCGGGTGCGCACCGAATTGACGTTGTACGTGGCGATTTTCATACGTATTCTCCTAAATCAGACACGAAATATAGAGGGGACCAAATGAAACGCCTAATCGCAACTGTATTGCTGACACTGATGCTGGCCGGGTGCGGCGTGAACAACGTGCCGAAGCTGGAAGAAAACGCCAACGCGAAATGGGCCGACGTGCAGACGCAGTACCAGCGCCGCGCCGACCTCAT
>JAMIFL010000103.1:0-15865 GCA_035906295.1 Alphaproteobacteria bacterium | reverse complement strand
GCGACATCGTGAGCGACGCCAAGCGGCTTTGGCCGCTGACGGAGGCGCTGAAGGCCAACGCCCTGCTGCTGGACATCGCGCCGGACCGGGACGCGGCCAAGGACTACATGGCGCAGGTGGCGGGGTTGCTTAAATCCGCCTATATCCAGCGCCGCGGTTTCTGGACAGAGTGGCTGACGCGCGACCTTGATTCCGCCGCCGACTATATGCCAGCGACCACGCCTTACCATGTGTATTTCGGCATCATGGAAGCACGGGCGGCATTGCAGGCGCGCGGGGCGTCCAAATCCCTGCGGGCGGGGCCGCGCATGGCGGTCTATGCGATGATGCGCAACGGCTCCGCGATGATACGGGCGCTCAGGCAGGCGTTAGGCCTGGGCCCCGCCAAACGACGGGCCTAGCAGCAATTCATCCTGATCCGGCATCAGAACGGCGCGCGCCATGGCTGGGGTGATGGCGCGTTTTTCAGTCATGGAAACGCGGTCAAGCTCGGACACGAGGTCGCGGGCGGCGGAGAAGCTGCGTTCCATGCGCGCGACGCAGTATTCGATGACGCCGACGTCAATGCGCATCTGGCGGTCCGAAAACAGTTTCACAAGCAACGCGCGCAGCAAATGTTCGTCCGGCAGGCCGATGGCGACCTGCGGGCAGGCGCGCAGGCGCGAGGCCAGGTCGGGAATGGCGAAGCGCATCATGGACAGCGGCATGGTGCCGGTCATCAGCACGCTGCCGGGGGTCTGGCGCACGCGGTTATAGAGGTGGAACAGCGTTTCTTCCTGCGGGCGGCAGCCGATCTGGCCGTCGAGGTCCTCGATCACCATGCCGGAGCCTTCTTCCGAGCGGGAGATTGATTTCCAGATAGAGGCGAGATGCGTTTTCCCCGACCCTTCGGGGCCGTAGATGTACAGCACCGGCGCGTTCCACTGGGGCCAGCGGTCGATGAAGGCCAGCGCGTCGCGGTTGGAATCGGACACGAGGAAATCCTCGCGCGCCATGGCGGGCGTCACGGGAAATGCCAAGGGGAGCTGGGTTTTCAGGTGGCCCATCGTGTCTTCATCTATGCCGGGAATTTACCCAGCGTAATACGCGCTTTTTTTGTATTCGGAAAGGGCGAAACGCACCATGACGCCGATAACGGCGGCAACCGGCACCGCGATGAGCATGCCGACGAAGCCCGCGAGCGAGCCGCCCGCCATAAGCGCGAAAATAACCCATAGGGGGTGCAGGCCGATATTGTCGCCCACCAGCTTGGGGGTGAGGAAATTGCCCTCGATGAACTGCCCGAGGCCGAAGACGACCAGCGCCGCCACGACCATGATGGGGTCGCCCGTGGTGAACCACGCCACGCCGACCGCCATCAGGAGGCCGATGCCCGACCCCACGAACGGCATGATGGACAAAACGCCCGCCGTGATGCCGATGACGAAGCCGAAGCGCAGGCCGATAAGCGTAAGGCCGATGCCGTAGAACAGGCCCAGCATGGCGCAGACCGTAAGCTGGCCGCGGATGAAGCCCGCCAGCGTCTTGTCCACATCGTTCATCAGGCCGTGGACGGTGGGGAGTTTGTCGCGGGGCAGAAGCTCATCCACCTTGGCGACGAGGCGCGGCCAGTCGAGCATCATGTAGAAGGCGACGATGGGCATGAGGAAGACGAAGCTTACGAACGACATGAGCGCCGCGCCGCCTGCGAGGATGCCTGCGGCCACGCCCTTGCCGGCGTTCAGAATCTGGCCTGCCTGCTGCTGCAGATTGTCCATGACGGCGTCGCCGTCCGGCACGGCGAAGTCGATGCCGAAACGCGTGGCCCAGCCGGAGACCATGCGTTCCGCCTGGTTAATCCAGCCCGGAATGTCGGTCAGCAATTGCGAGCCTTCACGCAGGAGCACCGGCGTCAGGAAACCGATGCCAAGACCCACGACCAGCAGGAACCCGCCCAGCAGAAACAGCACAGCAGACCAGCGCGGCCAGCCGAAATTGGTCAGGCGCAACACCAGCGGATTGAGCAGGTAGGCGATGACCATGCCCAGCACAAAAGGCGACAGGATGGACTGGAACAGCAGGATGAAACCGACCAGCAGGGCGATGACGCCCACCCAGAACAGCGAAATGTTGCGCATGTTGAACATCAGAAGCGACCGATGGAAAGCAGGAATTGCGGGGACGCACCGCCAAGGCTTGGGGATGCGACGGAATCAGGCGGCAGTTGCGTCAGCGACAGGCCGTTCTGGGCCATGGCGGTGACCAGCATGTTGGGGCCGCCATTGTAGCTGAATTCAAGATTGGCCTGCGTCGGGCTGATGGACTGGACGTTGATGGCGCCCATGCCGGGAATGCGCGCCAGCGCCTGACGGATGGTGACCCATTCCTGCAAACCGCCGAAGCGCGCCAGCGTGCGGTATGCGCCCATCGGTGACGGCACGCCGGTTTGCGGCTGGCCCATCTGCGGCTGCGACGCCGCCTGCGTTTCGGGGCGCGAGTAGCGCGTGTTCTGCGGCGCCGCTTCCGACAGCGGGTTCTGGATGACGGCGGGGCCGTTGCCGACCGTGGTCACGGGCAGCGCGCCCATGGTGGTCGCGGCCTGCGACACGGCGTCGCCCAGCGTGTCGCGCGTGTTGGGCATGCCAAAACGGCCCATCGGCAGGGTGGAGCCGTGTTCGTATTTGTAAAGCGACACGATCACGCCGCCGTCCTGTTGCGGTTCGGCGATGGTGATGACGGCGGTGTCCGCGCCGTAGCGGCGCAGCAGCGCGTCGATATTGCCGCGGCGGGACAGCGGCTGGGTGGGCGAATATTCGCGCACGTCTTCCACGTCACCCACCGGCAGGACGATGGATTTGTTCTTGGCGAGGGATGTTTTTTCCTCCCACGCGGCGCGCCACGGGTTGTTCTGGTCCCACAGGGTCTGGCGGCCCATCTGGCCGTACCAGGGCAGAACCAGCAGCGGGCGCGGCTGGCCTGCCTGCTGCAGGGCCGTGTCCGGCATGGCGCGGCGCTGCTGGGGCGCGGCGAAAGGCGCGTTTGCGGCAGGCACGGCGGCGGGGGTGGCGACGGCGGGGGCATTGGGGTTCATGGGCGAAGGCTGCGCCGCGGACGAAGGCTGCGCCGCGGCGGGCGCATCGCCCACGGCCATACCGTTTTGTTGCCCTGCCAGCGTATTATCGGCGCCCTGCGCGGGGCTGAACTGCAGGGTGCGCTTGACGGCGGCGGCGGTGAAGCGCACATCGACCGTGCCGGCGTAGCGGCGGCTGGTCATTTTTTCGTTCACGATTTCGAAGTCGCGGATGGCGCCCGCGATGACGCGGTCGTCCGGGATGATGACGTTCTGGCCGGGGGCGGCCTTGGCGGCCATGGCCTCGTAAGCCTTGCGGCGCGCCTCGACAAAGGCCTTGTTGCGGGCGTCGAGGGCCGAGGCGCCGGTCACGTCGACGGCGATACCCTTGACGATATAGGGGTCATCCGCCGCGGGGCGCGCGGATGCCGCCCCGGACACGAGTGAAACCGCCGCAAAAAAGACGATTAACGTGGAATAAAAAACGCGATACAACAACGGCGACATCAGGGGCAGCGACCAGTTCAGTTTTTTAGGTTGTCCCCCTTTCTACAACTGTGAACGGAATGGCTTCAACATGAATAGTAATGCGGCTGACGCTTATAAACAGGCCGGTGTCGACGTGGACGCCGGGAACGCGCTGGTCGAGGCCATCAAGCCCGCCGCCGCCGCATCCAGGCGCCCGGGCGTAATGGCGGGTCTGGGCGGTTTCGGCGCCCTGTTCGACCCCAAAGCCGCAGGGTTCAAAGACCCCATTCTGGTTGCCACCACCGACGGCGTGGGCACCAAGCTTAAAATCGCCATCGATACGGGCCGGCACGAAGGCATCGGGCAGGACCTTGTCGCCATGTGCGTCAACGACCTTGTGGTGCAGGGCGCGGAGCCGCTGTTCTTCCTCGATTATTTCGCAACCGGCAAGCTAGACGTGCGGCATGCCGCCACCATCGTGAACGGCATTGCCAAGGCCTGCCAGGACACGGGCTGCGCGCTGGTGGGCGGCGAAACCGCCGAAATGCCGGGCATGTACGCCAAGGGCGATTACGACCTCGCCGGTTTCTCGGTCGGCGCGGTGGAGCGCGGCCGCCAGATTACGGGCGAAACCATTCAGGCGGGCGACGTGGTGCTCGGCCTCGCCTCGTCCGGCGTGCATTCCAACGGGTTTTCGCTGGTCCGCAAAATCGTGTCCGACGCCAAGGTCAGTTTTGAAGACGCGGCCCCCTTTGCGCAGGCCAAGACCGTGGCCGACGTGCTGCTGGAACCGACGAAGCTTTACGTGCGCAGCCTGATGGCCGCCATCAAGGGTGGGGCCGCCATCAAGGGGCTGGCCCATATCACGGGCGGCGGGCTTACCGACAACATCCCGCGCGTGCTGCCGGACGGTCTGGGCGTGAAGCTCGACGCCGCCAAATGGCCGATGCTGCCGGTGTTCAAGTGGATGGGCAAGCTTGCGGGGCTTAACGCCGCCGACATGGCGCGCACGTTCAACTGCGGTATCGGCATGGTCGTCGTGGTGCCGGCGGGCGAGGCTGCGGCCATCGCCCAGACTTTGACGGCAGCGGGGGAAAGCGTCTATACCATCGGGTCGGTCGTGCAATGCGCGAATGACGACCGCGTTATCATTGATAACGCTGAACAAAACTGGATGGGCTAACGCTTGAAACGTTTACGTCTTGCCGTTCTTATCTCGGGCCGCGGCTCGAACCTTCAGGCGTTGATCGATGCCTGCAAGGATTCCAGCTATCCCGCCGAAATCGCTGTGGTGATTTCCAACACCCCTGACGCGGGCGGGCTTGCCCGCGCCTATGATGCGGGCCTGCCGTCGATGATTGTCGACCACAGCTATTTCCGCGGTGAAAACGGCAAATTCGACAAGACGGGTTTTGAAAACACGCTGGCGCAGGTGGTGGACCAGCACAAGGCCGACCTTGTGTGCCTTGCGGGCTTCATGCGCATACTGGGGCCGGTTTTCCTCAAGCGATTCAAAGACAAGGTCATCAACATTCACCCGTCGCTTCTGCCCAGGCACAAGGGGCTGGACGTGCACGAGGCGGTGCTGGCCGCGAAAGACACGGTTTCCGGCTGTTCCGTACACGTCGTGACGGCGGGCATGGACGAAGGCCCGGTCATCGAACAGCGCGAGGTGCCGGTGCTGGCCACCGACACGCCCGAAACGCTGGCCGCCCGCGTTCTGGAGCAGGAACACGCGCTTTACCCGGCGGTCATCCGCGACATTGCCACGGGGGTCGTGACCATCCGCAAGGGCCGGGTCGCAAAAAAGGTTCAGAAACAAGCCCAAACGCCCGCAGCGGCGATTGAAACCCAGCCTGTCCTTGGGCATCATGGACAAAGCACAAAAGAATCGGAGAAACCGTCCATGTCCCTGCCCCATTCCGACGCCAGCCACAGCCACGCCGCACATCCCGCCGTTGCCGATCCGGAAGCCGTCGCCCGGTCGCAGAACGCCTGGTCCGCTTTCACCAAAGCCACCATGCTCGCCGGAGGCGTGATTGCCGTTATCCTCGTCCTCATGGCGGTCTTCCTGGTCTAAGACCGCCGCTTTACGCCTTGCGCTGGTCCTGATCGCGGCTTTGGCCGCGATGGGGCCTGTCTGCGCGCGCGCGCAGGACGCGGGGCAGGACAGCGCCCAGCCGCCCGCGCAGGCCATGCGGGGACAGGTCTCATCCTCTGCCATTCCCACGCTGAATACCGCGGTTACGCTGAAAGACCAGCAGGCCGTCTATAACGCGCAGGCGTTCATGTACCACACGCGCGACGTGACCGGCGACATGAGTATGCGGGAAGTGTATTTCCGCCACCGCAACAATCTGCGCGGCGAACGCGTGCCTGCCGGCCCCCTGAACCTGAGCTTCGACCCCGTGCCGCACTGGCTGGTGCTGGACATCGTCAACGGTTCGAACCAGAGCGACTGGGTGTTCGATTTCGGCGCGCTGACCGACGGGCGCACGGGCCTTGCCGCACAGGTGGTGGCGGTGGACGGTTCGCGCGGGGTGGTCATGGCCGACACCACGGGCGACGTGCCGATGCGCGGGCATACCCTGCCCCTCAAGCTGATGCCCAAAGAACAGATGACGCTGGTCATCATGGTGCAGCCGACCGACAACGCGCCGCTGGTGCTGGCGCCGCGCATCATTTCCGCATCGGCGCTGGTGGGCGAGGATACGCAATTCGTGCCCGACCGCGCGCTTATCGGCACCATCCTGACGCTGATGGCGGGCGCGGCGGTGTTCTTCCTCGGCGGCATGTTCATGCGCAGGGGTCTCGGGTTTTTCCCGCATGCGCTGTTCTTCCTGACGCAGGGCGCGTGGTTCTGGCTTTCGCTGAACAGCGTGCACGCGGGCGCCATCGGCGCCGCGCATATCGCGGGCGTGGCGCTGGCGGGCGGCGGGCTGCTGGCGCTGGCGGTCACGCAATCCATCGTCGCGGCGCAGGAAGGCGAGGCGGGCGACAGCGTCGTTCTTTACATCTGCGCCAGTTTCGTGGTGCTGGCGACCATGTCGTTCGTATTCATCGTGCCGGAAAATTCGACCATGCGCATCGGCATCATCGGCTTTTCCGCGGGCCTCGCCTACATCGTGGCGGCCATCAAGGCGATGACGGTGCACAAGGACATCCGCATCTGCGGCATCATCGCGGGGTGCGCGTGGGTCGTGCTGCTGCTGGCCAATACCCTGCCGTTCCTTGCGGCCATGGGCTTCCTGCCGCTGGCTTCCGTGTTCCTGCAGGCGCCCGCGTTCGGCATGCCGCTGGTGTGCGTGCTGCTAGTGCTGTCGGGCGCGGCGTATATGCGGGCGGGCAGCATCAGCCTCGTGCGTGAAATCCTGCGCCAGACGCAGCGCGCGCAGAACATCAGCAAGCTCAAACAATCCAAGGAAAACGCCGATCAGGCGCGCCTTGTGCGGGTTATCGAGCGCGAGCGCGAAATCATGGAAGACCTGCGCGCGCGGGAAGCGGAGCGCACGGAAGAAATGCGCATGGCCAAAATCAACGCGGACGAGGCGAACCGCGCAAAATCGGCCTTCCTCGCGGTCGTCAGCCACGAAATCCGCACGCCGATGACCGGCATCATGGGTATGGTGCGCCTGCTGCTGGACACGCAGATGACGCGCGAGCAGAAGGACTACACCCAGACCATTCAGGATTCCGGCGACGCGATGCTGGCGCTGCTGAACGACATTCTCGATTTCTCGAAAATCGAGGGCCAGGGCATGACGCTCGAGGAAATCGACTTCGACCTGCACCGCGTGGTGGGGTCGGTCGCCATGCTGATGAACGGGCATGCGACCCAGCGCAGCATCTACCTGCAGGTCGATATCGACGGCGACTGCCCGCGCTTCCTGAAAGGCGACCCGACGCGCCTCAGGCAGGTATTCCTGAACCTTGTGGGCAACGCCATCAAGTTCACGCAGCGCGGGGGGGTCACCATTCGCCTGCGCGCGGGCGATCAGGAACTGGTGCCGACCGACGCGCCGGAAAACCTGCCGGTCGTGTGTTCGGTCGAAGACACGGGCATCGGCATTTCGGAGGAAGCGCAGAAAAACCTGTTCAACCCGTTCAGCCAGGCGGATTCATCCATCGCGCGGAAATTCGGCGGCACGGGTCTCGGCCTTGCCATCTGCAAACGCCTGATCGAAACGATGGGCAGCGAAATCGAGCTGAAATCGGTCGAGGGGCAGGGCACCACGTTCAGCTTCACGCTCATCCTGCCGCCGGGCGACGAAAAGCGCGCCACCGCCGAAGGCCGCGCGGGCGACCTTCAGGGCATCACCAACCTCGCCAAGCCGATGGACATACTGGTGGTGGACGACAACGCCATCAACCGCAAGGTCATGGAAGGACTTTTGTCGCGCGACGGCCACCGCGTCACCACGCTGCAATCGGGGCGTGAGGCGCTGGACATGCTGGCGAACAAGGGCTTCCAGCTCGTCTTCCTCGACATCGAGATGCCGGAGATGAACGGCATCGAGGTCATGCGCCATATCCGCGAGGCGGGCAGCGCGCGCATCCGCAACACGCCCGTGGTGGCGCTGACCGGCAACGTGGGAGAGGAAGACCGCCTGCGCTACCGCGAAGCGGGCATGCGCGAAACGCTGGCAAAACCCATCGACCCCGAACGCCTGCGCACCCTGCTGCTGTCGCACGGGCAGGGCGCACACCCGGCGGAAGACGCGCCGCAGGCGAGCGTCGTGGAAACGCAGCTCAAGGCCGCGCCGGTTGTGTTCGATTTGTCGGACAACGAGCTTGATGAAGACACGTTCTCTGGCTCGGTCGAATATTTCTCGGCCCCGCGCATCGACGCGAAACCCGCCGTGGACCTGACGCAGGGTTACGTGCCGCAGCCTTACGTGCAGCCCGGCCCCGCGCCGGTGCAAGAGACGGAAGAACAGGTCGCGGCGGATGAGGTTGCGCCGGAGGGCGCAGCCCCGGAAGCGGCGGCAGCCGCCGCAGCAGCGCCTGCGGCCAGCGGGCTTACGGACCCGGCGCTGTTCAACGTCGCGGCCATGAATTCGTTGCGCCAGTCGCTGGGCGACGGGCAATTGCGCGAGATGATGGACGGCGTGTTCGCGCATAACCAGACGGTGCTGCCGACGCTGCAACGCGCCTTCAACGACGGCGACAAGGAAACGCTGCGCGGGTGCGCGCACGAGCTGAAGGGCATGAACGGGAATTTCGGGCTGCACGGCATCGCCAGGGCGGCGGAAACCATCGAACGCGCCTGCCGCGACGCCACGGTGTCGTTCGATACGCTGGACGATCTGGTGTTCGGGGAGCTGCCGGAGCTGATGGCGCGCAGCGAGAAAGCCTTCCGCGGTGAATAACCGCGCGTAATAAAAAAAGCCGCCTTTACGGGGCGGACGGACAATCGGAAAGTTAGAGGGCTTAAGCGGCGGCGGTGTGGACTGCGCGCATGCTGCGGCGGTAGGCCGAAAGGTGGCGATGCCATGCATCAAGCACCGCGGCGTCGCCCAGCATATAGCTTGTGGTTACGTCCACGCGCTCAGCCTTGTAGCGTTCGATGCCGTCGCTGTCGTCAACCGGGGTCAGGGCCAGTGCGATGTCGACATGCAGGTCGGCGGATTTGAGGGCCAGAACCTGACCATCGCGCGCGAAGCTGGCCTGAAGGCCGCACAGGGACGCCTGATAGGCGCAGATGCCCGCGCCGCCATACAGGCGGTGGCCGTCACGACGGATCATGTCGGCGATGTCGAGGACGACGTGGCCCTCGGTGCGCATCAGGGGTTCAGGCAAAAGCATATTTTCCTAATCTGTCGGTTCTTTGCGGCAAAATTCGGGCAATGGTCCCGTTCAGGGCCCATTAGCGATGCCGGGTTTCTTATAACTAAGCCGCTTCGGCCAGTAAAAGTTCCGCCATGCGGGCGGGGTCGACCGTGCGGCCGGCCTGCGCGAGGTTCATGTGGTCGTGGACACCCTCGACCAGTTCGCCCATGCGGTTCTTGAAGAAGTGGTTGGCGCCTTCGACCATGCGGTGGTCGATTTTGATGCCCTTCTGGGTGCGCAGCTTGTCCACCAGCTTTTGCACCGGCTGGGGCTGGACCATGTCGTCCGTGGCGCCATTGATGATGAGGCCGGAGGTCGGGCACGGAGCCAGGAAGCTGAAATCGTAAACGTTGGCGGGCGGGGTCACCGAGATGAACCCGCGGATTTCCGGGCGGCGCATGAGCAACTGCATGCCGATCCAGGCGCCGAAGGCGAAACCGCCGACCCAGACATGCGGCGCGTTCGGGTTCAGGGCCTGCATCCAGTCCAGCGCGGCTGCGGCGTCGGAGAGTTCCCCCTCGCCCTTATCGTGCGTACCCTGGCTTTTACCGACACCGCGGAAGTTAAAACGCAGGGTTGAAAAGCCCCGCGCGACAAATACCTGATGGAGTGAATAAGCAATTTTGTTGTTCATCGTACCCCCGTGTTCCGGGTGGGGATGAAGAACCAGCGCCAGCGGCGCATTGGTCATTTTCGAATGCGTGTACCGGCCTTCGAGGCGACCCGCAGGGCCGTTGATGATGACTTCAGGCATACGTGACTTTCTATGCTTGTGGACCGCTTCCTCGGATTTGAATGCAGCCCTTTATAGTTCAATTTCAAAGGGTAAGCACTTCCAAGGAACTGCCTTATCGGTAGTGGCGTTATAAGAAGGAGTCCAGATGTTTGTCAATTTTATTGTGCAACTGCAGCAAAAGGGAATGCCATGAAAACCTTAGGGTTTATTTCCCCTATTATGGGACGTAACGTGCCGGGTCGGAGCAGTTCGTCGGGCAGTACGCCGGGCAGCCCCGCGACCAATGAACACGGCCTTAACCAAGGCTTGAACCAGCAGGCGAATAACAACGTGGAACGACTCGAGACAACCTCGCGCGGGCGTCATGCCCTTACCGCAATGGTCGATTTAACCAAAATGCAGGACGGCCGCCCCGTGCCGCTGTCCGACATTGCGGCGCGGCGCCAGATTTCGCTGTCCTACCTTGAACAGATGTTCGCGGGCCTTCGCCGCCACGGGCTGGTCAAAAGCCATCGCGGCCCGGGCGGGGGCTATCGCCTCGGCAAGCCGGCCACGGAAATTTCGGTTGCCGCCATCATCCGCGCCGCGGAAGACAGCCCGACCGCCCAGCGCAACCGCCAGACGGCCCCGCGCCGTTTCGCGCAGTCCGACTGCCCGTCGGTCAAGCTGTGGGATTCGCTGAACGGCCTTGTCTACCAGTTGCTCGACCATGTATCGCTCGACGACGTGGTGGCGGAGCGGGACGAGGTTTATGATCGCCTGTTCAAGCGGAACACATAAAAATTCATGACTTTGCGGGCTTTTGCCCGTAAAAACCGGGTCCGGGGCTTGAAAAACCCCGGACCTGTTTTGTCGTGCCTTTTGCCATGCCGGTTTTTTGATGAGCGTTTATCTCGACCATAATGCCACCTCCCCCGCCCGCCCCGCCGTCATCGACGCGGTTGCGGGGCATATGGGCGTGGCGGGCAACGCCTCCTCCGTACACAAGGCGGGGCGCGACGCGCGCGCGGTGATCGAAGACGCCCGCCGCGCGGTGGCGCAGATGGCGGGGGTGGAGGCCAAGCAGGTGCTGTTTACCAGCGGCGCCACCGAAGGCAACAACACGGTTCTCAAATCCTTCAAAGGTCCCATCCTCACCTCCGGCATCGAGCACCCTTCGGTGATGGAGGCGGCGCAGGCGGCCCGCGTGCCGATGGGCGCCGAGGGGCTTATCGACCTGGGCGCGCTTGAAAAAATGCTGGCCGAAACGCCGGGCGCGCTGGTGTCGGTCATGTGGGTCAACAACGAAACCGGCGTCATCCAGCCGGTCGATGCCATCGCTGCACTGGCAAAACAATACGGCGCGCTGTTCCATTGCGACGCGGTGCAGGCCGCCGGGCGCATCCCCCTCAAGCCGGTTTCGGATTACATGACGCTGACCGCCCATAAATTCGGCGGGCCGCAGGGCGTGGGGGCGCTTATCGTGGCGCCCAAGGCGCCGCCGGTGAAGCTGCTGTCGGGCGGCGGGCAGGAACGCCGCCAGCGCGCGGGCACGGAAAACGTCGCGGGCATTGCCGGGTTCGGCGTGGCCGCCGGCGAAGCGCTAGCGCAGATGGACGCATACCGGAAACTGGCCGCATGGCGCGACCGTATCGAAACCTCGCTGCCCGGCATTCACGTTTTCGGCGCCGATGCGCCGCGCGTGGCCAACACCACCTGCTTCGCGCTTGAGGGGGTTATTGCGGATACGCAGCTTATGGCGCTGGACCTCGCGGGTATCTGCGTGTCGTCGGGATCCGCGTGTTCGTCGGGTTCGGTGAAACCGTCGCACGTGCTGGACGCGATGGGCATTGCGCCCCATCTTGCAACCTGCGCCTTGCGCGTGTCGCTGGGCTGGTCTACCACCGAGGCCGATGTCGACACATTCATCGCGGCCTATGCCCGGCTGGCCGCACAGTGGAAGAAAGCCGCCTGATGCCCCGGATGACGTTCATTTTGCGTGACAAGACGCCGTTCGAGGTTGATGCGCCCATCGGCCTTTCGGTCATGGAAATCGCGCGCAAGGCCGCCATAAACGACATCGAGGGCGCGTGCGGCGGCTCGCTCGCCTGCGCCACGTGCCATGTGGTGGTGCACCCGGACTGGCATGAGAGGGTGCTGCCCGACGGCGGCAAAAGCCTTGAGGAAGAGGACATGCTGGATCTGGCGTTCGACCTTGCCAAAACCTCGCGCCTGTCCTGCCAAATCATGATGACCGAGGCGCTGGACGGGCTGGTCGTGGCCCTGCCCGGCACGCCCGACCCGTTTTAAACCTTACATATTTTGCCTTCCCGAAGCCCCGTATGGTAGACCCGGCGGATGGCAAACCCGACCGGCCTTTCCGCGCTGTTCAACACGCCGCCCGATTGGGCCGCGCCGCTGCTTGCGGCCATTGGCGATGGGGATTTCGTAGACCCCGCTTTCGTGCTGGAACGCATCAAACCGTTTTTCGACGAGTACGAGAACCTGACGCGGCCGCGCCAGTTCAGCCGAACGACCGGCAAAGGCGCGCGGCCCGTCACGTCGGATTTCTACGTTTACTGCCACGGTTTCCAGCACAGGCATTTCACCTACCGCATCGTGCGCACCACGTCGCACGGGCATGTGCAGGCCATGGACGTCATGCGCTGGATGGCGGATGCGGAGCTGTTCAGGCCCAGCGCCGTTTTGCAGTACAAGCGCAAACGCGAGGCGCTGGCCGACCTGTCCAACCGCATGGAAGCCAGCCTTGAACGCGGGTTCGAAGGCATCAAGCGCACGCTGGGCCAGCATGCGCGCTGGGTTACCGACATACGCTTCCTTCATACACAGGCATCGAACAGCGCGCGCGGTGTTGCCGCATCGCACGGCGCCATCGCCGACCAGATGCGCGAGGCGGTGGCCGATATCGTGGGCGACCGGCCCCGCATGGGCGACTGGCTGCGCACCCAGTTCGTGGAGATGCTGGACCGTTTCGCGGAAACGCGGCAGGCGGACAACGACCGGATTGTTGCCCGCGCCCGCGCCGGGCTGGACGAAAACGTCATGCGCATCATGGCGCCCAACCCTTCGGCCCAGACGCTGGACAACTACAACTGGCTGACGCGTCATAAAAGCCCGGAATGGCGGCAGGCGGCGGCGGCGTTCTGCCCCGTCGTGCTGCTGACGCACGGGTATCAGGAACGCCTGAGCCAGTTCGAAGGCCTGCGCCATGCGCCGGATGACGGGCGCATCGTGGCCGAGATGTTCGGCGCCGCGCCTGACCGCATCGCGTTTTACCGCGGGCTGACCGAGGCCCATGTGGGCGCCGACAATGTGCGCGATTTACCCGCGCTGGCACGGTTTGCCGAGAAAACCGGGTATGCGCGCACAACCGCGCTGGATACGCCGGAAGCCTGGGGCGCGCTTGCCAATACCATTGCCGCATCGCGCGATGTATCGGCCCTGCTGGAACGCACGGCGGAAGACGTGTTCGTGGAATACAGCCGCACGCCGGGCCTTATCCATCACGACCGGCGCCAACGGCATATGCAGCTTGAAGACATGCGCATTCTTAAAAACCGTATCGTCACCTTCGGCCTTGTTCCGCGGCTGGTGGTGCAGGCGCGGCTGGCGGGTTTCCCGCTGCCGGTGACGCATGCGCTGTATATCGCGTCCGGCACCGACCTTATCGACCGCAGCCAGGCTTTCCAGATACCGGGCAAGGCGCGGCAGGCGCTGGATGACATACGCTCCGGCGGAGCCACGGGCGGCACCATGATCAACACCATCCTGCGTGACGCCAGCCTGAACGCGCTGCACCGGGAATCGCACGGTTACGGCACACATATGGGTGAATACGACCGGCATCTGCGCGAACTTATCATCACCAACAGGCTTGCGGAACACGGGGCGGACTACCCGTGGGCGCCATTGCCGGTGGTGGAGATGACGGATGACGGTTACACCGTCATCCCGCTGAACAGCCAGGCAGACCTGTTTAAAAACGCGCTGCACGCGGATAACGATTACTGGCGCCGCGCGCCCGAGGCCATCGTGGACGGCACGCATTTCGTGGCCCTGCGCCGGCGCGGCGGCTTTACCGACGCCACAGCCGTCATCCACGAACCGGCGGAAGAAGGCGGAGCGTGGGAGGTGGCGGACATCACCCCGTCCGCCACCGGGCGGCGGCGCAATGCGTTACGCGAGACCGTGGAAGCGTATCTGCTGACGCCGGAATTTCTGGATACGGTCGACCTGCGGCATATACGCCAGACGCGCGAAAGCCTTTACCGCACGCTGTCGTCGCGCGCGAACGGGAACGAGCGTATCGGCCTGTCAGACATGCGCGACATGGAAGAACGCAAGATGAAGCTGCGCATGCTGGCCGCGCACTGGCCACTGGCGGAGGATTTCGACATCGACGAATTCGGCTGCATCAGTACGCCGCTTATCGACCGGCTGACGCGCGACGCCATCGGCGCCATCGCGCCGTATTACGGGGTGGCTCGCAAGCGCAGCAACGATTACGGCGACCTGCCGCCCCCGGGCTGAAACGGCCTGCCTAGATTTTGCCAAAACTGGCGATTATCTAACTTCCCATGAAACGGTTTTTACTGGCGCTGGCGCTGGCGACATCTTTTGTGCACCCCGCATTCGCGCAGAATGCCGCCCCCACGGTCCCCGCAAGCGCGGAGCAGATCCGGCTGTCTTATGCACCCGTGGTCAAGAAGGTCGCGCCCGCCATCGTCAACATCTACACCAAGCGCACCGTAGGCGGCGCAAATGGGGGCGGCGCAAACGGGGGCGGCGGGTTCGCCAACCCGTTCGCGGGCGACCCTTTCTTTGCGCCGTTCTTCCAGCAGTTTTCGCCGATGCGCAAGCGGGTGGAACAATCGCTCGGGTCCGGGTTCATCATCGCGGCGGACGGGCTGGTGGTGACCAATGCGCACGTGGTGCGCGACGCCGATGAAATCATGGTGGTGCTGAATGACGGGCGCGAGTTTTCGGCCAAAAGCGTTTTGACGGACCGGCCCAGCGACGTGGCCCTGCTGCGCATCGAAAAAGCCCCGCCGGGCCTGCCCACCGTGACGTTGAGCGCGAGCGAAACGCTGGAGGTGGGCGACCTCGTGCTCGCCATCGGCAACCCGTTCGGCGTGGGGCAGACAGTGACGTCCGGCATTGTCTCCGCCCTCGCCCGTTCGCATACCGACATCAACGATTTCGATTTCTTCATCCAGACCGACGCCGCCATCAACCCGGGCAATTCAGGCGGCCCGCTGGTGGCGATGGACGGCAGCGTCGTCGGCGTCAATTCCGCCATTTACAGCCAAAGCGGCGGCAGCTTAGGCATCGGTTTCGCGGTGCCTTCGGAAATGGTGCAGGCGGTGATTACCGCTGAAAAATCAGGTCAGGTGGGCAAGCGCGGCGTGGTGCGCCCGTGGATGGGGTTCAACGCGCAGAGCATTACGCCCGACATCGCGGCATCGCTGGGCATCGACCGGCCCGTAGGGGCGCTGGTAGCAGAGGTAACGCCGGACGGCCCCGCCGACAAGGCGGGCATGCAGCGCGGCGACGTCATCACCGCCATCGGCGCGCATCCCATACGGGATGCGGAGGAACTGCGCTTCCGTATCGCCACCATCGCCATCGGGCAGGACACCACCATCACCGTGCGCCGCGGCGAGGCTGAAAAGTCGCTGGACTTCACCGCCACGCCGCCCGCCGAAATTCCCCCGCGCGAAGCCGTGACCGTGACCGGCGACAACCCGCTGGCCGGGGCCGTCGCGGTCAACGTATCGCCCGCC
>JAMIFL010000102.1:0-14398 GCA_035906295.1 Alphaproteobacteria bacterium | reverse complement strand
GCATCGTAATCTCGCGCACAAGATCGGGCAGGAAAAACAACGCCGGTATCTGCATCGCGGGCAAAATCGCGGGTTGGTACGCCACCGCCAGCACCAGCGACAGCAAGGCCCCGCCCGCCACGTTCCTGGCTTGCCGGGAGACGTTCATGTGGCTCAGGTCGCGCAGCTTGTAAACTTCCGTGCGCAGCCGGCGCAGTTCGTCCTTCGGCGGGGGCAGGGCGCGGCCCTCGCGGTCCACCGCGTAGGATGCGGTCAAATATCGTTTGAAATCGTAAAGCTTCGTTTCATCAAGCCGGCTGCTCCAGCCCGAAGCGCACAAAAACGCCATGCCGATGGACGTGCCGACCCATTCCGTGACACCCGAATGCCCCGTCAGCGCCGTATGCGCCGCAACCGAAACCAGCGCCACCGCCGTGGTGCGCACCGACGCCGACTGGAACGTCCGGCTCAACACCCCCGCATTCCACCCCGTGCCGTCCATGCGGATGAAACGTTTGCCTGTTCCCGTCTTGCCCATACGCCTGTTTTCCTGCGTTCTCCGGGCCGATTTTTAGCATATGTAAAATTTGCACGCAAATTAGCGTAACCACCTGAAAACGTGTACAATAAAACATGGTAACTTTCCCTCGCGTCTTCCCCCCCCGCATCTTCGACAACGCCGACGACGCCCTTGCGGCAGTCCGTGAAATCTACGACACCGGCGTCGATTATCTGCGCGAAAACTTCCAGGCATTCGCCCGCGGGCAGGTCCCCGTCGGCCGCGTCTCCGCCTTCTACCCGCAGATGAAGGTGGAGGTGGCGACCACCCGCCGCCCCGACACGCGTCTCGCCTACGGCTTCGTCAGCCACCCCGGCACCTACGCCATGACGCTGACTCGCCCCGACATCTTCGACCACTACTACCGCGACCAGATGAACCACCTGGTCAAAAACCACGGCTGCCCCATCGAAATATCGGTCAGCGACACGCCCATCCCGGTCCACTTTGCGCTGGGCGAAAACTTTCACGTCGAAAAAGACCTGACCCCCGAATTGCTGGCGCAGGTGCCTCTGTGCTTCGACCAGCCGGATTTGATGCATCTCGACGACACCATCGCCAACGGCACCCACCGGGTTAAGGAAGGCGAACCGGAACCGCTGGGCCTCTTCACCGCCCCGCGCACGGATTTGTCCATCATGCGCCTGCGCCACTACACCGGCACCTCCGCCCGCCACTTCCAGAACTACGTCATCTTTACCAACTACCAGTTCTATATCGATGAATTCACCCGCATCTGCCACGATCTCATGGGCAAGGTGCTGGACCCCAAACTCGAAGGCGCGCAGGGCGAATACACCGCCTTCGTCGAACCCGGCGACATCGTAACGCTGAACAAAAACACGAAAGACAACCCCGATACCGGCCTCGCGCAGGGCAAGGCGCCGCCGCGCCTGCCGCAAATGCCCGCCTACCACCTGAAACGGGCGGACGGTTCGGGCATCACCATGATCAACATCGGCGTCGGCCCCTCCAACGCCAAAACCATCACCGATCACGTCGCCGTGCTGCGCCCGCATGCGTGGATCATGCTCGGCCACTGCGCGGGCCTGCGCAATTCGCAAAGCTTGGGCGACTACGCGCTCGCCCACGCCTATCTGCGCCTCGACCACGTGCTCGATAAAGATTTGCCGCCCGTAATCCCGCTGCCCGCGCTGGCCGAAATCCAGCAGGCGCTGCAACAGGCGGTGGGTGACGTCACCGGCCTCAAAGGTTACGACCTCAAGAAAATCATGCGCACCGGCACCGTCGCCACCATTGACGATAGAAACTGGGAACTGCAACCCAGCATCGAACAGAACCTGCCGCTGTCCATGTCCCGCGCCATCGCGCTGGATATGGAATCCGGCACCATCGCCGCCAACGGCTACCGCTTCCGCGTCCCTTACGGCACGCTGCTGTGCATCTCCGATAAGCCGCTGCACGGCCAGCTCAAACTGCCCGGCATGGCCGATGCGTTCTACCGCAACCGTGTGAACCAGCATTTGCAGATCGGCCTGCTCGCCATGGCCATCCTGCGCGGCGTTGGGCCTGAAAAGCTCCACTCCCGCAAGCTGCGCTCCTTCAACGAAGCCGCCTTCCAGTAATCAGGCTGTCAGGCGCCGCATCTGTGGCTGGGCCGCCGCCATGTCGCGGCGGCGCAATTCCACCTCGAACCCGGCTTTCAACGCCAGCAGACCCGCCAGATGCACGTCCTCCGCAATGTGCTGTGTCACCATGCCGTTGTCGAACCGCACCGTGGCGCGGAACGCGTTGCGGCATGTAACCACCTCCGGCTCCCGCGCCTGCGGCACGTCGTTCACGCCGAAATACCCGGCCATCAGATTGGTGTTATACCGCAGCAGGGTCTTGAACACCGAACCCTGCGCATCCCCGCACGAATAATATTCGGCGCCGCCCACCCGGCCCGCCTGCGTAACGCTGGAAACGGTGTAGATGTCGTCGAATTCATGCCGGGCAGGGCGCGACTGCACCGTGTGGCGGAACGTGTCGATGCTGTAATGCTCCAGCAACGCCCCCGTACTGCGCAGTGCGATGAACGCCGCCGTCTCCGGCGCCGCGTTCAGGTCATATCCGCGCACGGACATCTGGTTGAAGGCGTGCAGCACGCGGGTGGCTTTTTCTTCGCCGTCCGGCGCGTCCCACGCCCGCAGCAGGGCGCTCGCGCCGCGAAGGTCGGTCGGCATCACGAAATCCTGTTTCATGTCGTGCCCCTTACGCCAGCCGTGCGCGCATGGTGGCGTCGACCATGGGCCGCGCCACCTTTTCCGGCACGTCGTTGGCGATAAGCCCGAACCGCACCGCATCGAACATCGCCACCAGCGACGCCTTCATGATGTTGGGTGAAACGCCGATGGTCGTCCATTTCTGGCGCTGGCCCTTGATATGCCCTTCGCTCACGATGCTCACCCGCGTAACCGAACCCGTCGCCGCGCTGCTTGAAAGAATGCGCACCTTGTAATCCGCAAGCCGCATGTCGGCCAGTTGCGGGTAGCTCGGCACCAAGGCCTCGCGCAGCGCGTTGTCGATGGCGTTGACCGGGCCGTTGCCTTCGGCGGTGGTGATTTTCCGTTCACCGTTCACCCACAATTTCACCGTCGCTTCCGGCAAATGGCTCATCACGCCCTTGCCGTTCTCGTCGATGGCCGTGCGCGCGTCCACCTGTTCCAGCTCGAAGAACCGGGGCATATACCCAAGCCGCTGGCGCAGCAGCAGTTCGAAACTCGCATCCGCCTTGTCGAACGCCCAGCCGTTCGCTTCCATTTCCTTGACGTCCTGCACCACCTGCTTCAGGCGCTCGTCCGTCTTGTCGAAGGGCAGGCCCATCTGCTCCATCTTGAACTGCAAATTCGCAAGCCCCGCCTGGTCCGACATCGGCACGATGCGCGCATTGCCCACCGCCGCCGGGTTGAAATGCTCGTACAAATCCGGGCGGCGAAGCAACGCGGATACATGCAAGCCCGATTTGTGGAAGAACGCGCGTTCCCCCACATACGGCGCCGCGTCGTCATAAGGCCGGTCCAGCAAATCATCAAGAAAGTGGGAGAGGGACCGCAACCCAGAAAGATTTTCCTGCGGCACCCCGCAATCCACCCCACGCTTGGCGAAATTGCCGATAAGCGTCACGAGGTTCGCATTCCCGCACCGTTCGCCCAAACCGTTCAGCGTACCCTGCACCATGTGCGCCCCCGCGTTCACCGCCACCATGCTGTTGGCAACCGCATGCCCCGTGTCGTCATGGGTGTGGATGCCCAGCTTCTCAGCCGGTATGCCCGCCGCCACCACGTCGCGTACGATGCGCTCCACCTCGTCGGTGAAACACCCGCCATTAGTGTCGCACAGCGTCAGCCAGCGTGCGCCCGCCTCATCCGCCGCGCGCAATACCTGCAACGCATAATCCGGGTTCTGCTTGTAGGCGTCGAAGAAATGCTCGGCGTCGAACACCGCCTCGCCATGCGAAGCCGCCCGCTTCATGCTCTCGTAAATGGATGCGAGGTTGTCTTCCGGCGTCGTGCGCAGCGCGCCCGTCACATGCTCCAGCCACGTCTTGCCCACAAGGCAATAGGCATCGGCGCGGGTGTTCAGAACCCCGCTCAGCGTCGGGTCGTTGCCGGCCGAAAAACCCACCCGGCGCGTCATGCCGAAGGCGGTCAGCTTGGCCTGGGTAAACGGCTTCACCGTCTCGAACGCCAGCGTGTCGGTGTCGTTCGCGCCCGGCCAGCCGAGTTCGATGTAGGGAATGCCGAATTTATCCAGCTCGGCGGCCAGCGCCACCTTGTCTTCGGGGCTGAAATCGACGCCGCCGGTCTGGGCGCCGTCACGTAAGGTGGTGTCGTAAAGGGTAACGCGGGGGGTACGCATGATGAATCACATTCCAGTGTTTGAAATTACGTTTTCGAAATTTTCTGGAATGTGCGCGCCGCTACATCCGCTTGGCTGGCCGGAGGTCTTAGCCCTGGCCGCGGATAATCGAAATAATAATGGTGGCGAAACGCATGGTCATTGAAGGGATATTTACCGATTTGGTGCCGTTACGTCAAATTCTTTAAACAATCAGCTCTGGCCGCTGGTATCCAGCAGGGCAAGGCCCAACGGCGCGCATTTCCCGTCTTCACCGAACAGACGGGGGAATTCGTCCACGTTCGTCGCCTGCGCCATCAACGCGAAAGCCGGTTCGAACTGGTCGCAGGAACGGGTCGCAATATCCGTCATCTCTTCGATAACGTCGTTATCCGCGGTGGAAAGATTGCCGTGGAACAGCATCGTGTACCGGAACGACGGGTAACCGTCTTCCGTGATTTCAAAATGCCCCAGCCACTGGCGGCGATTGATATGCATGACGACCGGCGCGGCCAAATCGCGCACGCCTTCCGCCAGTTGCACGCTCATCGCGCACGAACACAGCAACGCCTCGTCGTCCTCGTTCCAGTACAGCTCAAGCGTGTACCCGTCGATTTCGACCGCGAGGGATTCGTTATCGAGCCGCTGAAAACGCATCTTCCGGCTTTTCAGGAAACGCTCATACCCGTCCAGCGGGTTCATCCCGCTTTCAAAGCTTTCCTTCTTGGCCAGCGCGTCTTTCATTCAGCGTGCTTTTTTCTTCGTAACTTTGGGGGCAGGGGACTTCTTGGCGGCCCCAGCCTTGACGGTTGCCGGCTTTGCGGCCACTTTGGCTTTCGGTGCCGCCGCCGGTTTCAGCAGGGTTTCAAGCGCCGCGATGCGCGCTTCCAGAACCGCAAGGTCGTCGCGCGTCACAAGGTCGATGCGGTCGGCCATCATCTTCATGCGGTCGCGCATGTCGCCGCGCACCTGGTCGCGGATGTCCGAGATGAGGCCCGCGGCCCCACCCATCATACCCGTCAGATCGTCGATGATTTTTTCACGCATGTCGGCCCCGCAATGGTGTGAACGTTGCGATGCAATAACACCATGGGCCGCGAATTACAAAGAAAAAGGGCGTTCCTGCGAACGCCCTGTGGTGAAGTCCCATCCAGCGGGAATAAGCTTATACGGCAAGGTCCAGCAAAGACCCGCGCGCCTGTTCCGTGCGCAGCGTCGTTTCGTCGTTGCGCGATTCAAGCTGGCCTTCCGGCTTCTTGACGGTGCGGTTGTCATTGCTCTGCGCGCGCTCGGCCTTGTCGGTCTCGCGCACGGGCGTGGCGGTCTCGGCTTCGCGCACGGGCGTTTCGGGCCTGCGCTGCGCGGCCTGTCCGCCAAGCTGCGAGCTTTTGGTATAGGCGGAAGGGCCTGTTGAACTGCTTACACTGTTAACCATGACAAACACCCCAAGTGTTCTTTTGCGTCTATTTCCACTTTACCGCACAAGCCTTAACAAATTCTTTAATTTTCACTGGCAGTCTGGGGCTCGGTCCAAATGGTAAAGACCTTACTAATTTTATAAGTAAGTTTAACGAAATTGTAACCAATAATCTTTATGTTAAAGGGTAAGAAGCCGTCAGATCTTGGGAATTTCTAAAAATAAGACGGCATAACAGGGTTAAGGGATTACGCCACATGGCGACTTTAAAAACACTCACTCAGGGCGGACGCACCGCATCTCTGGACGAGATGCTGGTCAACCTGCACGACGCCCAGCGCAAATACGCCACCAGCCACACCGCCGAAGCGGGCGTCGCCCGCCAGCGCGTGGTCCAGACCGTTGGCGAAATCCTCGAAACGGATATTTCCGACCACGACCGCGAGATGATCGCGGACATCCTCCTCTCCATGATCCGCCAGGCCGAAATCGACCTGCGCGAAAGCCTGTCCGAGCGCCTGTGCGCCATGGAAGACGTGCCGGAAGACCTCGTTCTCCATCTGGCGCATGACGCAATCTCGGTGGCCCAGCCGATCTTGCGTTATTCGCCCGTGCTGACCGAACAGGACCTGCTCTACATCATCCAGTCCAAGGGCCGCGAATACTGGCAGGCCATCGCCCAGCGCCGCCTGCTGGACGACTGCGTCATCGACGCGCTGGTCGACCGTAACGACGAATCCACCGCCCTGAACCTCATCATGAACGACACCATCGTTCTGAAGACCACCGCGCTGGAATCCTTCGCCGAACTTTCCAAGTACTCGGACAGGCTGGCCGAACCGCTGCTCGCCCGCCGCGAAATGCCGCAGAAACTGGCGATGGACCTGTTCTGGCACGTCTCCGCCCAGTTGCGTCAGCACATCGCCCGCAACTTCGACATTCCGAAGGAAAAAATCGACGCCGCCCTTCAGGACGCGCTCGAAGACTTCGCCGACACCTCCGTCGGTGTCCAGAACCCGCGCCCCTCGGCCCTCATGGTCGACATGGCCGCCCAGTACGGCCGCACCGACCGCATTTCCGATGCCATGCTGGTCAAAATTCTCCGCCGCGGTCAGGTCCGCTTCTTCGTGGCCCTGCTGGCGCAACGCTCCGGCCTCACCACCGAAACGGTGCATGAAATCATGCGTCAGGTCGGCGGGCAGGGCATGGCCGTCGCCTGCCGCGCCATGGGCGTGGTCAAGGAAAGCTTCGTGTCCATCTTCCTGCTGTCGCGCTCGCTCACCCGCGGCGACGTCGCGGTCGATGCGCTCGAACTGCGCAAGGCCATCAAATACTACGATGCCATGACCGAAGACCTCGCGGCCTCCATCCTTGCCGACTCCATCATCGGCAAGCGTCGCGGCTGATTTAGCGGATAACCTTGTAAGCGCGGCCCGGGACGACCTCTTCGCCCGGGTTCATGCCGTTCAGCGTGCGGAACCGCAACTCGTTCAGCCCGTCGTCAAACGGCATCCCGCGCGACATGCTGGCCACGCTCATGCCCGCGCTGGCCGCCGTCACGGCAATGCGCTTCGGCTGCACGCCTTGCGATTCCGAAGGCGAAAGGCGGCGCAGGCTGTACGACATGCGCTTGAACACTTCAATTTCATCCGCCGTGGTCGTCTGCGGCATGGCGAACTGGAACTGGAATACCTGCGTCGGCGACCATTCCACCGCCACCAGCCGCAACAACGCCGGCTGCCCGTTGATGGTGCCCTGAATCTGCCCCGTACCCGCGCGCATGCCGTTCACCGTCATCGGCTGCACGTTCTCGACACCCGCTTTGCCCGCCATCCATATTTGCTGGATATACGCCTGCGGCTCCATGCCCTGCGGTTTCTGCCCCATGGTGAAGATATAGCTGGCCCCGCTGCCGCTGCGCGACTGGCCGGCAACCTGCTCGGGGCTGTTCTTGATGGTGAAATTGGCAGGCGCCATGAACGCGAAACCAAGCCCCGGGTGCTGGAATTCGCCCCCGCGCACATACCCGTCTTTCGGTGAATCCCCGTAAACAAGGCCGGAAACCGCGGCGAGGTATTCGTTGGTCCCCACATACGTGCCGTTATTGGCCGTGTTGGCCGCCACCGCCGTTGCGCGCGCCACGCGGTCGCCCGTCATCGGGTGCGTCGCGGTGAAGCTGCGCATTTCCTTATATTCCTGCCCCTGTTCGGCGGCTGAAAGCGCCGACTCGCGCTGCAACGTCGAAAGGAAGCTCGCCATCGCCCGCGCGTCATACCCCGCGCGTTGCAGGTAACGTATGCCAAGGTCGTCCGCTTCCGATTCCTGGCTGCGCGAATACCCCGAAAGGTAAAGGTTGGCGCCGGCCCCTATAAGCGTGTTCGCAACCCCGCCGCCCAGCGCCGCCGATGCAAGGCTCCCGCCCAGTTGCGTCAGCGCCGACTGCGAATACCGTTCCGAAATATGCTTGGCCGTGACGTGGCCCATTTCGTGCGCCAGCACGCCCGCCACCTCCGCCTCGTTCTCGGCATAGGCCAGCAGGCCGCGGTTGATGTTGATGTACCCGCCGGGCAGGGCGAACGCGTTCACCACCGGCGAATCCAGCACCGTGCAGGTGTAATTCACGTCCCGCCGCTCCAGCCCCGGCTGCAGCCGCGCGCAGATATTGGAAACGAAGCTCCGGACCTTGGCGTCGTCCACCACGCCGAATTGTTTTTCCACCTGCGCCTGAGCCTGCCCACCCTGCTGGTTTTCCTGCGCCGTGTTCATAAGCCCGGTGAACTGCGACCGCCCCGTCGCCTCGTTGGTCGAACACCCCGCCAGCGAAACGGCGGTCATCAGGGCCAAAACAGTGAAACACTTGCGGATCATCGGCTTATCATCCTAAAAGCTAACGTTATGGTCGTCCGGAAACTGGCACTGGGCATTATTTGTATGGCCGCCCTGGCATGTCCATGGGGCAAATGCGGATTTGCGCAGGATAGTTCCGCAAATTCCGCCGAAACCCGTGAACAATCCGGCCCTCTCATGCCCAAAATCATGGGCGACTTCCGCAAACTGCGCCTGACGATTCCCAAGGCCCGTGTTTCCGACGTGGTCGACGGCGTCACCATCGAACTCAACGACAAAACCAAGCTGCGCCTCACCGGCATCTGGGTCCCGTGGGAAAGTGACGCCGACCCCGGCGAAACCGTCCGCCGCGCGCAGGCGCTGCTTTCAAAGGTTTCAAAAGGCCGTTACGTGCGCGTCTATCAAACCAAGGCCGAAGGCACGGGCCGCACCAACCGCATGGGCCAGACGCTGGGACAGGTGGAACGGGATGACGGTCTCTGGCTTCAGGGCATCCTGCTCTATGCGGGCCTCGCCACCGTCATGACCAGCGAAAGCAACCCCGAAATGGCCGCAAGGATGTACGAGGTTGAGGCCGACGCCCGCAAGAACAACCGCGGCCTCTGGGGCGATGGCCGCTGGAACGTGCTCGGCCCCGCGCAGGCGAAAGACTTCGTGAACGAATACCGCGTCGTGCAGGGCCGCGTGTTCTCAACCTCCATGCGCGAAAACGCCTTCTACATCAATTTCTCGCGCGACTGGCGGTCCGACTTCACCATCATGGTCCCCGCCAACAAGCGTCTGGCCTTCGCCAAACAGGGCGTAAACCTCATGAACCTGAACGGCCAGCTCATCCGCGTGCGCGGCTTCGTGCGCAACCACAACGGCCCCCTCATTGAAATCACCCATCCCGACCAGATCGAAGTCCTCAAAACCGAAAAAGCCGCCACCGCCCCTGCCACCAACGCGCGCGCCAACGGAGGGCAAAAATAAATGGCCTTCAGGAAGCTTTATCCGCCGATAAAACCTTACTCCACCGGCTTCCTTACGGTGGACGACCTGCACACCATCTACTGGGAACAATGCGGCAACCCCGATGGCGTCCCCATCCTGCTGCTGCACGGCGGCCCGGGGGCAGGGGCGGGGGTGGACCAGCGCCGCTTCTTCGACCCGCATTTCTACCGCATCATCCTGTTCGACCAGCGCGGCAGCGGTCGTTCCGAACCGCTGGGTGAGGTGCGCGACAACACCCCCGCTCATCTGGTGCGCGACATCGAGGCGCTGCGCACCCACCTGCGCATCGGCAAATGGCATTTGTTCGGCGGCTCGTGGGGCGCCACGCTGGCGCTGCTCTACGCCTCGGCCTATCCCGAAAACTGCGCCAGCCTCATCCTGCGCGGCATATGGCTGATGACGGAAAGCGAAAGCAAATGGTTCTTCGGCGGCACCCGCGCCGTTTTCCCCGAGGTGTGGGACCGCTTCGCCAATTTCCTGCCCGAAGCCGAACGCCACGACGTGCTGGCCGCCTACTACAACCGCCTGCACGGGGCGGACGAGGCGGCCCAGCTCGCCGCCGCCATGCAATGGGTGGCCTATGAAAGCGCCTGCGCCACCCTCTACCCCCATTTCCAGACCATGATAACCGACGACCAGCGCAAGCGCGCCGTGGCGCTGGCCCGCATCGAAAGCCATTACTACCGCCACCACGTCGTCCCCGACGCGCAAAGCCTCATGGCGGGCCTTGACCGTTTCCGCCATGTCCCCGCCGTCATCATCAACGGGCGTTATGACATGATTACGCCTTTGAAAACCGCCCACGATGTGCATAAACTCTGGCCCGAGGCCGACTACGTGGTCGTCCCCGACGGCGGGCATTCCGAACTGGACCCCGCCATCCGTGACCGCCTGATTGCCGCAACCGATAACGCCCGTTCCATCCGCTAAGGGGAATTTGAAATGTTCACGAACCAAGACCTGAATAACAAAACCGTCCTCCTGCGCCTCGACCTCAACGTGCCGGTGGACGACAGCGGCAAGGTCACCGACTTCACCCGCATCGACCGCGTGAAACCCACCATCGAAGCCCTGCGCAAACGCAACGCCAAAATCATCATCCTCTCCCACTTCGGCCGCCCCAAGGGCAAGCCGGACGCCGCGTTCTCCCTGCAATTCCTCGCGCCCGTCCTGTCCGAACGCTGGGGCACGCAAGTCGCTTTCGAAGGTGAACAGGGCAACATCGTCCTGAAAGAAAACCTCCGCTTCAACCCCGGTGAGGAGAAGGACGACCCGGCCTTCGCCGCCGATCTCGCCAAACTCGGCCAGTTCTACATCAACGATGCGTTTTCCGTGTCGCACCGCGCCCACGCCTCCGTCCACGCCATCGCCAAACTGCTGCCCAGCGAACCGGGCCTCAGCATGCAGGCCGAACTGACCGCCCTCGAAGCCGCCGTGGCCCGCCCCAAGAAACCCGTGGCCGCCATCGTCGGCGGCTCCAAGGTCTCCACCAAGCTCGACCTGCTCGGCAACCTCGTCACCAAAATGGACATCCTCGTCCTCGGCGGCGGCATGGCCAACACCTTCCTCGCCTCCCGTGGCTGGAACCCCGAGAAGTCCCTGTACGAACCCGACATGCTCGATACCGCCCGCGCCATTTCGGCGAAGGCCGAGGAAAACGGCTGCCACATCGTCCTGCCGGTTGACGGTGTCGCCGCCGAGAAATACGGCGCCGACGCAAAGCACGTCATCTGCGCCCGCACCGACATGCCGAAAGACTGGGAAGTCATGGACATCGGCCCCGATAGCGTAAAGCTGATTGAAGAGGCGCTGGCCGATTGCAAAACCATCGTCTGGAACGGCCCCATGGGCGTGTTCGAAATGGCCAATTTCGCCAAGGGCACCAACGCGCTGGCCAAATTCGTGGCCGAACGCACCAAATCCGGCAAATCCGTCAGCGTCGCTGGCGGCGGTGACACCGTCTCCGCCCTCGCGCAGGCCGGCGTGCTGGACGATTTCACCTATATTTCCACCGCCGGCGGCGCATTCCTTGAATGGCTGGAGGGCAAAACCCTGCCCGGCGTCGCAATCCTTGCAAAACAGGCGGCTGCCGCCTAAGTAACTCTCATGTTCATCCAGACCGAAACCACGCCCAATCCCGACGCCATCAAATTCATCCCCGGCCCCGAAGTCGCGCCCGGCGGTTCGTTTGACTTCCGAAAGGTCGAAGACGCCGAAAAATCCCCTCTCGCCCGCGCCCTCTTCAAGGTCGCCGGTGTGCAGGGCGTTTACCTGGGGCATGATTTCGTCAGCGTCACCAAAGGCGAGGGGGATGACTGGGGCACCCTCAAGCCCCGCATCCTCGCCGCCATCATGGACCATTACCTCACCGGCCTGCCCGCCGTCGAAGCGTCCGAACTCCCCGCCCAAAGCGCGGAAGAAGACAACGAAATCGTAAAACAGATCCGCGAAATCCTCGACGACCGCGTCCGCCCGGCTGTCGCCATGGACGGCGGCGACATCGTCTTCGACCGTTTCGAAGACGGCGTGGTCTTCCTGCACATGCGCGGCGCATGCTCCGGCTGCCCGTCCTCCACCGCCACGCTGAAAAGCGGCATTGAAAACATGCTGCGCCACTTCGTGCCGGAAGTTCAGGAAGTGCGGGCGGTGCTGTGATCGTAAACGACGACGCGCTGGACACGCTCTTCCGCGACGCGCGTTCCCACAAGGCATGGACCGACAAGCCGGTCAGTGACACTTGGCTCCACGCCGTCTACGAACTCGCCAAACTGGCCCCCACCGCCATGAACGCGCAGCCCATGCGCGTAATCTTCCTGCACTCGAAAGAGGCGAAAGAAAAAATCCTCCCCCATCTCGATGCCGGGAATGTCGAGCGCACCCGCGCCGCCCCCGTCTGCGCCATCATCGCGTTCGATACCGCAAAGGGCGGGGACGACATCGTCCTCACCCGCAACAGCACGCTGGGCGGCGCATGGCTCATCATGGCCGCGCGTGCCGTGGGGCTTGATTGCTGCCCCATGTCCGGCTTCAGCAACGCGGGCGTTGACGCCGCCTTCTTCGCAGGCACGACATGGAAATCCAATTTCCTCCTCAATATCGGCCACGGCGATAAAGACAAGCTACGCCCGCGCGGTGACCGCCTCAGCTTCGACGAAGCCTGCCAGATACTCTGATGAACTGGCTCGCCGTCGACACCGCCATGAATGCCTGCGGCGTCGCCGTGAAGCGTGCCGACGGCCGGCTCTTCACCCGCACTGAACCGATGGACCGGGGGCAGGCCGAACGCCTCATGCCCCTCATCCTCGAAATGCTGGCCGAAGCAGGGCTCACTTTGCCTGAAATCGACTCCTACGCCATCGCCACCGGCCCCGGCACCTTCACCGGCCTGCGCGTCGGCCTCGCCACCATCCGCGCTCTCGCGCAGATCTCCGGCAAACCCGCCATCGGCGTCGGTACCTTCGACGCCATCGCCGACAGCGTCGGCACCTTTAACGCCATCGCCGACAGCGTCGGCACCTTTGACGCCATCGCCGACAACATTCGGGAAGAGGGGCCTGTGTGCATCCTCATCGAAACCAAGCGCACCGATTACTACGTCCGCGCCCCCGGCATCGAAGACGGCTGCATCGCACCCGCCGACCTCAAAACCCTGCTACAGCCCGGCTGGCTTCTCGTGGGCGACGCCGTCGAACGCGCAAAGGCCGAAACCGGCTGCACAAATAAAACGCTGGAAATCAAATCCGTCCCCCTCGATGCGCTGATTGGCCGCGCATCGCAGGTAAAACCCGCCGGATTGCCCGAACCCGTGTACCTGCGCGGCGCCGATGTCAGCGTCGCCCGCCGCAAACCGGCCCGCATCGTCTAAATCTATACTTGTTTTACTTGGGCGGAATACCTAGGTATTCTGGTGAACGATTTTCACGAACCAAGTAAAGGCCATTATTCATGTCTCAAAATCAAAGCGCACCCAACGCCGACGTGCTCGCGCTGACCTCCGAAATCGTGTCCTCCTACCTCGCGGGCAACACCATGCCCGCCGAAAACATCCCCGCGCTCATCGAACGTGTTTACAAAACGCTGGCCAATGTCGGCGCCCCCACCGGCGCCCTGTCGGCTGACCGTCCGCACCCGGCGGTCTCCATCAAAAAATCCGTCACGCCCGATTACATCGTCTGCCTTGAAGACGGCAAAAAACTCAAAATGCTCAAGCGCCACCTGAAAAGCGCCTATAACCTGACCCCGGAAGCCTACCGCGAACGCTGGGGCCTTCCGGCTGACTACCCGATGGTCGCCCCCAACTACGCCGAAAAACGTTCCAGGCTGGCCAAGAACATCGGCCTCGGCAAACGCCGCCGCGGCGGCAAAAAGGCCAAGTAACATGCGCGCGCGGGCGGCATCACTGGCACTGGCGGCAATCCTGCCGCTGCTGCTCGCCGCCTGCGCCTCGCAACCCTCCACGCTCGGTTTCTACGACGAATGCGCGCGCACCAACCCCACCTTCGTCGCCATGGCCCAATGCGGCTCCACTAACCGCAACAACTGGTGCATGGCCAACCAGTCCTGCACCCCCGACGGCAACGCCACCGCCCTCTACGCCGACAGCCTCGTCCAGTCCGTCACCACCCGCGAACTCTCCGAACCCGAAGCCCAGCGCCGCTGGCTCGAATACCGCGCCGCCCAACTCAACGCCGCCCGCCAGCAGGACCTCCAGCGCCAGGCCATCATGTCCATGGACAGCCCCGCCGACCCCTGCTTCCCCTACC
>JAMIFL010000101.1:0-7401 GCA_035906295.1 Alphaproteobacteria bacterium | reverse complement strand
CAGCGCCTCACGCGCGTCGATGTCGAGGTGGTTGGTCGGTTCGTCGAGCAGCAGCAAATGCGGCGCGTCGAACGACATGAAGGCGAACAGCAGGCGCGCCTTTTCCCCGCCCGAAAGCGAACGGATTTTATTGTCCGCCATCTCGCGCCCGAAACCGAAGGAGCCCAATACCGCGCGGACCGCATGCTCCTTCACGTCGGGGTTGGACCTGATCATGATTTCGCGCATTTCCATGTAGGGCGTGGAATCGAGGTCCAGCTCCTCGGTCTGCTGCTGGCCGAAATAGCCGATGCGCAGTTTGCTTGAGCGCGTGATTTCGCCTTTCATCGCGCCGAGACGACCGGCGATGAGTTTCATCAGCGTCGACTTGCCGTTGCCGTTGGCGCCCAGAAGCGCGATGCGGTCGTCGAAGTCCACGTTTTCATACACGTTGCGCAGAACCGGCTTGTCTTCGGTGTAGCCGATGTCGGCGTGCTTGATGGACAGCATGGGCGTGGGGATTTTGCCTTCGGGGCTGGGGAAGGTGAACTGCACGGCGCGGGTTGCGATGACGGCGTCGACGATGTCCATTTTCTCAAGCGCCTTCATGCGGCTTTGCGCCTGACGGGCCTTGCTGGCCTTGGCCTTGAAGCGGTCGACGAAGGCCTGCATGTGGGCGCGTTCGGCCTGCTGTTTTTCGTGCATCTTCTGTTGCAGGCCCAGACGCATGGCGCGTTCACGTTCGAACGTGTCGTAGTTTCCGGTGTAGAGGGTCAAGTCGCCCTTATCGACGTGCACGACGTGGTCGATGCATTTGTTCAGAAGATCGCGGTCGTGGGAAATGATGAGCAGCGTGTGCGGATAATTTTCCAGATAGGTTTCGAGCCACATGATGGCTTCGAGGTCGAGGTGGTTGGTCGGTTCGTCCAGCAGCAGCACTTCGGGTTCCACGAACAGCGCCGCCGCCAGCGCCACGCGCATGCGCCAGCCGCCGGAGAACGATGAGAACGGCTCGGTCAACTGGTGTTCCTGGAAGCCCAGCCCTTTCAGCAGGATGGACGCCTTGGCGGGCGCGGCGTACGCATCCATGTCGGCGAGTTCCTGATAGATGTCGGCCAGTTTGTTGGGGTCGGTTTCGGTTTCCGCCTGTTTCCAGAGCGCGGCCATTTCCTCGTTCGCGGCGAGGACGAGGTCGATAAGCGGGGTGTCGGTTTCGGGAATGTCCTGACGCACCATGCCCATGCGCTGGCGGGTGGACATACTGACCGTGCCGCTGTCGGGTTTCAGGTCGCCGGAGACGAGTTTGAACAGCGTCGATTTGCCGGCGCCGTTGACGCCGACCACGCCGACTTTCCAGCCGTCCATGACGTTGAGGCTGGCGTTGTTGATGATGGTGCGCGCACCGATTTTGTAGTGCAGGTTTGCGAAGCTGAGCATGTCGTTTTTCCGGTTGGGGCTGCTTATGCCATGGCGGGGCGGAAAAAGCGAAGAAAATCCTTAGCAAATACGGCGGACAGCGCCGGAAAAGGGAACCGTTTTGGCCGGTCAGGCATTCATAAGCTTGCATCCGTAATGGTTTTTCAAGGGAGGGGTATGTGGCTGAATTTTTCGACGGTCTGCTTCTGACGTCGTGGCGCGAGGCGCTGGTCAGCGTGGGGCTGGCCATTCTGTTCGGTTTCGTCATCGGGTATGACCGCAATTCCAAGAACAAGCCGGTCGATTTCCGCGTGTTCATGATCGTGTGCGTCACCACCTGCCTTGTGGGCCTGATGGCGGAGGAGCTTTACGCGCTTCACAAGGCGTCGGACGATATGATTCAACTGGATCTGGCCAAGGTCATCGAAGGGACGCTGGTCGGCATCGGTTTCCTTGGCAGCGGCGCCATCATCAAGCGGCGGGACGACCATGTGCTGGGCACGGCCACGGCGGCCAGCATCTGGGCCGCGGGCGGCATCGGGCTTATGCTGGGGTTCAAGGTTTACGGCCTTGCCATCATGGGGTTCGTGGCCATGGTGGTTATCCTGATGGGGTTCGGATACCTGCGTAAACCGTTGTTCGGCGATTCCGAGGTATACCCCTGTAACCGCGTTCCGCCGTCCGACGCGGTGGATTGACGCCCCTTTTGCGCGTGGCGCAGGGCTGTATAATGCCCGGCCATGATGTCACGGGTTCTTCGTTTCCTGCCTTTGCTTTACGCGTGCGCCGTTATCGCCATCGCGGGCATGGCGTTTGCGCATCTGCCGGGGCTGAAAGCCGGTGCTGCGCTGGACGGTATCGCGGTGCTGGACCAGCTGGCGTTTCAGGCCCAGCCGGCGCATTTCGCGCGTGATTTTCCCGGCTTTGCAGGCCCTGTCGCTTCGCTGGCCGCGATGGCGTACCAGCCGGTGCAGGCGAAAACCGGCCTTGACGGTCTGACCCTCATGGCCGGGGCCATCTGGCTTGAAATTGCGGCGCTGGTTTTCGGTGCATGGCTGTTCTGGCGTTTTCTTATTCCCCAGGTGGTGCGCGACGGGCCGATACCGGCGGTCACCTACTGGGCGTTCGGGTGGCTTGCCGCGGTGCTGGCCGCCAGTGCGCTTACGGGCAGGGGGTTTGACGGCGTGGCTTACGGGTTCGGCGCGTTTGCCACGTTCGGCGCGATTGTGTGCGCATTACGGCAGCGCTGGTCCGGCCTGATGGTGATGCTGGTTGCGGTGTTCACGGTGCAGGCGCCGCTGGCCGGGGCGTGCGGGTTGTTCGTGCTGGCGGCCATGGCGATGGATGCGCGCCGGTCGCTCAAGCCGTGGCCGTTGATGTGCCTGACGGTTGCGGCTGTGCTGTGCGCCGCGTGGGCGCACGGGGTGCTGGGCTGGCAGGCGGATACCGCGGGCAGCATGCCGGTATTTCCGGCGCGGACGGAGATAGCCGCGTTGGCGGGGCTGATGATCGTGTCGCTGCTGGGCATGGTGCAGGCCGGTATTCCCCGCGTTCTGCGCCGCCAGATGGTGGCGGGGTTCATGGTGCTTGCCGCCGTTGCGGCACTGGGGTTGTGGGTATCCGGGCAGGATGACATGCCGGTATGGGTGGCCGTGCTGGGTGCGGGGTGCATCGACCTCATCCGCTGGCTCGCGCCGTTCTTCGTGGTGGCGGCGGCGCTCGCGCACTGGCGGGAACGGGCGTGGGGGTGGACCGTATTCCATCTGGCTTTCCTGTTCTGCGCGTTTTTCGACTGGGTGCCGCCGTCCTTCGCGGTGGCCATGGTGGCGGTGCACCTGGCCGCGCGGATTGCAGGCAAACATTTCCTGCGTGACGACGACAGGGTGATGGACGTGGTGCTGCTTGGTGGCGGCATCGGCCTTGGCGTGGTGCTGGCGTGGGTGCATGCGGGTTCGGCGCAGGCGATGACGGCGGCTTACATTCTCGCGTGGGCGGTGCTGGCGCTGGTGGTGCTGTGCGCGGTGGTGAAACTGCCGCGGCAGTTGCGGCCCGAAGCCGTGCGTATCGTGCTGGTGTCGGGCGTGTTTCTTGCGGGGGCGTGGACATGGGGGCAGGCGCATATCGTGATGCGGCCCGAAATGCGCGACGCGGC
The DNA here is from genome assembly GCA_035906295.1 of Alphaproteobacteria bacterium. Classification (GTDB taxonomy): domain Bacteria; phylum Pseudomonadota; class Alphaproteobacteria; order Micavibrionales; family UBA1664; genus UBA6145. The sequence goes on along the minus strand of JAMIFL010000101.1, from coordinate 3,854 downwards.
GGACGCGGCATACCGAATGCAGGTGTGGGCTGAAAACAACACGGAAGGTGGCGCGCTGTTCATGCTCGACCCCTGCATGGGACATGGGTGGCATGCGTTTTCGCAACGCGCGGCGCTCGGCACCGCCGACCAGTGGTGGGGCCGGAAAGGCCAGTCGATTGCACAGGCGCTGGGAACGCAGGGCGGCTCTGCCAACTGTACTGCGGCACAGGCGGCTTATTACGACCCGTCGCTGTCAGCCGTGCAGCGGCTTGTTGACCGGTTCGGGGTGGATTACCTTGTCATGCGCAAGAACAGGACGGGGCCCATCGCCCGCAGCGTCGTGGTATTGCCGCTGTATGAAAACGCCCAATACGCCGTGTATGCGGCCAAGGATCTGGTGATACCGCATGCCGGTCAATGAACCCGTTCTGCCCGCGCTTCATTACCCTGCCTATCAGGAAGGGTTGCTGGCGCCCGGGCGCAGTGCATTGTGGGCCGACCAGTATGCGTTGACCATGGCGCAGGCGTTCTTCGCGGACGGGCGGCACAATCTGCCCTCTACCTTCCATGCCTTTGTACGCACGGCGCCGTTCGGCGGCAGTTACGTCGTAACCGGGGGGCAGGCGGTTGTGTTCGAATGGCTGGCGGCGCACTGGCGGTTCGACGATACCGATATTGCGCTGCTGCGCGCTGAAACGGTGCAGGACACGCAGGGTACCCCCGTGCGCCTGTTTACCGATGCATTCCTCGATTTCATCGCGCGCGAACCTTTGCGCCTGACCGTCGATGCCATGCCGGAAGGTGAAATCGCCTTCGCGGACGAGCCGATTTACCGCGTGCACGGGCCGCTGTGGCAATGCCTGATGGTGGAAGCGGCCATATTGAACGTGACGGCATCGCAATCGCTGTTCGCGACGCTGTCGTCGCATCTGGTGGAACTGGCCGGGGCTGCGCCCATACTGGAATTCGGGTTGCGGCGCGGGCAGGCGGCGGGCGGGCTTGATGCCTCGCGCGGGGCGTGGCTTGGCGGTGCGCCCGGCGTGCGCGGCGGCGGCATGGTGGGTACGTCCAACATGCTGGCGCGCAAGATGTACGGCATACCCGGGGCGGGCACCATGGGGCATGCGCTGGTCATGGCGTATGACACCGAGCTTGAAGCGTTCGCGGCCTATGCGCGCGCGATGCCGCATAACGGCGTTTTCCTGGTCGATACGTACCAGACGGTGGAAGGTGTGCGCCGGGCGATTGCGGCATGCCGGTCGCTGGGCATTGCATTGAAAGGCGTGCGGCTCGATTCAGGGGACATGCAGTATCTTTCACGCGAAGCGCGCAGGCTGCTGGACGAAGCCGGATATACGGATGCGCGCATCATCGCGTCCGACTCGCTGAGCTATAAGGCCATCACCAAGCTGCAGGCGGACAAGGCGCCGGTCGATACCTACGCCATCGGCGGATATATGGTGACGTCGCCGGACCAGCCGGGGCTGAACGCGGTCTACAAGCTGGGCGCGGTTGCGAATGGCGGGGTCACGCAGGAAGAAATAGATGCCGCGCGCAGGCTTGCGGCGCAGGGGTTGCCGTTCAACCTCGCGGACGGGGCGATGCGCCGGGTCATCAAGCTTTCGGAAGTTGCGGCCAAGGTCACCATTCCGGGTGAGCTGGATGTCATCCGCTACCTTGCACCCACGCGCGACGGGTTACGGTTCGACGGCGACACCATCGTGCCGTTCGGCGCGGGATACGGCGTCGGGGACGGGCAGTTGACCCGTTCGGTCGTGTCGGTGGAAAAGATGGACGACGTGAACAGCCGTGAATTTCCGGCAGGCACGCGCGCCTACCGCCCGCTGGTGCGGGTGTTCGAGGGCGGGCAGATGGTGGTGGCGGCTGAGACGGTGCATCATGGCCGGGCGCGGGCGCAGGCGCGGCTGGCCCTGCTGGAACCCAGCCACAAGGGCATGCCCGCGCGATACCCCTACCGTGTCGGCATCGAGCATGGGTTGTTTGAAGACCGTAAGCTGATGATACGCGACATGCGCCGAAACCTGCGCGGGGCGTAGGGGTTTACAAATCCCGTTTATGGCGCATCTTATCCCTGAACCATGCCAAGGAGGTTTCGCATGCCTGAATATGTCGACGGTTTCGTGATGGTCGTACCGAAAAGGAATATGCCAGCCTATAAAAAAATGGCTGCGCAGGCCGGGAAAATCTGGCGCGAACACGGCGCATTGGAATACCGCGAATGTGTGGGCGAGGACATGAAGGCCGAACACGGCCTGCCCTTCCCCAAGCTGACGGGCATGAAGGCCAATGAAACCGTTGTGTTCGCGTGGATCGTCTATAAATCAAAACGCGACAGGGACCGTATCAACAAGAAGGTCATGGCCGATCCGCGCCTGAAATGCCCGGACCCCATGCCGTTCGACATGAAGCGCATGTCATATGGCGGTTTCGACGTCATCGTCAAAGCCAAGTAGGTAAAGTTCCATTTTTTATCTGCCTGTCTGCCGGTTGCCGGGGGTGAATGGCTGCTTAACTGGGAGTGAACCTGATTTTCAACGGAGGTTCACACCATGTCTGCCCATGCCAGAAAAACCGGCCATGAAACCCGTGCCGACCATGTCGCCGAAGACGAGCGTAAGATTCAATCGCGCATCGACCGTGCCGATAAAACCCAGCCGCAGGATAACGGGAAAAAAGCCATGCAGGCTGGGGCGCGGCTGTATCCCGTACCGCCGCTGCCGTCCCAGCATCTGAAGAAACCGGGGATCGAGGCCGAGATGGCGCTGGCGCCGATGTACGATGCGCCGCATTACAAGGGTTCGGAAAAACTTAAAGGCATGGCGGCCATCATCACGGGCGGCGATTCCGGTATCGGGCGTTCGGTCGCGGTTCTGTTCGCGCGGGAGGGGGCTGACGTTGCCATCTGCCACCTGGACGAAAGCGCCGATGCCGCTGAAACCAAACGCGCGGTGGAGGCGGAGGGCCGCCGCTGCATCACGCTGAAAGGCGACGTCGCCGATTATGCGTTCTGCGCGGACGCGGTGGCGCAGGCGGTGAAGGCGTTCGGGCGGCTGGACATTCTGGTCAACAACGCCGCGTTCCAGGAGCATGTGCAGGATTTCGAGCAGCTTGAACTCGACCATTTCGACCGCACCATCAAGACCAACCTGTATGGCTATTTCCACATGTGCAAGGCGGCTGTGCCGCACATGAAGAACGGTTCGTCCATCATCATGACGGGGTCGGTCACGGGGTTGCTGGGGAATGACAAGCTGCTGGATTATTCCATGACCAAGGGCGGCATTCACGCATTCACGCGCTCGCTTGCCACCAACCTGATATCCAAGGGCATCCGGGTCAACGCGGTGGCGCCGGGGCCGGTGTGGACGCCGCTGAACCCGGCCGACAAGGATGCGGAGCATATTGCGAATTTCGGCGGCGACACACCGATGAAGCGCCCGGCGCAGCCGGAAGAGATTGCGCCCGCCTATGTGTTTCTCGCCGCGCCGAGCTGCTCGTCCTACATTACGGGCGAGGTGCTGCCCATTATCGGCGGGTATTCCGGCGGTTAATGATGGTGGTGGCCGGCGCAGCAGGGCGCAGGCGCCACCGGCTCGGCGCAGTCGCTGCAATGGCCGTGCAGTTCCACGTTCCAGCTTGAAAGATGGAAGCCCTGCGCCTTGGTTTTGGCGGCCAGCGGCGCGGGCAGGTCGCACAGATGCGCCTCCGCTACCGTGCCGCAGCGGTCGCAGATCATGAATTGTGAACCTTCGTGCTTATGGTCTATCTGGCAGACGACATAAGCGTTCAGCGATTCGATGCGGTGGATGAAGCCGTGTTCGGTCAGGAATTCGATGGCGCGGTAGGCCGTG
>JAMIFL010000100.1:0-4802 GCA_035906295.1 Alphaproteobacteria bacterium | reverse complement strand
AAACGCAAAAACGCGTCGAACGCCACAAGCTCAATTCCCTGCTGATGTACTGCGAGGCCGTCACCTGCCGCCGCAACGTCCTTCTCCATTACTTCGACGATGCCGCCACCGACACGTCTTGCGGCAACTGCGACACCTGCGTCTCCCCGCCCAAAACCTTCGACGGCTCGGTCCCCGCGCAGAAACTCCTTTCCTGCATCTACCGCACCGGCCAGCGCTTCGGCGCCGTCTACGTCATCGAGGTGCTGATGGGCGTCGCCAACGACCGCGCGAAGGCGCTGGGCCACGACCAGCTCTCCACCTTCGGCATCGGCACCGAATACAATCTGCGCGAATGGCAGGGCATCACCCGTCAGCTCGTGTCGCGCAACCTCATCCATGTCGACATGGAATCCCACGGCGTCCTGCGCATCACGGATGAAGGCATGCGCTTCCTGAAACAAAAGGAACCCCTGCCCCTGCGGCAGGACGAACGCGCCGACCCCATCCGTGCCGCCAGCCGCAGCAAAGCCGCCGTGGCGCTGGACAACGAAGACGATCAGGCCCTCTTCGCCCGCCTCAAAACCGTGCGCCTGCAAATCGCCAAGGCGCAAAGCGTGCCGCCCTACGTCATCTTCCATGATAAAACACTGGTCGAAATGGCCCGCGAAAAACCCACCACCCGTGACGCCCTGTCCCGTATCAGCGGCGTTGGTGAATCCAAACTCGAAAAATACGGCGAAACCTTTTTGGAAGCTCTACGCGCATGAAAAAAATCCTTCTCCTCACCGCCTGCCTCTTCGCCCTCGCCGCCTGCGGCGAAAGCTACAACCCCGCCGCCAACACCGCGCATGACATTTCCGCCACGCCGGATAACGGAAAAATCGGCTTTCTGGCGGTATACGGCACACGCGGCTCCGGCGGCCAGCACCGCTATATCGTAGACCTGGGCAAAAAGGAAATCACCGCCATCACCCTCTCCAACGCCGATGAAGTCCTGCGCGCCCTCTCGCTTGAACACGGCACAGCCCGCGCCCTCGGTTCCATCTACAATGTCGGCACCCGCGAATACGCCATCGTCGAAGCCAATCTTGATACCGGCACCTACAAACGCATCTACACCAGCCCCAACCCCATTCTGGAAGTCGCCCCCTGCGCCGATGGCGGTGCCGTCTTCGCCATGGGCAAGGCCCGCAAAAGCGGCGCCAACCACATGGTGGACCGCGGCCTCTTCCGCCTCGGCCCCAAAGGCGAGCACACCATGCTCACCAAATCCGCCTACTACCAGTTGACCCTGCAAAACGTGGCTGATGACTGCGCCTCCGCCAGCTTCGCCTATTACGGTCGCGGCAACGAAAAATCCGCCGCCGACAAATTCGGCAGAACCGACGGGAAAACCGATACCGACGTCGAAACCCCCACCACCGGCAAACTGCCTCTGGGCGGCGATGTCGCCCCGTCCAAAAACCTCATGGTCATCCGCGAAGGCTACTTCGCCAAAGGCGAAACACTGCTGGTCGAAAACGGCACCCTGAAAATGAAATGGCCTTACGACTTCGCCTCCGCCGCCAGCTTCACGCCCGACGCGGCACAGGCTTATGAGGTGAAGGCCGGCGCCGATGTCGCCACCACCACCCTCATGCGCTACGACATGAACGATTTCACCCAGACCCCCATCCCCCTCGCGGGCATGACGGTGCGTGAACTGGTGTTGAAAGCCGAATAAAAGCTCAGTCCAGCTTGGCGGGGTTGGCAAACCCCGCCGGGTCCCATTCCTGCCACTGGCCGAACCACTGGTCCACATCCTCGGCCCGCGCCCATGCCAGAAACTCCGCATTGGCGATGATGCTTTCGCCAAGACACGCGAATTCCACGAAACCGTCGCCCCGCGCAAGGTCAAGGTCGCTCATGTCCGGCGTCCTGAATGCGCGCACGTCGATATTGGTTTTGTTGAAGCGGTACACCTTGGTGATATGCGGAAACGACACGACGAAACCCACGCCCTGTATTTTCAGCGCCGCAAGCCTCGCTACCGTCTCCGCCTGCGTGAAGCCGCATGCGCCCCATTCATAAAGCTGCGGCTCCGCCCGGCCCGTAATGTCGGCGAAATACACCTTGAACCGGCGCACCATGGCGTGCCCGGCATCCCGGCAGTGATAAGGCTGTGTTGAAGGCTGTTCAGAAGACAAGGCGCATCCTCCCGTCGGATGACGGAAGGATACGCTGGTAGAATGTTATTGCAACACGATGCGTTGCACCCGTGGGTCGCACCCCATGTACCGCACCAGCGGCGCCGGCAGTTCGGCCGTGACGCTGTTATCCGCAAGCGCGACCTTTTCGGCCTCGCGAAGACGGTTCACATCGCGGAAAATATCCGACAGGAACATCCCGTCCGCCTCAATGGCGACCGGCACGTTCTGCCCCGCGTCTTCATACGCAGGCAATGATTGATACAGTTGGGGGGAGAGTGACAGGTCTGTCTGTTTAATCATGGCAGGCCTCCTTAGGGTACCAGTTACTGGGTTAAATGCCTTGCGGCATCCTGTGAGATGTTCTCACAAACCCAATTTTCAAGCGGCTTTCAGGGCTATTTCAAGGCAAATTTAAGGGCCTTTCGGCTAACCCCATAATTTTACTTAATAAAAAATATTTGATATGCATTTTACCCATGCACGTAGCTGTATGGGATTTTAACGGCGTCCTCGCCGACGACATCGAGGCGCACCGCGCCGCCTTCAACGACATCCTTGCGATGTTCGGCAAACCGCCGCTGCGCGATGCCGCCCACACGCGCACGCACACCACCGTGCCGTATATCGACAGCATCCTCGCCGCCGGCATTGATATGGCCGCGTTCAAGGCCCGCAACATCGAAGTCGATGACGTCTACCACCGCACCTATCTCGCCCACCCCGCCGCCCGCGCCCTGCGCCCCGGCGTGGTCGAGGCGCTGGACGCCGTCACCGGGCGCGGCGCGCATAACGTCATCCTCTCCAACACCCGCCGCGACGTGCTGCTCGACCAGCTCGGCCACTGGGGCCTGACAAACCGTTTCAACTGGATGTCGCCCTGCGACGACCGCAAGGCCACCGGCTTCAAACTCACCAAGTCCAACCGCCTGAAAGCCTATTTCGACGACCTCGCGCATTCCCGCGTAAACGCCGTCATCATCGGCGATTCAACCGAAGAACCGGACGTCGCCCGCGAACTGAACCTCAAAAGCATCGCCGTCTCCGGCGGCTGGTTCGACACGCCCCGCCTCGACGCCGCCAACCCTGACTACACGGTCGCCAGCATCACCGAGGCCGCGCACATCCTGCGCACCATCCGCTTCGCGCCCTGACCTGTCACCGGCTGTCCAGCCCCGCCTGCACACGTGCATCTATCGCGCCTTTATTGGCTGCAAACCACACCCGCGCAGCCCGCACCGGCGCATCCACGTCACGCACGGCCCCAGCATCGAACGGGCTGTCATCACGCTCCGTTATCAACGTCCCGTTATCCGCAAGCCTCAGAACAATCTCCAGAACCGCAACCTGCGGCGCATGGCCCTCGCCCCACTGCGCCGCCAGCACGCCCGCACGGTTGTTGTACAGGTCTTTCCTCAGCTCCGCCGCGCTGTCCGGTTTCCTGAACTTCACCACCCGTTCGGCATACTCATTGGCAACGCCAAGCATGTCGACAAGCGCCAGCGCATTCTCCCCGCCCAACCCCATAGCGCGCGCAACGCCATATACCTGCGCCGCCGCATACGCATGCTTGGCCGCATTGGCCTTTTGCCCGCTATACCCCAGCGTCTGCTCAAGCTGGTCGGACAACCGTTCCGACCGCGCATAAAACACGCCAACGCCGATGGCCCCGGCCATCGCGGCAACAATCAGAAAATGGACGAACCTGAATCGCATGAAACCCCGTTAAGAGGCCCCCATACTGATAAAAAATTAAGGAAGAAAATAGGCGAGCCCGGCTTTGGCCTAATAAGGCTGCCTGTAACCCGGCACGGCACCGGCCGGGAACCCCTGCGTCTCGATGACGTAACGGCGCTCATCCGCCGACATGCCGCGGAACTGGCGCACCTTGTCCGCCTCGAAAGCCCGGCGGCGCTGCTCCTGCTCCGCCACGTATTTGCGTATCTTGCGCTTTTCCTCCGGCGGCAAAATCGGCCCGCGCGACAGCACGGTATACGGATACCCGTCCCGGTTCATCCGCGCCTCGGCCGCCGCCGCGCCCGCATCCATGCCCTGCGCCATCGACAGCGACGGCCACAGCACGGCAACAGCACAAAAGGTAAGAAGCGTTTTGGTCATATCGCACTAACAGATATTAGTTTCCACTTGTTCCTACTAGGTCACAACAGATAGAGCAAATTTCTGCAGGAATATCCCATGTTAGCATGTTCTGGCATAATAATTTGCCTTTGGGCCAGCCATACCAAAAGCCAACTTATTTATTTTTTAATCAATAACATAGTCACTTCACATACATTGACATTCCAAGCCCGCCTCATCAGTTCTGTCCTCACAGAAAATCTCCTGCCGAGGGAAGCTTATATGCTCATTCCCAAATTCAATAAAAAAACCGCCATTGGCCCAGCACCACTTGCCTAAACCTAAAATTTTTGAATGTGCCGCGCAGCTTTTTTTGAGCGAGATATCCTCGTATCCGCTTTGGATTTTGGTGTTAGCGTCTTCTCCAAAAAATCTTGATACGGGATACTTTGATTTCAGAACGTATTCGCCTGTATCACACTTCAGCAGATATTCATGGCCGCTCCCTGATACCACGCGGTGCTCATATGCATCACCTGTGGTGCGTTCGGAGGG
>JAMIFL010000099.1:0-15854 GCA_035906295.1 Alphaproteobacteria bacterium | reverse complement strand
GAATAAGGTTTGGATTAACGCTTCCATGGATGCATCATACCTTTACACTGGCTATCGTACGATTCTTAAGGTTTTTGGCATGAGCATCAGCATCATCATTCCCGCCCGCTACGGCTCTACCCGCTTCCCCGGCAAGCCTTTGGCCGACCTCGGCGGCAAGACCGTAATCGAGCGCGTATACGAAAAAGCCCGCGACGCCGTTTCCGGCGACCCCGACGTGCGCATCGCGGTGGCCACGGATGACGACCGCATCGCAACCCACTGCCGCGACAAGGGCATGACCGTGGTCATGACCCCCGAAAACTGCCCCACCGGGTCCGACCGCGTGATCGAGGCCGCCGACATCATGGGCCTTCTGGCCGACGACATCGTCATCAATTTGCAGGGCGACGCGCCTTTGATGCCCGCCGAAGCCATCCGCGCCATGCTGGACGAATTCTGGAACCAGCCCGCCACCAAGGTCGCAACCCCGGTCAAGCGCCTGCGCTGGACCGAGCTGGACAGATTGCGCGAAGCGAAAAAAACCACGCCCTTCTCCGGCACCACCGCCGTGATGAACACGCAGAACCGCGCCTTGTGGTTTTCAAAAAACATCATGCCCGCCATGCGTAAAGAGAAAGACCTGCGCGAAGCCGGTGATTTTTCACCCGTCTACCAGCATCTCGGCCTCTACGGTTATCAGGTGTCCGCGCTCGAACGCTTCACCAACCTGAAGCCCGGCACCTATGAAGAACTGGAAGGGCTGGAGCAGTTGCGCTTCATCGAAAACGGCATGCCCGTCCAGTGCATCGAAATTCACCCTGACCTGCTCATCCACGCGGGCATCGATTCCCCCGAGGATCTCGCCCGCGCCCAAACCCTGTTTGCAGAGGCCGCATGACCGTACGCCTGATCGTCGCCCGCCATGGCAACACCTTCAACGCCGACGACATTCCCCGCCGCATCGGCGTGCGCACCGACCTTGATTTGACCGAAAACGGCAAAGCGCAGGGCACAAAACTCGGCGCCGCGCTGCGTGACAAAAACATGCTGCCCGACGTGGTCTACACCTCCCGCCTCAAACGCACGCGCCAGACGGCGGAAGCGGCGCTGGCCGAAGCCGGTATCCGCCGCGCCCTGCACCAGAGCGACATGTTCGACGAAATCGACCACGGCCCGGATGAAAACAAGACCGATCCCGAAATCGTCGCCCGCATCGGCCAGATGGCGTTCGGCCAGTGGGAACATGAAAATTCCATGCCGCGCGACTGGTCGCCGCAACCCGACGTCCTGCGCAAACGCTGGTTCGACTTCGCCGATTACTGCGAAAAAGTGCATGACGGAAAAACCGTCCTCATCGTCACATCCAACGGTATCGCGCGTTTCCTGCCGCTGATTGCGCGCAACGGCGCCGACATTGTGACCGACCAGAACCGCAAAATGTCCACCGGCGCATACAGCGTCGTGGAAGGCGCGGGCGGCCTGTGGATGATAAGCCACTGGAATGCGCGGCCCTGAAGCGGCAAGCCGTTTTTGCCGGGAACGACCTTAAGATAGGGACTTGGCGCGGGCGCACCCCGCGCCTACACTCCCTCGCATGAGCCTGTCCGCCTACATCCTGCGCCGCCTGCTGCTGATTATACCGACCCTGTTCGGCATCATGCTGCTCAACTTCCTCATCGTGCAGGCCGCCCCCGGCGGCCCGGTAGAACAGATGATTGCCAAGGTGCAGGGCCTGTCCACCGACGCGACCGCCCGTTTCTCCGGCGGCGGCGGCGACATGGCGCAAAGCGTGAAAGCGCCGGAGGGCGGACAGGGCGCAGGCGCGTCCAGCAAATACCGCGGCGCGCAGGGGCTGGACCCCGCCTTCATCGCCGAACTGGAAAAACAGTTCGGCTTCGACAAGCCGATGCACGAACGATTCTGGCTGATGATTAAGAACTACCTGCGCTTCGATTTCGGCGAAAGCTATTACCGCGATGTCGGCGTAACCCAGCTCATCTTCGAGAAGATGCCCGTCTCCATCACGCTGGGCCTGTGGTCGACGCTGCTCATCTACCTCATCTCCATCCCGCTCGGCATCCGCAAGGCTGTGAAGGACGGGTCGGCCTTCGACGTGTGGTCGTCCGGCGTCATTTTCGTGGGCTATGCCGTGCCTTCGTTCCTGTTCGCCATTCTGCTCATCATCCTGTTCGCGGGCGGCCGGTATTTCGACTGGTTCCCCCTGCGCGGCCTGACCTCCGACGGGTGGGAGGATTTCCCGTTGTGGAAACAGATTTTCGATTACGCATGGCACATCACCCTGCCCATCGCAGCGCTGGTCATTTCCGGCTTCGCGGGGCTGACCATGCTGACCAAGAACTCGTTCATCGACGAACTGGGCAAACAATACGTGCTGACCGCCCGCGCCAAGGGACTGGGCGAACGCCGGGTGCTTTACGGGCACGTCTTCCGTAACGCCATGCTTATCGTCATCGCCGGTTTCCCCGGCGCGTTCATGACCATTTTCTTCACCGGCTCCCTGCTCATCGAGGTCATCTTCTCCCTCGACGGCCTTGGCCTGCTGGGCTTCGAATCCACCATCAACCGCGATTACCCGGTGATGTTCGGCACCCTCTACATCTTCACGCTGATGGGATTAATATTGAAAATCATCAGCGACATCACCTATGTATTGGTCGACCCCCGCATCGATTTCAATACCCGAGGATAAATGTCCAAAACCCGCGAATGCCCGCACCGCGCCCGCCTCATCACCCAGCTGGTTGAAGACTTGCGCCCGGAAGACCGCCCGCGCCTGATGCGCGGCTTCAACCTGCTGTCCACCGAAGACCTGCTCACCCGCGTCCGCCTTAAAAGCGCCGCTGACGCCGTCAAACGCGGCAAGATGCTGCAGAACATCAGCAAGGCCCGCGCCGCAGGCTACGTGGTGAAGTGATGGCCCTGCGCGATTCCGAAACCACCCGCGCCATGATGGCCGCGGACGAATTGATGCGCGAGGCGCTGCTGCAACGCCTCGTCAGCCTCTTCCCCCTCAAGGCCGACGCGTCTCCGGTCTATGACGGCTTCACCACCGAAGGCCTGCGCCAGAAGGTCATGGCCGGCGAACAGGCGGACATCCAGTCCACCATCCGCAAGAAACACCTGCCCGCCATCACGGCGGCCCAGCGCCCGCCGGTGGCGGATACGCCGCTGCCCACATGGCCCATGGTGAACGCCATGGCCGACGTGGCGCGCGCCGCAGGCGTGGGGCTGATGCGCTATTTCAACACCAAGGCCTTCACCCACTCGCACCAGTTGAAGGCCGATTTCTCTCCCTCCAGCAACGCCGACAGGGACGCGGAAGACGTCATCCGTTCCGGCCTGCGCGCCATCAGCACCGAAACCCTGTTCGTGGGCGAGGAGACGGTCGATAAAGTGATGAACCGCAGGGATATCGGCACAACCGGCACGTTCTGGCTGGTCGACAGCCTCGATTCCACCCGCAGCTTCATCGACGGCTACGCGGAATTCACCGTCAACATCGCCCTCATCCGCAACGGGCGGGCCGCCGCCGGTGTGGTCTACGCACCCGCGCTGAACCGCATGTACAAAGGTTTGGGACATCAGGGCATCGCCACGGTGGAAACGCCGCACCGCGAACGCCACCTGCATGTGCGCACAAGGCCGCCTGAAAAACGCCGCGCCGTCATTCCCTACCGCCCCGCCGACGAAGCGGCGCTGAACGCCTTCCGTGAAACCAACGGCATCCGCCACGCCTTCAAGCTCAGCAGCGCCCTGCGCCTGTGCGCCGTGGCCGAAGGCCGGGCCGACATCTACCCCCAGTTCGGCCAATATGCGGAATGGGACATCGCGGCAGGCGCCGCCGTGGTGGAGGGCGCGGGCGGCGTCATGCTGACCATGGACGGGCAAAACCTGACCTACGGCAACCGCGAAGGGTGCTTCAAAATGCCGCCGCTTGTGGCCGCCAGCAGCCGGGCCATCCTGAAAATCGGCTAAACGGGTTGCCACAGCCGAATTCGGCTAAACCGATTGGCCGAAATTCGGCTAAACCGATTGCCTTAACCGACAGGGCGGCTAACATACCCGTCATGGCCGTATCACCGCTCACCCGCCGCCGCTGGCAACAATTCCGTGCGAACAAGCGCGGGTTTTATTCCCTGATCCTGTTTACGGTGCTGTTTGCCTTAAGCCTGTTCGCAAACCTCATCGCCAACGACAAACCCATTTTGCTGAAATACGACGGGCATATCTACGCCCCCGTCATGCAGATGGTGTCCGAAAAAACGCTGGGCGGCGATTTCGAAACCGAAGCGGATTACCGCGACCCGTATGTACAGGACCTTGTGCAGCAAAAAGGCGGCTGGATGCTCTGGCCGCCCGTGCGCTATTCCTACGCCACCATCAATTTCGCCAACCCCAAACCCGCCCCTTCCGCGCCGGACCGTGAAAACTGGCTGGGCACCGACGATCAGGGCCGCGACGTGCTGGCGCGCCTGATATACGGCTTCCGCATTTCCATTCTCTTCGGCCTCGCGCTCACCCTCGTCTCCACCGTCATCGGCGTGGCTGCGGGCGGCTTGCAGGGGTACTTCGGCGGGCGTACCGACCTGCTGATGCAGCGTTTCATCGAAATCTGGTCGGGCCTGCCGGTGCTGTTCATCCTCATCATCATGGCGTCCATCATCACGCCGGGCTTCTGGTCGCTGCTGGTCATCATGCTGCTGTTTTCATGGACCACATTGGTAGACGTGGTGCGCGCCGAATTCCTGCGCGCCCGCAATTTCGACTATGTGCGCGCCGCCCGCGCGCTGGGCGTCGGCAACCGCACCATCATGGTACGCCACGTGCTGCCCAACGCCATGGTGGCGACGCTGACGCTCATGCCCTTCGTGCTTACAGGCTCCATCACGGTGCTCACCTCGCTCGATTTTCTCGGCTTCGGCCTGCCGCCGGGCTCGGCGTCCTTGGGCGAATTGCTGCAACAGGGCAAGAACAACCTTGAATCGCCGTGGCTGGGCATGGCCGCGTTTCTGAGCATCGCGGTCATGCTGACACTGCTGACCTTCGTGGGTGAAGCCGTGCGCGACGCGTTCGACCCCAGAAAAACCGCCGCTTAAGACCGCCCTTTGATTTAAGCGATACCCAGCCTGCGCATCACCGCCTGCGACGACTCCATGCGGATGTCGAGCGCGCGGCGCATCATGGACATCATGGACTCGCCCATGCCGCAATCGCTGTAAAGCTCCGCCTCCGCAATGTCCGAACGATCGGCCGCGGCATCGCTCAGTATGGTCACGTCCTGCCCCAGTTCCTTGTGCGACCGCGCCATGATGGCCGACTTGCCAAGACAGTCGGACAGGTTGAACCCCGCCAGCAGCGCATGGCGGCGGAACGTGTCGTTCATCTCCTCCCGCAGCGCGTCGATGGTGAAGACCGACGCTTCCCGCGCCTGATAGGTTTTGATGTCGCCACACATGGCAGCGCGGATTTTCGGATGCACCCCGCCATAAGCCTTTTCAGGGTCCTGCCCCGCCTCCGCCGCGAACACGACGCGCACCGGCACGCCCGCCTTGGCGAAGCGCGGCATGATGGCCGCGATGGCGTCCACCGCCGCCTCCGTCTGCGGGGTGCCGAGGCCGGTCCGGGCGCAGCACTCGTTGTTATGGGGGTGGACGACGACCAGCATGGCATTGCCGAGCGCGAGGGACGGATTGGGAAAAACGGTATGGAACATGATGCGCCGCAGCAATAAATCGTTGAAGAATCAAGGATTTAAACCTGCCAAGCGGCAATACCTTATGTCCAGCAACAGGCTGGCTGCACTGCAATACCCGCGCCGAGCGCATTGCCAAGACAGATTGCCAAGACACATTGCCAAGACACATTGATTGTCGGGCTTTATAAAATACCTCATCATGTTGCCCAGAACAGGACCCGACATGACACGACGCAACGCCATCCCCCCCATGAAAGAAGAGGTTTCGGCCTGGCGCCGCGACCTGCACCAGAACCCCGGCATCATGTATGAGGAGGTTTTCGCCTCCGACCTCGTGGCCGCGAAGCTCACAGAGTGGGGCATTCCCTTCAAGCGCGGTCTTGGCAAGACCGGCATCGTCGGCATCATCGAAGGCCAGAAGAACGACAGCGGCAAAACCATCGGCCTGCGCGCCGACATGGACGCGCTGCCCATCAACGAAGCCTCGGGCCAGCCCTGGGCCTCCAAAATTCCGGGCCGCATGCATGCCTGCGGCCATGACGGGCATACTTCCATCCTGCTCGGCACCGCCAAATATCTTCAGGAAACCCGCAACTTCGACGGCCGCGTGCTGCTCATCTTCCAGCCCGCCGAGGAAGGCGGGCGCGGCGCCTTCGCCATGATGAAGGACGGCCTGTTCAAGGACGAGCTGAAATGCGATTCCGTCTACGCCCTGCACAACTGGCCGCAATTGCCGGTGGGCACCGCGGGCATTCGCCCCGGCCCCATGCTGGCCGCGGTCGATACGTTCAACATTCAGGTCGCGGGCACCGGCGGGCACGCCGCCTACCCCGCGCGCTGCGTTGACCCCATCGTCATCGGCGCGCAACTTGTCTCGGCCCTACAGGGCGTCGTCGCCCGCATGGTGGCGCCGCAGGACATGGCGGTCCTGTCCATCACAAACTTCCATGCCGGCACGGGCGCCTACAACGTCATTCCCGACAACGCCGAAATCACCGGCACGGTGCGCACATTCTCGACATCCGTGCGCGACAGCATCGAACAGCGCATCAAGACCATGGCCAGCGATGTCTGCGCCGCTTACGGCGCAAGGGTATCGGTGCGTTACGACCGTGAAATCGACCCCACCATCAACCACCCCGACCACACCGTCATCGCGGCGGACGCCATGGGCCGCATTCTGGGCCAAGAGAACGTGAACCGCGACATCGCCCCCTCGCTGGGCGGCGAAGACTTCGGCGGCATGCTGCTGGCGGTGCCGGGCGCATACATCTGCGTGGGCCAGGGCGTGGCGGAGGGCAACAGCCCGCACAACCGCACGCTGCATAACCCCGGCTATGATTTTAACGACGAAATCCTGCCCATCGGCATGGATTACTTCGCGGAAATCGTGGAATCCCAGCTTCCCCTGAAAGAATAGGGCCATAAAAACAGGAACAACGGGCAACCCTTGCCCGTTGGCAAGGCGTATTCAAACAAAACGGGAGATACGCCCATGATCGTCGAACGCGAAGACAACGGCCCGCTGTATTTCATTGTGGGTGCGCTTCTGGTCGCCGTTGCGGCCTTTGCGATTTACTTCTTTACGACCAACCGGTCGGCACCTTCACCGGATTTGGCTGAAGGTATTCGCGCTGAAAACAGCGTGGCGCCCGCAGCCGGTGGTGGCACCAGTGCCGAAGTTGAAAATGCGAACGGTTCCTCCATGACCCTTTCAGTGGACGATAACGGCACCACCGCCACCACCACGACACAGCAGTAATTTTTCGAGAAAATTATTGCTGCAATGGCAGGCTCCTTATTCCTTCACCGGAATGGGAGCCTGTCTGCTTTTCCGCCCCTTGGCGGTCACCGGAAATATGGCGATTAACCAAAAAGGCAAAGCTGCCTTATTTGGTCAAAAGTCTTAATAAAATTAAATTTGACAGCAGGTTATTGAATCCCCCCATAGTGATTGCATGAACTTTTTGGCCACCATCATCCACACGGCAGACTGCCGACGACGTACCCGCTGATCACCTGCTTTGGTGACCTCAGCTTGGGAATGATGGCCATATCCAAAACCCTCTCTTATCCGACAACCCGCTGAATCCTCCCATCCAGGGCTGGTGATCGCGCACATCGCTTGCAAAGGCGGTCTGGCGCAAACGGGTTTGTCTGAAGCATTCAACCGATTAAGGGTTTTGATAAGAGAAATGAAACACACTGCCTTCTCCGTCGCCGCCGCCAACGCCGCAGCCGTCAAAAAATCTGCCGCGCCCCACTTCCACGATGCCGCCTACGAAATCCGCGAACTGACGCCGGACACAGGCCTCGTCGGCAAGTTCATGAAACTGCACCACGACGTGTTGCTCCACCTGCCCGCGCACGGCAAGCACTGGGTGCGCCGCCGCATGTTCGCAAGCGTGCACAATCATTTGAAGGAGGGGCATGTCGGCATCGGCGTCTTCGCGGGGAAGCAGATGGTGGGACAGGCCCTGCTGACCTTCCCCGACCTGCCGGGCTGCAGGAACCTCAAGGGCTACCCCATCGGCACCGGCCAGATGGCGGCGGAGGACTGCATGATCGTCCAGACATGGGGCGTGTCCAAAAACCATCAGGGCCACGGCATCGGCCGCATGATGCTGCAACAGGTGGATGCAATCGCCCGCAAATACGGCCGCACCCACATCGTCGCCAAGACCGACGTGGCCAATACCGGCAGCGTCGCGGGTTTCGAGGCGGCAGGCTACGCCAGAAGCGCCGAAACGGTGGTTGAGGGCGACCCGTATAAATGCGTGTTCATGCGTAAAAAAGTGACGCCGGCGGCTTTTGCCTTTATGCCGGTTGTACAGGCGCCCCGCGCTGCCCTGACCGCATAAGGAAACGACGATGCCGAAGACCAAGAAACTGCTGAAAAAAATCAGCACGAAAAAAACCACCAAGGGCGATGCCGTCCGCCACTTCATCAACCTGAATGACGTGGGCGCGAAAACGCTGCGCAAAATTCTGGACAACGCGCACCGCCTGAAAAAGGAAAAATACCGCCACGTCCAGATTCTGAACGGCCAGACACTGGCGATGATTTTCGACAAACCGTCGACCCGCACGCGCGTGTCCTTCGAAACCGGCTTCAAGCAACTGGGCGGCCACACGGTGGTCATGGACAAAGGTTCCATGCAACTGGGCCAGAAAGGCGGCGAAACCATCCACGATACGTCCAAGGTGCTTTCCCGCATGGTGGACGCCATCATGATCCGCATTTCGAAGCACGAAGACGTCGAGGAACTGGCGAAACACGCCTCCATTCCCGTCGTCAACGCGCTGACAGACGCCTCCCACCCCTGCCAGATCATGGCCGACCTCATGACCATCGAGGAACACGGCAAAAAGCTGCAAGGCCTGAACGTGACCTGGCTGGGTGACGACAACAACGTTTCCCGCACCTTCGCGCAGGCCGCAGGCCTGTTCGGCTTCACGCTGACCATGTCGGCGCCGAAATCCCTGAAGCTCGATGGCGCGGACTATCAGTCGAAAGCCGTGAAGGTCGAACGCAACCCGAAAAAAGCCGTGACCGGCGCCGACGTTGTCGTAACCGACACATGGGTATCCATGGGCAAGGAAGCGAAAACCGAGGAAGAAGAAAAAGCGCAGGCCGCCCGCATCAGGGAATTCAACCCCTATCAGGTGAACGAGGCGCTGATGAAGGCGGCTAAACCTGATGCCATCTTCATGCACTGCCTGCCCGCCCACCGCGGGTATGAAGTGACCGACGCCGTCATGGACGGCAAACAAAGCGTCATCTTCGATGAAGCTGAAAACCGCCTTCACGCGCAAAAGGCCATTCTGGCCTGGTGCCTTGAAAAATCAAAAGTCCGCGTTAAACCGAAACCGTAACAATAAAGGTTTGTGCCATGAGCAAAGGTAAAGTCGTCCTCGCCTATTCCGGCGGGCTGGATACATCCGTCATCCTGAAATACCTGCTGGAGGAAGGTTATGAAGTCGTCGCCTTCCTGGCCGACGTCGGCCAGAAGGAAGACTTCGAGGCCGCCCGCGCCAAGGCGCTGAAAATCGGCGCTTCCAAGGTCTACATCGAAGACCTGAAAGAGGAATTCGTCACCAACTATATCTTCGAGGCGGTGAAGGCCAACGCGCTGTACGAAGGCCGCTATCTGCTGGGCACCTCCCTCGCCCGCCCCGTCATCGCGCGCGCGCAGATTGAAGTGGCGAAGAAGGAAAACGCCCAGTTCGTAGGCCACGGCGCCACCGGCAAAGGCAACGATCAGGTCCGCTTCGAACTCAGCTACTACGCGCTGAAACCGGACATCAAGGTCATCAGCCCGTGGAAAACGCCTGAATTCCTCAACCGCTTCCGCGGCCGCACCGACATGCTGCAATACGCCGAGCAGTACGGCATTCCCGTCACCGCCACGCTGAAGAAGCCCTATTCGGAAGACGAAAACCTGCTGCACATCAGCCACGAAGCGGGCATCCTCGAAGACCCCGCCACCGCCTGCGCGGAAGACATTTATTCATGGACCGTGGCGCCCGAAAAAGCGCCGGATCAGGCCGAATATGTCGACATCACCTTCAAATCCGGCGTTCCGGTGAAGGTGGAAAACAAGGCCGCCGGCGTCGTTCATGAAAAACCGCTGGACCTGTTCAACTACCTCAACGACATCGGCGGCAAACACGGCGTCGGCCGCCTCGACATGGTGGAAAACCGCTTCGTCGGCATCAAGTCGCGCGGCGTGTACGAAACCCCGGCGGGCACCATTCTGTACTGCGCCCACCGCGACATCGAAGGCCTGACCATGGACCGCGAAGTCATGCGCATCCGCGACCAGATGGCGCTGAAATTCGCAGAACTCGCCTATTACGGCTTCTGGTTCGCGCCGGAGATGGACCTCGTGCGCACCTGCATCACCAAGGCGCAGGACGGCATCGACGGCACGGTCACCGTGAAGCTGTTCAAAGGCTCGGCCTACGCCACCGCCCGCACCAGCCCCGTGTCGCTGTACAACCCCGAAATGTCCTCGATGGATGTTGCGGGCGGGTACGACCAGCAGGACGCCGCAGGCTTCATCCGCATCAACGCGGTGCGCCTGAAGACGTTCGCCTCCATCCAGAACGCCAAAGGTAAAAAATGACCGGCAACAAGATGTGGGGCGGCCGCTTTTCCAGCGGCCCCGACGCGGTGATGGACGCAATCAACGTGTCCATCGATGTCGATAAGCGCATGTACCGGCAGGACCTTGCCGGTTCCCGCGCCCACTGCGCCATGCTGGGTAAACAGGGCATCATTCCCGAAGGCGATACCGCGGCCATCCTCGAAGGCCTCGACATCATCGAAGCGGAAATCGAAGCGGATAAATTCCCCTTCCGCCGCAATTTCGAAGACATTCACATGAACATCGAAGCACGGCTGGCCGAACTTATCGGCCCCGTCGCGGGCCGCCTGCACACCGCACGCTCGCGTAATGACCAAGTGGCGACCTCCTTCCGTCTCTGGCTGCGCGACGCGCTCGACGGCCTCGTGGCGCAAATCGAGAACGCCGTCACGGTCATTCAGACCAAGGCCAACGTGCACACCGCAACCATCATGCCCGGCTTCACCCACCTTCAGGTGGCGCAGCCGGTAACGCTGGGCCTGCACCTCGGCGCCTATGTCGAAATGCTCAACCGCGACAAGGCCCGCTTCCTCGACGCGCGTACGCGGCTGAATGAAAGCCCGCTGGGCGCCGCCGCCCTCGCCGGCACCTCCTACCCCATCGACCGCGCCATGACCGCCAGGGCCATGGGCTTCGACCGGCCCATGCCGAATACGATGGACGCGGTGTCATCCCGCGACTTCGTGCTCGAAATCCTCTCGGCCATCGCCATCTGCGGCACGCATCTTTCGCGCCTCGCGGAAGAAATCGTGCTCTGGTCCACCCCGCAATTCGGCTTTATCCGCCTGAGTGACGGGTTCTCCACCGGCTCCTCCATCATGCCGCAAAAGCGCAACCCGGACGCCGCCGAACTGGTGCGCGCCAAAACGGGCCGCATGAACGGCAACCTCATCAACCTGCTGACCGTCATGAAAGGCCTGCCGCTGGCCTACAACAAGGACATGCAGGAAGACAAAGCCGCGACCTTCGATTCCGTCGATACCCTCTCCCTCTGCCTCGAAGCCACCGCAGGCATGATTGGCGGCATGAGCGTGGATGCCGACGTGATGCGCGACGCCGCCGAAGGCGGTTACGCCACCGCGACCGAACTGGCCGACTGGCTGGTGCAGGCGCTGGGCGTGCCGTTCCGCGACGCGCACCATATTTCAGGCTCCACCGTGAAACTGGCGGAGTCCAAAGGCGTGCGCCTTGATGAGCTGTCGCTGGCTGATTTGCAGTCGATAGACGCCCGCATTACCGGGGATGCGCGCAAGGTGCTGTCCGCCGAAGCGGCCCTGAAACGCCGCAAACTGCTTTGACTGGGGCCACCCGCCCTATATAGTTTTGGGCATGCTCCAGACTGCGCCTATCCTCAGCGTACACAATCTCGACGTAACCTTCCGCACCGGGAAGGACCGCACCTTCCATGCCGTGAAGGACGTTTCGTTCGACCTGCGCAAGGGCGAAACACTGGCGCTGGTGGGTGAATCCGGTTCCGGCAAGTCTGTGACGGCCCTGTCCATCATGCAGTTGCTGCCTAAAAACACCACGCAGTACGGCGAAAAATCCGCCGTGAATTTCGAGGGTGAAAACCTCGTCGGCAAGGGCGAAAGCGTGATGCGCGCCATTCGCGGCACCCGCATCGGCATGATTTTCCAGGAGCCGATGACAGCCCTGAACCCCCTGCACACCATAGAACGCCAGATTACCGAGATGCTGACCGTGCACGGCAATATGCGCGGCGAAAAAGCGAAAGCGCGCGTCCTCGAACTGCTGGACCTCGTGGGCCTGCAACGCCTTAAAACCCGCCTTGGCGCCTACCCGCACGAACTCTCGGGCGGCCAGCGCCAGCGCGTGATGATTGCGATGGCCCTGGCCAACAACCCCGACATCCTGATTGCCGACGAACCCACCACCGCGCTGGACGTGACCGTGCAGGCGCAGATACTGGAACTGATGCAGGAAATCCAGCAGAAGCTGGGCATGGCCATCCTGCTCATCACCCACGACCTGACCATCGTGCGCAAGATGTCCACCCGCGTGGCCGTCATGAAGCACGGCGAAATCGTCGAACAGGGCGATACCGAACACGTGTTCATGCAGCCCCGGCACCCCTACACCCAAAAGCTGCTGGCGGCCCAGCCGCGCGGCATGGCGCGGCCCTTGGGCAGCGATGCCCCCATCGTCATGCAGGCGGACGACATCAAGGTCCACTTCCCCATCCGCAAAGGGTTCTTCGGCCGGGTGGCCGATTACGTGCGCGCGGTGGACGGCGTCAGTTTCACCATCCGCGCCGGTGAAACGCTGGGCATCGTCGGTGAATCCGGCTCCGGTAAATCCACGCTGGGCATGGCCCTGCTGCGCCTCAACCGCGCGCAAGGCAAAATCATACTCAACGGCAAACCCATCCATGACGTGAACGGCAAGGATTTGCGCGACCTGCGTTCCGAAATGCAAATTGTGTTCCAGGATCCGTTCGGCAGCCTGTCCCCGCGCATGTCCGCCGCCGACATCATCGCCGAAGGCCTGCGCATCCACCGCCCCCACCTCACGGCGGACGAGCGCGACGCCATCGTCGTGAACGTCATGAACGACGTGCAGCTCGACCCCGAAACCCGCCACCGCTACCCGCACGAATTCTCGGGCGGCCAGCGCCAGCGCATCGCCATCGCCCGCGCCCTCGTGCTGGAACCCAAATTCCTTGTGCTGGATGAACCGACCTCGGCGCTCGATATGTCCGTGCAGGCCGAAGTGGTGGATCTGCTGCGCGGATTGCAGGAAAAGCACAACCTCGCCTATCTCTTCATCTCGCACGATTTGCGCGTGGTCCGCGCGCTGGCGCATAACGTGATTGTCATGAAAGACGGAAAAACGGTGGAACAGGGCACGGCGGCTGATATTTTCGCGGCCCCCGCCACCCCGTATACGGCGGCCCTGATGGCCGCGGCCTTCGATATCACCGCCAAAGCCGCATAAATCCGCATTCCGAACTTGCTTTTGCCGCCAAAGACGGGCATAAACGCCCGGTTCAACCTATTTGCCCCGTGGCCCAAGGCCGCAGGTGACCCCCGAAGGGAGGGATTTGTTTGGTTCAGGTTTCAGTGCGCGACAACAACGTCGATCAGGCGTTGCGCGCTCTTAAGAAGAAACTGCAGCGCGAAGGCGTTTTCCGCGAAATGAAGCTCCGTAAACACTACGAGAAGCCGTCGGAAAAGAAAAAGCGCGAAGCGTCTGAAGCGGTTCGCCGCTGGCGCAAAATGGAACGCAAGCGCAAGGACCGCAACTAAGCGGCCTGCCGGTTCCGGTAAAAAACAAGAAAACCGCCCTTTACGGGCGGTTTTTTATTGGCCGGGAACCAGTCCTCAGAAGCCGTTTTTCGGATTGGAAATCGTGTGCTTGAACACAACCATCTGCAATTCGGACGCTGCCTGCATGCGCTGCGCGGTATCGGCGCGCATGCCCGCCTGCATCTGTTCACCCAGCATCGGCGCCACGGCAACGCCGGTACCGACCAGCGCGGCCAGTGCGAAACCCAGCTTCGCGGCCAGCGGGGCCGTCTTTTTCATGTCCGCCCATGTAATGGGGGTCGAAGCATGGCGTTCATTACGGGCATAACCGTTGAAAGGAATCTGGGCCATCACACACACCTGTTTGTTTTTATTATTCTTTTTCTATTACCGCCGTTTATCCGGCGTTTCTTTATATTTACATAAGTACAGGTTTGGTTTTCCCCTGTCAACTTTTCGTTAAGGGATTTTTAAACAAGGCGCGGAAAATCGAACTTCACCGGCGCTTCCCAGCCGAAGCTTTTAAGGTCCACCACCGATTGGGTTTCGCCCTGCATCTCCGCCGCAAGCGCAGCACCGATGGACAGCGCATGCTTGAACCCATAACCGGAACATGCCGACACCACCGTGGTATCGGGCATATACGGGTGCAGCGCGATGTGGAACTGCTCGTTCAGCGTTTTGGTGTAGCGGCATGCCGCGCTGAATGCGCCCTTGCGTTTGATGCCTTTCAGGTACGGCTTCACGAAACCGTAAAGACTGTCCAGCTCACCCTCCCAGGTCTGGCGCAGCGCTTTCTGGTCGCCGCCGATGCGCACGCCGTTTTCGCGCGCCACCTTCACCGGGTCCCTTTCGTTGGACGGGAAACCGTAGAAGTAATCGACGCTGCCGTTCGCCGTGCGCACGAAACGGATGTAGTTGGGATGGTTCTGGATGGAGAAATCTTTCGCGTCCCGGCTCGGATACCAGCCCAGCACCTGGCGCTGGACGTCGAACTGGCGCGCATATTCCTCCGGCAAAAAGCTGCTGACCCACGCTCCGGCACAGATGACGATGCGGTCTGCGCGCAGCTTTTCGGCATCGCCGTCGCCATTGACCATGGTCAGCGTCTTGGCGGTGCTGTCCAGCCTGATGTCCGTCACCTCGCGGTGTGTCAGGATTTTTGCGCCCGCAAGCCGCGCGCTTTGCAACTGCGCATCCACGCAGCGTTCCGGGAACAGCGTGCCGGAACCGGACTCATGATACCCGATCGTCTCCGCCCGGTCTTTTTGGGCGATGCGGAACGCGGGGAAGCGGCGCACGATGTCATGCCCGTCCAGCAGCTCATGCGCGATGCCTGCGTCCTGCGCGAAGGTGATGGTCTGCGCGACGGCGTTGTCGATGTTGTGCGCCTTCTTGTTGAAGCTGCCGGTAGGCCCCATCACCAGCGTGCCGTTCGGCGTGAACAGGCGGCTGGTGTTGTATTCGCGTTGCAGGTAAGCGGCGATTTTCGGTTCCGCCTGCAGGCTCTGGTACATGGCCGCGGTTTCGATGGCGGACGCGACATACGCCTTCCCCTCGAACGTCGCGAAACGCGAAATGCGCGTGCCGCCATGGCTTGAGCCGTTGGTGTGCGGCGGGTCGAACCGGTCGATACCCACCACCTTCACCCCGCGCTTCGCCAGTTGCCACGTAACCGCGCTGCCATAGACGCCCAGGCCGATAACGGCCACATCGAAATGCTTGTTGATCAATCCCATA
>JAMIFL010000098.1:0-9245 GCA_035906295.1 Alphaproteobacteria bacterium | reverse complement strand
CGGTCTTGCTTTCGGCGGTGACCATGATGAACGGCACGCCCTTGTTGTCGCTGCCGCCCGTACGAATGCCCTTGAGCAGTTCAAGCCCCGACATCGGCTCCATGTTCCAGTCGGAAATGACCATGCCGTATTTCTTCTGCCCGAACATGGCAAGCGCGGCGGAACCGTCCGCCGCCTCGTCGATGTTGGGGAAGCCGATCTGCACCAGCAGGTTGCGGATGATGCGCCGCATGGTCGCGTAGTCATCGACGATGAGCACGTTCATGGTCTTATCAACGGCCATTGGAAAAACTCCTGAATTCAAGGCGCAACCGGAACGGCGCGCGGTGGTTTAATTCAGGTCATTCTGCCGCGATTTGGTTAACACGTCATGAACAAAAAAGCTGGCCATAATGTCGCATGCAACAGCGCTGCAAATGTCACATGCGGGCGTGTTTCAGCCGGGCGCCCTCAGCGCGTGTAATCCGTAAGCGACGCATCCGGCTGCACGCTCGGAAAATACGTCAGGCGGGTAATCCAGCCGTTCCAGAACAGCCCGTTGCCAAGCCCGCGCCCTGCGCCCACGTTCAGGCGCGTAAACGTCGGCACGCCCGTGCGCGGCCCCGACAGCGTGGTGAAGGCCTGCCCGTTATACGCCCCCGCCTGCGCGTTCGCCTGAAACGCGGTGATGATGTTGAACGGCATGCCCGGTACATAGTTTACGCTGCTTTGTCCCACGTAGTTGCTGTAGGCCGTGCTCACCATCTCCGCCGTCGGGCGATATACCGTCGTGGAATTTGACGACACCATAAGCCCCATGGCGTTGCTGGCCGACCCGTCATCCAGCGACACGATGAACGGATAAGTCGGCGAAGGCCCCGGCGTGAACGGATACATCCCCTCCCCAACCAGCGTCCCCTGCCCCGCAACATGCCAGCTTCCCGTGGGGATGGTGAAAATTTCCGAAGGCCGCGTAACCGTCGCCCCGAAGGTCGGAATATACGACCCCGGTGAATATCCCCACTCAATCTGCGAACCCCAGGCGTAAATGCCCTTGCTCGGATCCCCTGTGCCGCCGCAATTGGTACCGATGGTGCCGCCGCTGGTGCAGGCCCCTATTTCCATGTAGCCATCGGTCGACGAAGCGTCGATCTGCACGCCCATCATCACGCGGTACCAGCCGTTCGGCAGTTTTTCCACCTTGCGGTTTACAACGCTGGTGGGCGGCCCCACGTCGTCGTTGGTGAACGTTCCGTCCGTCAGGTTCACCAGCATGCCGCCCCGCGTGTAGGGCGAACCGGCCTTACCGCCATAAAAATACGCAAAATCGCGCCCTGCCGCCTTCACGAACACGGAATAGGAATACACCGTGTTCGCCGTAACCGTGGCATATGCGGGCGCATAATGACGTCCGTTGGAAGTCGTCTCCAGCAGGCGCGCAGCCGTTTTCGTACCGTCCGGCGCGGTGGCGTAATTATTGGTCACGCTTATTGCGGAGTTCGAACTGAATTGCTGCGAGTTCGTGATATAATTCACCCTGATCTGTTCAATCAGTATCCCGCGCGGGCGCAATGTTTCCGGGTCGTACTCCATGCGCGGCGTGTTGGCCGCAGCCGTCCGGATGATACCGTTGCTGTCGTAATACGTGGCCCCCGCCTGCGCCGTATACACATCCGCCGCCCGCGTCGCCGCGGCGCCGTTGGTGGGAATGTAGGACGAGGCTTCGTTACCCTGCTCCAGTTGCATGCCCCAGAACAATATGCCGTTGACCCCGCCCACCGTGTAGTTACTGCCGCCGACACAGTTTGAGGGGTTCGTCACATTCGACATGCGGAAATCAAAATACAGGTCGGTGATGCCCGCCGTGGTCGTAAACGTCATCGACACCCGGTAAACGCCGTTACCGACATTTTCGATAGCGGTTTGCGTGCTCAGCGTGGCGGAACAGACCGTCGAGGTTCCGGCACTGAGGTTCACAATCGTTGATGCAACCCCGTTATTATCCGCAGCCAGCATGGTAAAAACATTGCGCTCCGCTGCCTTGGCATAAACGGAAACGGTATACGTCGTAGATGCGCTGATGGTAGGGGTTGTGAAATTCCACCGGCATGTTGCACCCGCAGTTACGCCTTCCCGGCACTTCCAGAACATGTTCTGCCCGTCCGGCGCAACCGTGCTGCTCGGCACCAGACGCGAATCGCAGCTCGCGCACGGGCCTGCGCCCGTACCGCCGAGTGAGTCCGCCACCAGGTTCGTCCGCGCCGGTTCAATCAGCGCGCCTTCGGAAACCCATGTCGACCCGTTATAGCTGTAATCCAGCCGTTCCGTGTTCCCCGCCGGGTAACGCAACTGCCCGGTGCTTGAATAATGCGTCGCCGTCTGCTGGCCGAAAACATCCGCCGCCCGCGTGACGCTCCCGCTGCCCGTGGGAATGGGCGACGTCGCCGTGACGCTCTGCTCCAGTTGCGGCAACCCCAGCCGCACGGTGACGTTCACAACCGCGCCGTTGTTGTAGTTCATCAGGTAATAGGGCGAAATTCTTGAGACCGTCGCTTCTCTCACGACGGTGGTGAACGACGGTCTCTGGGTACCCAGGCCCGCCGACGTCGGCGCAGCAAACGAGCTGTTCGTGTTACTGAGATACGTGCCGCCGGAATTGACTTCATCGATGATGAACGCAGGCCCCGTAAGGTTGGCGAACGACCCGCCGACCAGCTTGTGATAAGCGCTGAATGTCCAGAACTGCCCCTGCGATGCCGCCGTGTAGCCGTCGAAATAAACCCGCAACGCGCCCGCCGCCGTCGCCGTGCCGTAGAATCGCACATCCGTGTAGGGAATGCCGTTTTCAGTGCCGTTGCCGACAACCTGCGTAAGGATGCCCGCATTGGTACTCTGCACGCTCCAGTAGGTCGGCGCCGTTCCCGGTTGCCCCGGCACCGTACCCTGCCCCGTGCTGTTGCGAATGCCATTGGTCGCCGCCGGTTCCAGCAGCGCCCCGCCGCCCGCAACCCATGCAGCCCCGTTCCAGTAATACGCTGCAGACCGCGCCACGTCATTGTTCGCCCAGTTCAGGACCCCGCTGGCATTGAAATACCCCGCCGCATGCTGCGCATACGCATCCGCCACACGCGTAGCAGTGCTACCCGATGTAGGAATGAACGAGGTGGCAAAATTCTTTTTCTCCACCTGCGGCGCCGCGATACGCAGCCTGAAATTGGTCGCATCCCCCGGCTGAACCGTGAAGAAAACGAAGGGTACGATGCTTGCGACATCGGCAAACGGAATCGTCCACGTATAGGAATAACGCTGTAGGCTGGACGTAAGCGTCCGCGGCACGTCAGTCGCGGTGTAGCCAAGACCGCCATTGGCGGCGTCCCGGTGATACCACGCCACATACATACCGGTCGGCGGCGTACCGGAAAGCAGGGCCGCAGATACGCTGTTCGAGAACGTATCCCCCGTCGCTGCGGAAATGGCGCTCGCCCCTTCATACAAAACGTTGATATACGTGACGGCGCCGGAGTTATTTGTCCCCGAAAACTGGATGTCCATGTAATTGACACCGTTGGCCGTGCCGGTCCCCACAATGCTGTAGGACATGCCGGTCGTAATGCCGCCCATCGCCCAGTTGGTCGGCATCGTTCCCGGCGTGCCGGTGGCGGCGCCAGCAAGCGTGCTGTTGCGCACAAGGTTGGTGGAAGCCGGTTCCACCAGTGTGCCGCCCAAAACCCAGCTTGAACCGTTATAATAATAAGCGTTGCTGCGCGCAGCCCCGCTGGCCGCTGTCTGCAACGTCCCGGCGGAATCGTAATACGTGGCCGTGCTGGCGCGCGACGACCATGCCTGCCCGGTCACAAGGTAGAACGGCGCGGTCGCGTTCAGCCCGTATGCCGTCGTGGCGCGCGAAACGAAACTCTGTCCCGCATCGCCGAAAATGCCCGCAACGCGGCTAGGCGTGATGTTGTTGGTGGCAGCCGTCCGCGAAACCCAGCTCTGCCCCTGCCCCGCATCCGCGTGGAACGAAGGCGAAGTTGATGTCACCGTCACCGTCCCCGCCCGCGAGAAAGTGGCCCCCGTGCCCGCAATCGCGCTTGCGATGGTCGAATACGCCGTCCCGCCCGTGCCGTTGCACGTGGTGTTGGTGTTCATGAAATAACGGTTATTGAGGAAATCGAGGTCCAGCGTCGCGCAGTTACGCCACCACTGCGCCGTGTTCATCATCAAAAGCACCGGCGCGGCATACGCCGCCGGCGCCAGCGCCAATATCGCGGCTACGGCCCATAGCCATCCCCGGCCCTTCATCAGTACCCCGGAACCCAGGTGACGAACACGTTCGTCCCGCGGCGCACGAATTGGTACAGCGTCATCTTGCTGCCGGTGGTGGCCCCATGGTTCGGCGGCAGCTTGAACACGAGGCCCGCATGCGTGAACGAACACGTCGCCGACGACGTGCCTTCAACCGTCAGCGTGTAAATGCCGCCATCCGTCATGCCTGAGAACGTCATCGCCCCGCAGCTTGCCGACGTGCTCTGCACGTCCGCGCTGGTCCAGTTGATGGTGGTGCCGGTATTGGTCGTGGCCCCGCCGGTCGACGCGGTGGACCCCACCGTCACGAACGCGCCCGAAGGCGTGCAAAGCTGCAACACGTTGCTGTTGTAAGCCAGCATCCCCGCCTTGGCCGCGACGCAGCTCGCATCCGCGCCGATCTGGGCGCCGCCGTTGATGGTCACGCGCCCCGCGGACGTCGTCGTGTTGTTGATCTGCATGGCAACCGTGCCCGGCGTCGTCTCATCCTTGTGATTTATCAGGAAGGTATAGTTGCCGCCCGACAGCATCGCAAAATTGCCCGAGGAAACCCCAAAGCCATAACGCTGCGTTCCGTCATCCCACAGCACGATCTTGTTGGCTGTATAATTGCCCGTCGTATCGTAGCGGTTGTTGAAACGCAGTATGCCCTGCGTCTGGCTGGGCGACACGACGCCGGTATTGCTGTCCCCCGGGTTGATGAACACGTTGCCCGACGCCACCTCAAGCTTCTCGCTCGGATTGGTCTGGTTGATGCCCACGTTCCCCGAAGCCAGCCACGTCATGGCCATGACCGGCGTAGCCGCCGCATCGGCAGCCCCCGTGGGATAAACCTGCATGGAAGTGGATGAGGCATCGCTGCGCATGGACAGGTAGTACGCATACCCGGCCCCGCGGTATTTGAACCCGCCATTGTAATAAAGGTTGGCGACATACCCGTTCAGCGTCTCGATGTAATCCGTGGACCGGATACGCCCAACAACCGTCAAACTATCCGAAGGCGCCGCCGTGCCGATACCGACATTACCGGCGGAATTGATGCGCATGCGCTCGGTAAGCGCAGTGGAGCCGGACGCCGTGGTGTTGAAGGTCAGCCCTGTCGGCGAACTGGTCGCGGTAAACGCGCCTTCCGCCACCGCCGTGATGCGCGCGCCGTCGTCATAGGCGCTGCCGCCGTAACCCCAGCCCGCGACCGACATCAGCACATCCCCGCTGGCGACCGCCGCCGGCACCGCCGACGTCCCGCGCGCCGCCATCATCTCAAGCGCCGGATGCCCGCCAAACCCGCCGCTGAAATTCTGGATACGGATTTGCGGGTAACGCGCCGCGGTGGAGGAATAGTTGACCACGCGCATGATGGTGTCCGCATCCGTCTTGCCCACCTCAAGCGAGTTGGCCGGCGTCGCCGTACCGATGCCGAGGCGCTTGTTGGTATTGTCCCAGAAGAACTGCTGCCCCGCCGTAGTGCCCGAATCCGCAAACGCGCCCGACCCGCCCGAAACCTGCACATACCCCGCCACGCCGGACGATTGCCCGCCACCTGCCGCGATAACCGCCCACCCCGTCGATTTGCACAGCGACAACGTGTCGGACACATATTTCATGGCCCCGACCTTCACGCTCGACGCACCCGGGCAGGCCCCCGCGTCATCCGCCAGTTGAATGCCTCCCGCCACCTGCAACAGCGACGCAGGCGTTAGCGTACCGATCCCCACGCTGCCGCTGGCCATGATACGCATTTTCTCGGAAAGGGCGGTGTCCGTGCTGACGGTACGCGTGCTGAAAGCAAGGTCGCCCGCCGAATAGTTGCTGCCGCTAACCGCGATGGACTTGATGGCCGCCCACAGACCGTCGCTGGAGCCGCCCACCGTTCTCGTACCGAACACAACACCGCCACCGTCACCCGCGGCGATGTTGGAGCTTTGCACAACCAGCATGTTGCCCATGTCGCCCGTTGTCGTATCAATGGCCGTCGTCGTCTGGCCCGTGCCGTAGACGTTCAGCTTGCCTCTGGGCGCCGTCGTGCCGATACCCACGCTGCCGCTTGCCTCGATGCGCATGCGCTCGGTTCCCTGCACGGTGGTCGTGTTCGCCGCCGTGTTGAAACGGATCGACGTCGCGGCATTACCCGTTGCCGTGCCGCCGCCGATATAAGCCACGTTCGACGCCGCATCCACATACGCCTGGAACCCGATGAACGGTTCCTCTGCCAGCGTGTAGTGCCGTGTGCCGAAAAGCCCTTGCCGCGCGGTGCTGTCCGTGGTCGCGTTGCCGCTGAGAAGCAGCATCGGGCTGTACGACCCGCTGACGATTTCAAGAGGCGCCGTCGGCGCCGTCGTGCCGATGCCGACCCTGCCCTCCGGTTTGATACTCATGCTGGCCGCTGACGTACCCCAGAATGTATGCCCGCTTGCGACGCTGGCGATGTACCCGCCCGTGTCGCTGCCCTGCCCGTTCGGTCGCAGGTAGATAACGCTGTTGGTAACGCCGGTATTGAGCAGGATGTCGCTGCCGTTCGTCGTCCACACGCCGGGGCTGGCGCCGCCCACGGCGAACCAGCCGTTGACGTGCAGCTTCTGGGTCGGCGCTATCGTGCCGATACCGACATTGCCGCCCGCCATGAT
Source organism: Alphaproteobacteria bacterium (assembly GCA_035906295.1). Classification (GTDB taxonomy): domain Bacteria; phylum Pseudomonadota; class Alphaproteobacteria; order Micavibrionales; family UBA1664; genus UBA6145. The sequence goes on along the minus strand of JAMIFL010000098.1, from coordinate 2,337 downwards.
GCGCATCTTCTCGCTCATGCCGCTATTATCGGTCACGAACGCCAGGTCGGCGATGCCGGTCCCGCGGTTTACGTTGACGATGCGGCTTTCCCCTGCGCTCGTTGCGCGGGTCGCGAAAGCGATTTGCGAGAACGTGCCGTCCACCAGCGAATTGTTGACGACCCGGATGGCCGCCCCTTCCCCGCTGATTTGCTGGAGAGTTCCGTCATACAGCGTATCGTTGTTGGCCACGACGGTCAGGTTGACGCTCGGCGCCGCCGTACCGATGCCGAGACGCTTGTTGGTATTGTCCCAGAAGAATTGCTGGCTGGCGGTGGCGCCGGAATTATTGAACGCGCCCGAACCGTCGGCAAACTGGATATACCCGGCCGTACCGCTCGACGCCCCGCCGCCGCCCGTACCGATGGCAGCCCAGCCCGTGGTCTTGCAAAGCGACAACGTGTCGGACGTGAATTTCATCGTGCCGACCTTCACGCTGGACGAACCCGGGCAGGCATCCGCGTCGTTGCCGAGCTGAACGCCGCCGTTAACCACCAGCGCCGCATAAAGAACGCTGCTGACACCCGTGGTGTTGATCCCCACGTTCCCCCCGTTCGGGTTGAGCATGATTGGAAACACGTTCGAATTGTCGGAGTAGCGCTGCGCCTGAATCCACGTCGGGCCTGACGTATGGATGCCGAAGTTCATCCCCACATCCCCGCCGCTGACGGAGAATTTGGTGTTGACCCCGCCCGTACCAGTGCCGGTCGCCCCGGGCCAGCCGAAATCGGTGCCGCCATAAACCTGCAGCTTGGCGAGAGGTGCAGCAACCCCTATGCCCACGTTCCCGCTGGGCATAATCACCATCGGCGTCGAGAAGGTCGAGCCGTTATCGCCGGAGCGGATGAACTGCAGCCCGCCCGTCGTCCGGTGCGAAAGCCACCACCATTCGTTCCCGCGCTTCAGGGCCAGGTCGGCAAAGTCGTTTGCCCCCGTGCCGCCTTCGATCTGCGCCGAAGAATATCCTGCGTTCAGGATATGCAGCCGTGCAGCGGGCGTCGCCGTACCAAGGCCCAGGCGCTTATTCGTATTGTCCCAGAAGAACTGCTGGTTGGCGGTGGCGCCGGAATCCGTGAATGCGCCCGACCCGCCCGAAACCTGCACATACCCCGCAGCGCCGGAGGAAGACCCGCCGCCCCCCGCGCCCACCGCGGCCCAGCCCGTCGTCTTACATACGGACAGCGTGTCCGTCGTGAACTTCATCGTCCCAAGCTTCACGTTCGAAGCCCCGGGGCATGTATCCGCGTCGTTCGCCAGTTGCACGCCGCCATTGACGCTCAGCCGCGCGCCCGGCGTGGCCGTGCCGACGCCGATATACCCGGAAACCCCGTCAATCCGAAGCCCCTTGGGCGACGACGAATGCGCCGCGATGACAAGCCCGCCCGTATCGATGGCCCCGCCGGAGAACGAGATGCGGTTATCCCCGTCCTGCGTCAGCGGGCTGAAGCTGGCGTTCACGCTTTTCGCCGCAATGCGCACCCACCCCGCGGAACTCAGCGCCACGAACTGCGACGTACCGCCGCCGTTCGGGTCCATCGTCACGACCACGCCGTCGGTGTTGGCCGCCGCCGCCACGTTCATCTGCCGCCCCGCCACCGGCAACCCGCCGATACCCACGTAGTTCGTGGTCGCCGCAATGTTGATGCCCAGCGCGTTGTCATACCCGCCCGAAGCCTGCAGGCGCAATGCGCCGAGGTCGTTGCGGATGGTCGCGGTATTCACCCCACCATCCGCGACCCGCGCAGAGGAGTTGAGGAACATGTTCAGGGAATTGGTCGTCCCCGAATCGTTCTGCATGCCGAACAGCGTGAACGCGTTGGCAGCCGCGTTGGTATTGCGCTGAATGATGTAGCTGCCGCCGGCAATGTTCTCGACCACATGCAACCTCGCCGTCGGCGTATTCGTGCCGATGCCCACGCTGCCGCCGCTGTAATAGATGTTCCCCGAACCGGCGCTCGACCAGTACGTATCCGTGGACGACGCCACCGGCACGCCGTTGACGAGGATGGACGTGCCGTTGATGGAACCGCCCACGTCCAGTTGGTACGCCGGCGCCACCTTGTTGATGCCCACGCGCCCGTTGTTCAGGATCGTCATGTATTCAAGCAACGCGCTTTGCGCCGTGCTGTTGGTCGGGTATGCGCCGAAGCGCAGCGCCACCGGGTCGGACGCCCCGCCACCGCCGCGACCGAAAATCGCCGTGGCCCATGCGCTGCTCTGCGCTCCGCCCTGCCCGTAATGCAGCTCCATGCCGTACGATCTGTCACCCCAGACATGAACGCCGGCGTTACGCACCGT
>JAMIFL010000097.1:0-7122 GCA_035906295.1 Alphaproteobacteria bacterium | reverse complement strand
TCCTCCACGAACACGTCGGACCGGCGTTTATGCGCGTGGTCCATCTGCATGAAGGTGCGTCCGTCGCGTTCCTTCATGAAGCCGGATTCCTGCCCGCCCTCGGTTTTATAAAGCGTGATGAGCTGGCGGCAGAATTCGGGCTCGAACACCTGCGGCAGGATGATGACGGGGGCGTGGATGGGGACGCCCGCGTAATCGTCGATGGCGGGCAGGTCTTCCAGATAGGCGGCAACCTCGCCGACATCGCTGCCGTCCGGTTTTACGTCGAACACGGCGCGCACCCGCATGGCAGGGTCGAGGATGTACCAGACGGGGCGCATGGTCACTTCGCCCTCCCCCACCTTCACATTGGCGGGAATGGAGCCGTAGGCGCGGCCGACGGTGCCGTCGACGTCCCAGATGTAGCGGATGCCGGGCATCTGCTCTTTCAGGCGGGACTGGTCTTCGATGTCGTGGGTGATGCCGAAGAAGGCGAGCTTGTCGTCATCGAACATGCGGCGGTGGGTGTTGAGCAGCGACAGCATGCTGCGCCCGCAGTCATGCGCGGAACTGATGAAGAAGGCCAGCACGATGTACCGCCCTGCGGCGGTATCGAAATTATATTCATCGTTGCTGGATGATTTCTGACGGAACATCGGCGCGAAATCGCCGGCGGTCAATTTGACGTATTGAAGAGCGCTCTTTTCCATCCCGTCATGATGCCTCAAAACAGCATCAAGCTTAACCCCAAAATGACATCAGGATTATGGGTTACGCCTTCGCTAACTTCGCTTCGAACTATGCTTTCGCTAGCTTCGCTTCGCGGGCAGCGCGCAGTTTCTCGAAGTCTTCCCCCGCGTGGTGGGATGAACGGGTCAGCGGCGTGGCCGATACCATCAGGAAGCCCTTGGCGCGCGCCATGCGTTCATAATCGGCGAACTGGTCAGGCGTTACGAAGTCCATGACCGGGTGGTGTTTCGGCGTCGGCTGGAGGTACTGGCCCAGCGTGATGAAATCGACATCCGCCGCGCGCAGGTCGTCCATGACCTGGCTCACCTCTTCCTTGGTTTCGCCCAAACCCACCATGATGCCGGACTTGGTGAAGATGGTGGGGTCCACTTCCTTCACTTCCTGCAACAGACGCAGGGATGTGAAGAAGCGTGCGCCGGGACGCACCGACGGGTAAAGCCGCGGCACGGTTTCGAGGTTGTGGTTGAACACGTCGGGCCGCGCGCGGGCGACGGTTTCGGTGGCGCCGGGCTTGTTCTTGAAGTCGGGCGTCAGGATTTCGATGGTGGTGCCGGGGGAAAGGCGGCGGATTTCGTTGATGGTTTTCACGAAATGGTCGGCGCCGCCATCCGCGAGGTCGTCACGGTCGACGGAGGTGACGACGACGTGTTTCAGCCCCATTTTCTGGACGCCGATGGCGACCTTGGCGGGTTCAAACGGGTTCAGCGCATCGGGCCTGCCGGTGGCGACGTTACAGAAAGCGCAGGCGCGGGTGCATACCTCGCCCATGATCATGAAGGTCGCGTGTTTCTTCTGCCAGCATTCGCCGATGTTGGGGCAGCCCGCTTCCTCGCACACGGTGGTCAGATGCAGCTTGCGGACGATGTCGCGCGTTTCCTCGTACCCCTTCGATGTCGGGGCCTTCACACGAATCCAGTCAGGCTTCTTGCCTGAGGGACGGTCCGGGTTTTTCTGCTTTTCCGGGTGGCGTTTGGCCGGTTCGAGGAGATCGGGATTGTAGGTCATGTGCGGCAGATTAGCCCCATCGCAGGCCACAAGTCACGAACGATGTTTGCGACACTGCAGCGCGGATTCCGCAAAGGGATTACATCCATGAAACCAAAGCTTTTTCGGGCATTCTTTTGTTTTTATTGCGTATATCTTTATAAATATGCAATTATTATGGTTATGATGAAAATGAAAAAAACCCTTCCCGCCTTGATGCTGGCCTTTTCCACGGCCTGTGCCGGGTGCGCGTCCTCACCCGACCGCTTGAGGCCGGAACCCATCGCGGTCAACACGCAAAGCATTCCGAACACGGGCATCGACCCCGTTCCCGCTGGCAGCATTCGGCCCAACGCGCTGGCCGCTGACCAGGAGGCCGCATGCGTCGAGGAAAGCTGGAAACTCAGCTTCTCCGGCATCATGCCTGTTCTGTCCAAGAAATTCTGCGGCGGTGGCCTCAGCCAGTAAGCCTGCAGCCGTTCCAGTAAAAAGCCCGGGGTTCGCCCGGGCTTTTTGTTTCAGAAATGGATGGCGCGTTTATACGCATCCAGCACGCTTTCGTGCATCATTTCGCTCAAAGTCGGGTGCGGGAAGACGGTGTGCATGAATTCGGCTTCCGTCATCTCGTTGGTTTTGCCGATGACGTAGCCCTGAATCATCTCCGTCACTTCCGCGCCGACCATGTGGGCGCCCAGCAATTCGCCGGTTTTGGCATCAAAGATGGTTTTGACCATGCCTTCCGGCTCGCCCAATGCAATGGCCTTGCCGTTGCCGATGAAGGGGAATTTGCCAATTTTGACATCCAGCCCCTTTTCCTTGCACGCGCGTTCTGTGAGGCCCACGGACGCCACCTGCGGCATGGCGTAGGTGCAGCCGGGGATGTTTTCCTTCTTCATCGGATGCACGTCTTTTGAGCCTGCGATTTTCTCGATGCAGATAGTGCCTTCGTGGCTTGCCTTGTGGGCCAGCCACGGGCCGCCGGTGCAATCGCCGATGGCGTAGACGTTGGGTTCGTCGGTGGTGAGATAAGGGCCGGTGACGATGTGGCCGCGGTCCAGCTTCACCTTGGTGTTCTCAAGGCCGATATTGTCGGTGTTGGCGGAGATGCCGACGGCCATGATGATTTTCTCGGCCTGAAGCTTCTCGACCTTGCCGTTGATTTCGACATGGGCGGTGACGCCGGAGGCGGCTTTATCCAGCTTCTGCAATTTCGCGCCGGTCAGGATGTTCATGCCCTGTTTTTCGAACTGCTTGCGCGCGAAGGCTGAGATTTCATCGTCCTCCACCGGCATGATGCGGTCGACCGCTTCGATGACGGTCACGTCAGCGCCCATGTTGCGGTAGAAGGATGCGAATTCGATGCCGATGGCGCCGGAGCCTACGACCAGCAGGGATTTCGGCAGCGCCTCGGGCGTCATGGCTTCGCGGTAGGTCCAGACCTGTTTGCCGTCCGGCTCGAAACCGGGCAGCACACGGGCGCGGGCGCCGGTGGCGATGATGATGTGCCTGGCGGTCAGCGTCGTGACAACGGCTTTGTCCTTCGTCACTTCAACCTTGCCCTTGCCCAGCAGTTTGCCGAAGCCGTCGATATGGGCGACCTTGTTCTTCTTCAGCAAATGGCCGATACCACCTGAGAGCTGCTTGGCGACGCCGCGCGAACGCTGGACGATTTTCTGGAAGTCGAAGGAATACTTTTCGATCTTAAAGCCGAACTGCTCGGCATGTTGCAGCAGGTGGTTGATTTCGGACGAGCGCAGCAGCGCCTTGGTCGGGATACAGCCCCAGTTGAGGCAGATGCCGCCAAGGTGGTTTGCTTCCACGACCGCCGCCTTCATGCCCAGTTGGGCCGCGCGGATGGCTGCGACATAGCCGCCCGGGCCGCCGCCGATTACCACCACGTCAAAAGATTGTTCGGTCGTCATTGCAAAAGCTCCATCAGTTTTTCAGTCGGATAATCGGGTGTGTCGTGCGCCAGCAGGCCATGGGACGGGTAGGCGCGGTCGAGCGTGTCGAGGTGCAGTTCTCCCCTGCCCTGCATGATGCTGTCACGGAAATGTTCGCTGTCGGCGACCTTGAGCAGTTCGTCGGCGGTGACGACGAGGTAGCGCAGGCGAATATGGGCGGGCAGCATGGCGGCTTTCGCGGCAATGTCGCCATAGGCCTCTTTCATGGTGGCGGCGATGGAGATGGGGGAATCGAGCGTGATTTTTTCCCAGATGGCGGGCGTCGCCAGGAAGATGGGGTTCCAGATGCGCATGATGCCCTTGATGGGGTCGCTGTCCACGCCCTGCGCGCCCGCATAGAGCAGCAATGCGCCGATTTTATCAAGCGGTGCGCCGGTCCGCGTCAACGACCACAGGGCCGATACCGCGCCGAAGGAATTGCCGATGACGTCTATGCGCGGGAATGCGTCGCGCAGGGCGTCCAGCACGATGGCGGGTTCGTCCAGCCACCGGGCCACGGTGGACGGGCCGCCGCCAATATGGGTTTCGTTGTTTTTACGCGCGCGCATCAGGCGGGCGCCGTTGTTGATCATGAACGGTGCGTCCGGCCCGTCGATGCGTGTACCGGCGTGCTTGATGACGCAGACGACCGCGCCGGTTTCGGCCAGTGCGCCCGCGTGGCGCTGTTCGAACATGGTGCCGCCGCGACCCGGGAAGCCCGGGCAGAAGAGGATGAGGCGTTCGGGTACGCCGTCGGGCGAGAAGAACTGCGCCTCGACTCTCTGGTCGCCGCGGGTGAAGGTCTGCCAATCGACGCGCATGTTATACGGGCACCCGGCGGCGGACGCCGACTTTCAGTTCGCGGCCCAGCAGCCAGCCCTTGATGCCGAAGAAGCCCACGACCTCGTGCGCCATGTCGGTTGTGTAATCGCTGATGGTCACCTGCGTGACCCTGCCGTTCGTATCCTCGCTGGTATGGGTGTTGAAGCCCATGCGGGTGAAAGTTTTTGCAAGCGTATCGAGGCCGCGGCCGCCGGTGATGGTCGCGTTATACACGTCCTTCATCCTTTTCTTGCCCATACGCATGCTCCCTTGCCCCCGCTTAAACCAGCATCATGACGGGGTTTTCGATGCAGTCCTTGAAGGCTTTGAGGTATTCCGCACCCACCGCGCCGTCAACAACGCGGTGATCGACGGACAAAGTGACCGACATGACGGTGCCGATTTCGATTTTGCCGTTGCTGACCACCGGCTGCTCAATCCCCGCGCCCACGGCCAGAATGCAGGCCTGCGGCGGATTGATGATGGCGGCAAAGTCTTTCACGCCAAACATGCCGAGGTTGGAGATGGAGAAGGTGCCGCCCTGATATTCGGACGGTTTCAGCTTGCCGTCGCGCGCGCGGGCGGCAAGGTCTTTCATCTCCGACGAAATGGCCGCCAACGACTTGGATTCAGCCGCCTTGATGATGGGGGTGATAAGGCCGGTGGGCGTTGCAACAGCGACGGAAATATCGGCATTCTTGTATTGCAGCGCCTCGGTTTCGCCCCATGCCATGTTGGCGGCAGGTACGCGCATCAGCGCCACGGCCACGGCCTTGATGACGAAGTCGTTGACCGAGAGTTTGTACTTATCCTTGCCGCTGTCGTTGATTTGCTTGCGGGCTGCCAGCAGGGCGTCGATACGGCAATCGGTGGTCAGGTAGAAATGCGGAATGGTCTGCTTGGATTCAGACAGGCGGGCCGCAATGGTCTTGCGCATGCCGGACAGCGGCTGCGCTTCGTAGGACATGCCCAGCATGTCGGCCAGCTGGCGCGCACCGGGGCCGGAGGATGCGGGGGCCGAACGGGCAGCGCCCGCAGCCGGTGCAGCTGCCCCCGGTTTCGCGCCTTCAACGTCGGCGCGGGTGATGCGGCCATGCGGGCCGGTGCCTTTGAGCGTGTTGATGTTGATGCCTTTATCTTTTGCAATACGGCGGGCCAGCGGCGTTGCGAAGACGCGCGTGCCGGACGGTTGCGTGGCGGGTGCCACAGCGGCAGGGGCCGATGCAGCGGGCGCGGCTTGCGCGGCAGCCGGGGCCGGTGCTGCGGCGGCAGCGGGTTTCGCGCTGTTATCGTTGGCGAGGTATTTGTCGAGGGCGGCTTTGTCCTCGCCCTCTTCCAGCAGCACGCCGATGAGTTTGTTGACCGGCACGCCTTCGGTGCCTGCGGGCACGAGGATTTTGCCGATGACGCCAGCGTCCACGGCTTCGACTTCCATCGTCGCCTTGTCGGTTTCGATTTCGGCGATGACTTCGCCCGGCTTGATTTTATCGCCTTCCTTCTTGGTCCACTTGGCGAGTTTCCCCTCGGTCATCGTGGGGCTCAGCGCTGGCATGAGGATGGAAATGGGCATCGGTATCTCCGTTAAGCGGGCAAGGTAAGTTTGTGAATTGTGAAGTTGGTAATTTTATTATTCAAAAAAACCGTCGAAAGAGATGTTTTCTTTCTTGCAAAGAAATTCCGGACTCTCGCAAGCTTGTCAGAACAACAGACAACAAAAACATAACCGGGAGATTTCAAATGACCAATCCGACTTTCGTGCCGACCACCCGCCTGAAACGCGGCGCCCTGTCCCGCCTCGCAAACCGGCTGGCCGAAGCCGCTGGCGTTTCCGCGCAGGTGGCGACCGATTGCCTGATGGGCAATTTCACGGCCGGCGACAAGATGATCGGCCGCGACGTAAACCTTGGCCTGCATCGCATCGGTGCGCGCAAGATGGGCGGTCTGGTCATGGTTCCGGTTCGTCGCTGACATATCGGCTTCTTTTATCGAAAGCGCCCGCCGGACTTCGGCGGGCGTTTTTCTTTACTTGTTCACCACTTCGCGCACCTTGGCGACGATGTCGTCAACCTGCGGCAGTGCGAGTTTTTCGAGGTTCGAGGCGTAGGGCAGCGGCACGTCCTTGGCGCCGACGCGGGCCACCGGGGCATCGAGGTAGTCGAACGCGTGTTCGTTCACGATGGCCGCGATTTCGGAGCCGATGCCGGAATAAAGCCAGCCCTCTTCCACTGAAACGATGCGGCTGGTTTTCTTGACGCTTTCAAGAATGGTCCAGCTATCCAGCGGGCGGATGGAACGCAGGTTCACGACCTCGGCGCTGATTCCCAGTTCGGCCAGCTTTTCAGCGGCCTGCAAAGCCTTGCCGACCATGATGGAGAAGGCGGTAATGGTGACATCGGTGCCTTCGCGTTCAACACGCGCGCGTCCGATGGGTACCACGAAGTCGTCATTGGCCGGGCATTCGAAGGACTGGCCGTACATGATTTCGTTTTCAAGAACGATAACCGGGTTCGGGTCCTGAATGGCGGCCTTCATCAGGCCCTTGGCATCGGCGGCAGACCACGGGGCCACGACCTTCAGGCCCGGGATGTGGCCGTACCACGAGGCGTAGCACTGCGAGTGCTGCGCGCCCACACGGGCGGCGGCG
>JAMIFL010000096.1:0-5514 GCA_035906295.1 Alphaproteobacteria bacterium | reverse complement strand
CGAGGAGTTTCAGCACGTCGTTTTCGACGACGTCGAGCTGGCCCACTTCCAGTTCGGTGTTTTTTTCCTGGAAGAAGACGATGGCTTCGTGCGGCAGTTCGCCGCCCTGCACCTGCTGCTGGTGGACATAGTCTGGCGATGCCACGATCTGGGTGTTGCCGGGCAGCAGGACGGGGGATACGCCTTCCGCTTCTTCCAGCGGGGGGGCGTTGAGGCCGGGGGTGCGGTTGTCGCTTCCATCGTCAACATCAGAGCCGCGCAGGGTGCCGGCGGTGCGGTTATCGTCGATGCGGCCACGCTCACGCGGGCGCAGGCGTTCCCAGAAGCCGGGTTGCTGGGGCTGGATTTCGGCGTCGTCGTCTTCTTCCGGTTCGGCCTTGCGGCGCTCATAGTCGCGTTCGTGCGGCAGGTCGACGGTGGGGACGCGCACGGCCTGAATGCGTTCGATGACGGGGCCGGACCCGGTTGCATCGGCCCCCGGCACGGGCGGCTTGGAGGGCGGAACGGGGATTCCGGCAATGAAGGTAAGCGAGGTTGCGGCTTCCGGCGGGACCGCCTGTTCATCCACCACAGGCGGGCGCGGGGCTTGCGCAAGGGGGGCTTCAGGTTCGGGGATGGCAGCCTCGGGCGTATCGATAGCGAGTACGGGCGGCGAGGCCGGGATGGGAATGACGCTGTTGGGCTGCGGCAGTGAAGGCGCGGGCGCGGCGGGTACACTGGGCTTCACCTGCGGCCTGACCATGGGCGTAACGACCAGCGCCTTGCCGGGCGCCTGGACCACGGTGTTCTGCGCGGTTTTTGCATCGCCCTCGCCGTGCAGCAGGTTGAGGATGGGTTTGTTGCGGAAAGCGGAGAACGGGACTTTGGGCGCGGGTTCGGCATCCTTCGCGTACGCGGGGATGACGTACGGGGTTGCGCCAAGCAACGCCGCCGCCGTCAACAGCAGGGCAAACCCACGGTTCATAGGTATCGCTTTTCCTCAGGCCAGGAGTTTGCGCATATCCTGATATAAGGCGGCGTTGGATGCCAAGATGGAACCACCGTACAGCGGGTCTTTTCCACCGTCGATTTCGGAGACCTGACCGCCCGCTTCGCGCACCATGAGAATGCCCGCCGCGACGTCCCATGCCTGCAGGTCGCGTTCCCAGTAAACTTCGGTGCGGCCGGAAGCGACGTAGGCCAAATCGAGCGCGGCGGAACCGCCACGGCGCATGCCGGACACCTTGGGCAGAACGGCCTGCATGTCCTTCATGAACTGGGGCATGTCGCCGCGGCCCTTGGCGGGGCTGCCGCAGGTGACCATGGCCATGTCCATATCGGTGCGGGCGGAAACGCGCAGGCGCTTGTTACCCAGGAACGCGCCGAGGCCTTTGGCGGCCCAGAAAATTTCGTGACGGACCACATCCATGGTGACGCCGGCGATGATTTCGCCGTTTTCGACAGCGGCCAGCGTGATGGCCCAGTGCGGGATGCCGTGCAGGAAGTTGTTGGTGCCGTCCAGCGGGTCGATGATGAAGACCTTATTGGGGTCCTTGCCTTCGACCTTGCCGCTTTCCTCCATGAGGAAGGAGTATTCAGGACGGGATTTGGACAGCGAATAATGCAGCGTCTTTTCCGCCTTCTGGTCGGCGGCGGTGACGAAGTTGGACGGGCCTTTCTTGGAGACCTGAAGCTGTTCCACCTCGCCGAAGTCGCGGGCAAGGGATTTGGACGCGGCTTCAGCCGCCTTGATCATCACGGTGACGAGTGGCGGGGTTAAAGCCATGTCTTAGAACTCCTTAATCTTTGGCGCGTTCGACGTAGGTCGCGTCTTCGGTTTTGACGACGATGCGGGTGCCGCTGTCGATATGCGGGGGCACCATGACGCGCACGCCGTTGTCGAGCATGGCGGGCTTGTAGGAAGACGCCGCGGTCTGGCCTTTTACGACGGGTTCCGTTTCGGTAATGGTCGCCACGATGGTGGAGGGCAGTTCGACGGAGAGCGGTTCGCCTTCGTAGGATTCAATCTGGACCTTCATGCCTTCCTGCAGGAAAGCGGCCTTGTCGCCGAGGAATTCGTTGCTGATGGCGGTCTGTTCGTAGGTGTTGGTGTCCATGAATACGGAATTTTCGCCTTCGGCGTAGAGGTAGGTGGCGTCGTTCTGGTCGAGGCGGACGCGGTCGACCATTTCGCCGGTCTTGAAGCGGACCGAGTCCTTGTTGCCGGTGCGGATGTCGCGGAGGTCGAGCTGGATGGTGCCGGAGCGCTGCTGCATCTGCATGATTTCGTGCTTCAGCACGATCATGATCTTGCCGTTGTATTCGACGACCATGCCCGCGCGCAGCGTGATGGAGTTTACTTTTGCCATAGGGATACACCTGAGACGGTTTGAATTTCAGGCGGGATGGATAGCAGCTTCACGGGCGACAGGCAAGTTTGGCCTGTTGCCGCCCGTCATGCATTCAAGCCTGCTTGATTTCCAGGGCGCGGTTGTTGCCGCCGATGAAGGTGACTTCCTCGGCGCTGACCGGCACGGCTGTGCCGGACCAGTCGGTGATGTTGAACTGGTAGTTCCGGCCATCATGGCCTTCGATAAAGCCGGCGCTGACGGCGTCGGAGTATGCTTTGATATTGCCTTTCATGGGTTTCATGATTGGCCCCCCAGCCCATCGGGAAAACACACCGAAAGATTCCGGCGTGACGCTTATGAACGTATCTATGAGCTTCGGATAATAGTTGTAAAGCGTTTCAATTTTATTGCAAGGGCGATTTGCCCCTTACCTTTGCGGGCCTTTTTCGGAGGCCATGGCGTCTGCCAGCCCCGACAGGCGTTCGCGCAGGACGGGGTCGTCCACGGTTTCCAGCAGGGCGCGGGTGTCGTCGCCCATGGGGATTTTGGCGCGATAGGCCTTTTTAAGAGGGGCTGCGAGGCGGTCGTGCGACAGGTTGATGCGACGTACGGATGCATGCGGGGCCAGCCCGAACAGGCGGTTTACGCGGGCGACGATGATGGTTTCCTGAAAGGTGATTTTGGGCGCGAGGGCCGAGGGGGCGGTTATGTAGAGGGTGCCTTCGGAGGCTTTCTGCCCCTCCTCCCCCGGGATTTTCTTCCAGCCGACGCGAACGGGGCGGACGAGCAGCGGGTCTTCGGGCGCGATGATTTCGGCCCACTGGTCGATCAGCCGCGCCATGGACAGGCGGGCGCGCGATTTATCCTTCCCCAGAATGGCCTTGGAGGCGCGGGGCAGGATATTGGCGATGAGAGTTGGACCGGACATCGCGGGTACGCTACACGAATGGGGCATGGATGCCCAAAAATTTATTGGCCTGTTGATGCCGTGGTACGACCGGCACGCGCGCGACCTGCCGTGGCGGCACAAGGGCGCGGCGCACCCGGACCCTTACCGCGTCTGGCTGTCGGAAATCATGTTGCAGCAGACGACGGTGCCTGCGGTTAAGCCGTATTTCGAGAAATTCACGGCGAAGTACCCGAGCGTGCGCATGCTGGCGGACGCCCCCACCGAAGACGTGATGCGCGACTGGGCGGGGCTGGGGTATTACAGCCGCGCGCGCAATCTGCATGCCTGCGCCAAAGTGGTGGCGAACGATTTCGGCGGGGCGTTTCCGCGCGGGGTTGAGGGGCTGAAAGCGTTGCCGGGTATCGGCGATTACACCGCGGGGGCCATTGCGGCCATTGCGTATGGCGTGCCTGCGAACGTGGTGGACGGGAACGTGGAGCGCGTGGTGACGCGGGTATGCGCCATCGAGACGCCCCTGCCCGCGGCGAAAGCCGAAATCAAGGAACGGGCGGCGGCGATTTATTTTTCCCCGGCCAATACGCGGCCAAGCGATTTGCCGCAGGCCATCATGGACCTTGCGGCCACGGTGTGCGTGCCGAAGACGCCCAAATGCGTGATATGCCCCCTGATGCCGGTTTGCGAAGGGCGGAAGGCGGGCATACAGGACATGCTGCCGAAACGCGCGGCGAAGGCCGTGCGGCCCAAGCGGCAGGGTTTCGTTTACTGGGTGGAAGATAAAAAAGGCCGCGTTTTAATAGAGACGCGGGCGGCGAAAGGGTTGCTGGGCGGCATGGCGGGGTTGCCGACGTCGGGCTGGGGCGAAGGCGAACAGAAGCACCTTGAGGGGTTCGCGGTGCAGTCCATCGACAAGGCAGGCGTGAAGCATGTGTTCACGCATTTCGAACTGACGCTGCGGGTGGTGCGCGCGACGGTTGAGAAAACGCCCGAAGGGTATTTTTACGCGGACCCGGGCCAAGCCGGGTTGCCCAGCGTGTTCGCCAAGGTGGTCAGGCTTGTCAGCCCTGCATGATCCAGCCGCACTGTTCGCATTTCATCGACCCTTTGACGATGAGTTTTTTGCAGTTCGGGCATTCGGTCCAGTCAGACATCTTAATCTCCTTATTTCAGAAATAACGAAAATACGGGTATTTGGTTCCCTTAGTGGACGGAGCCGGAAATATCCGGGTGGGCGGCGCGGGCGCGGTTTTCGGCCAAAGCGAACTGCTGGTCCCACATGCGGGCGTAGATGCCGCCTTTGGCGACAAGCTGGGTGTGCGTGCCTTCTTCCACCACGCGGCCTTCGTGCATGACGAAGATACGGTCAGCCTCAAGCACCGTTGAAAGCCGGTGGGCGATGATGAGGACGGTGCGCTTGCCGTGCAGGGCGCGCACGGCCATCTGGATGGCGCGTTCGTTTTCGGAGTCCAGCGCCGCGGTCGCTTCGTCCAGCAGCAGGACGGGGGATGGTTTCAACAAGGCGCGGGCGAGCGCGATGCGCTGTTTCTGGCCGCCGGACAGGCGCATGCCGCGTTCACCGATGGCGGTGTCATAGCCTTCGGGCATGGCTGAGATGAAGCCATCGGCCTGCGCGTCGCGGGCGGCTTTTTCGATTTGTTCGTCGGTGGCGTCGGGGTTGCCGAGGTGGATGTTGTCGCGCACCGACGCCGAGAACAGCGCACCGTCCTGCGGGACGTAGGCGATGGCGCCGCGCAGGGCGGCCAGGTCGAGGCCGCGCAGGTCGTGGCCGTCCAGCAGGATGCGGCCGCGGGCGGGGTCGGCGAAGCGCATGAGAAGCTGGAAGATGGTGGTTTTGCCCGCGCCGCTGGGGCCGACGATGGCGATGGTTTCACCGGCGCGGATGTTGATGCTGACGTCATCGAGCACGGTTGTGTCGCCGTAGCGGAAGCTTACGCCATCAAGCGTCAGGGCGCCGCTGAGCATTTCGGGGCGCGTGGCGGCCTGCGGATTGCGGATGGAGGGTTGCAGGTTGAGCACGCTGCGCACACGCTCAAGGGCGGCTGCGGCGCGGAAGACGGCGGCGCCCACCTCGCCCAACACCCCAAACGCAGACGCGACGATGGCGGCGTAGAACACGAAGGAAGTGAGCGCGCCGGGGGTCATGGACCCGTCCATCACGTTATGGGCGCCGACCCACAGGACCGCGCAGAGCGACGAGAACAGGATGAAGATGACGGACGACACCATGAAGGCGCGCGAGAGGATTTGCCGCATGGC